>NZ_QTLM01000026.1:0-14306 GCF_003602695.1 Bacteroides sp. AM07-18
TTTAAATGTTGTTCCGGGTCCCTTTTCAAGTGTTAGCTACAATAGGGATAATGGGTTGAAGTATCACACGATCCTGCATAAGACGTATTATAGGGAGAAGGACTTGCATGAGTTTATACGGCGGTATTTCGACGGGGAAATGTAGGGAAAGATAAGACGGAAGAATGTACGAAGGATGATAATATGCTGCTAAAAAAGACTGTGAAGAAACAGATACTAATAGCGAAGATATGTACTGGAGTAGGATTACAAAGAACCCCAATAAAGAAAGATGATATGAATTTCAAATATCTCTATGTTTTAGGTTGATTAATATTTTGCATCTAATAATTAATTTGCTAATTTTGCGTATTACAAGAAATTATGATTATAATGGGTGAATTGAAACCAAGAAAATATATAGATTTGTTTGCCGGCTGTGGTGGGCTTTCTCTAGGATTGCACCTTTCTGGTTGGAAAGGTGTCTTTGCTATAGAAAAGAGCCCTTTTGCATTTGAAACATTGAAATATAACTTAATAGAAAATAGAAAACACTTTGATTGGCCATCTTGGTTAAGTATTTCTAATCATGACATAAATGAAGTTTTGGATAATTATCAAGAGGAGTTAAAAAGACTTCAAGGAACTATTGATCTTGTTGCAGGTGGACCGCCATGTCAAGGATTTTCAATGGCAGGCAAAAGAGTAGAAAATGACACTAGAAATCAATTAGTCTTTTCCTATATTCAATTTATTAAATTAGTGAAACCTAAAATGATATTGTTCGAAAATGTAAAAGGTTTTACTTTTGCTTTTAATAAAAAGACGAATAAGGATGCTATTCCATATTCTGAAGTTGTAATTAATGAACTTAAAGAGTTAGGGTATAATGTTAAACCACATATTATTGACTTTTCAAAATATGGAGTTCCTCAAAGACGCAAGCGTTTTATTTTAGTTGGAATAATGGGAGGAAACGCTGAAAATTTTGAAACTCTTTTAGAAGAACTTAAGACGGACTATTTGAAAAATAAAGGAATAGAAAGTTTTGTTTCTCTTCAAGATGCTATATCTGATTTGTTCCAAAAGAATGGAGAAATCCCAACACCTGATAGAAAAGGATTCAATTCAGGGGTTTATGGTGATATCAATTCAAATTATCAGCGAATGATGCGAAATAATATTGATAGCAAGAGTATTCCTGATAGTCATAGTTTCGCTCATCATAATAGTTTCACCCAAAAAGTATTTACTAATTTAATTGCATATTATCCGACTAAGGGTAAAAGAATTACAAATAAAGAAAGGGAGCAATGGCATATAAAAAAGAGAGGACTTACCTTATTAAATATGAATGATGTTTCGCCAACATTAACAAGTCATCCTGATGATTATGTCCATTATGCAGAACCAAGAATTTTAACAGTTAGAGAGTATGCTAGAATCCAATCTTTTCCAGATTGGTATCAATTTAAAATGAAATATACTACAGGTGGAGATATGCGAAAAAAGGAAGTGCCACGTTATACCCAAATAGGTAATGCAATACCGCCATTGTTTGCAGAATTAGCAGGTCGAGTACTTATTGAAATATTGAATGATGGAACAGATGCGATTTAAAATAAGTTCGGCTTTAAAAGATCTTATAGGCAAAGACCTTATTACTAATGATAATGTTGCAATATTTGAATTAGTAAAAAATTCCTATGATGCATATGCGACAAAGGTGGAAATAACTTTTGAAGAAGATAAAATTATTATTGCAGATAATGGTAAGGGGATGACCTTTAATGATGTACGTGATAAATGGCTTTTTCTAGGATTCTCTGCAAAAAAAGATGGTAGTGAAGATCGTGATATTAAAAATGCATCATATAGGGATAACATTAAGAGGCATTATGCTGGTGCTAAAGGCATTGGTCGTTTTTCATGCGATCGATTAGGTAAAAAACTATTGCTTTCTACAAAATCATCTCTTTCTTCCCATATTGAGCAAATTTATGTAGACTGGGGGCGATTCGAGCAGGATCAAAAAACTGAATTTGCTCAAATTGATGTTGAATATGCTCAAAAAGAAACAGGTATACTGTTTCCTAATAATGGAACGACAGGCACTGTATTAGAGATTTCTTCATTGGATAAGAAATCAATCTGGAGTAGAAAAAAAATTCTAGAGTTAAAACGATCTCTAGAAAAATTAATTAATCCGTTATCAGAAGCTAACGATTTTGAAATTGAAATTATATGCGAAAGAGAGTTAGAAAAAGACAAAGAAGAAAGATCAAATAATAAACATGATAGGGATATCGTTAATGGAATCCTGACAAACAGCATATCTAGTATTTTAAATATTAAAACAACTTTAATTGATATAAAACTTAGCGGTAGTCGAATTTATACAAAAATTGCAGATAGAGGCGTTGACATATATAAGATTTCTGAAAACAACATTCATTTTTCTGAGTTAAAAGATGTTCGGATCAGTTTGTATTATCTCAACAGATCAGCAAAAGTTAATTTTACAAAATTGATGGGGGTTGAACCTGTCAATTATGGTTCAATATTTTTATTTAGGAATGGTTTTCGAATTATGCCATTTGGGGCTCCTAGTGATGATAGTTGGAGTCTTGATTATAGGGCACAACAAGGTAATAGACGTTTTTTGGGTTCAAGAGACTTATTCGGTCGTGTTGATATAATAACAGATAACGTTGAAGATTTGAAAGAAGTTTCAAGTAGAGATGGAGGACTGATAGAAACTGATGTTTCAAAACAACTATTTGAGTTATTTAAAATAGCGCATCGTAGGTTAGAAAGATATGTAACAGGAGTATTATGGGGAGAAGCTTTTTTAAGAAGAGATTACTTCCATGATGAAATGGAAGCAAATGAAGAGAGACGAAAATTACTAGAAGCTGATAAAATGGATGAATCTCCTGATTATGTATTCTCTTCCAGTATTGGCAGTAAGATCGATTTCATTCAGTTAATAAAGACTTTGACCAAAGATAATAATGTTGAAGTTCTTTATTATAATAAAGAATTAGCGAATATTCTTTCAAATCCACAAGTGTCTGAAGAAATTAAACCACAATTCATTGCTGATTTAGAGAAAATTGCTATTGACATGAATGATAGTGATTTGTTATTCAATATAGACGAAGCAAAACGGAGAATATTAGAGCTTCAAAAAGCAAACGAATTAGCTGAACAAAAGGCAATTGAAGCAGAACGGAAACGCATTGAGGCAGAAGAAAAAGCAAGACTTGCTGAAATTGCCAAGAAAGAGGCAGAACGACGTCGAAAGGAAGAAGAAGAGCAGAAAAAAATAGCCCAGTTACAGGCAAAAGAGGCAGAACTTAGACGTAGAGAAGAAGAAATAAAACGTAAGGAAGCTGAACAACAGAAAATTGAAGAAGAAGAAAAGAGAAAAAAAGCCGAAGAAGACAAAAAGCGGATTGAAATAGAAAGAGATGTTGAAAAATCTAAAAACAAATATCTTGTTTCTACACGAAATATCACAAAGGAGGCTGAAGACATATTACATACAATAAAGATATCCTCCAATGAATTATCTGCTGCTGCAAAAAATATAAGCAGGGAATTAGAATCGATTTCTCAATCACAAAAGATACGTGAAGATTTGGATTACATATTTTTTCATGTAGAACGAATAAATAAGTTAAGCAAACTCTTAACAAAAGCAGATATTGCTATCCTAAAAGAACACACGAAAGTAGATATCGCTGAATACATACAGGAATATTTACCTAACTATAAGTCTACATTGGAAGAAATAACTTTTCATATTGATTTTACAGATGTAGTTATAAAAAAAATACCTTTATTGGATTTATCTGTTATACTTGATAATTTGATAAATAATTCAGTAAAAGCAGGAGCTTCTAAAATTCATATTGATTTTGCAAAGGAGCATAATCAGTTAATAGTAGATTTTTCAGACAATGGGCTTGGGGTTGATTTAGAAAAGTTTTCTCCTGATGTTATTTTCGAACTTGGGATAACAAATAAGAGAGGAGGATCAGGTATAGGATTAAATACTATAAAAGAGACAATGAGGCGTGAATTGAAAGGTGACATAGTGTTTCTTGGCAATGGATTACATTATGAACGTGGTGCAACTTTTAGATTAACATTTAGATGAGCGATAAACTATGTATAATAATAGATGACAAGGATCAACAAAGAGTTTTTGATTCTGATGTAGTAGTTCCTTTAAAAAAGGAGGGTTATTACGTTGACGGTATTCTTATCAACACAACAGATCCTGAAGTATTGGATGATGAGAACAATATTGATATGGACAAATTAAAAGCAAAAATAGAGGATGCAATGAATGGCAAATCTGTTGATATTATTGCAACAGATTTTGATTTGTCCGATGAAAAAATAAATGGTATTCAAGTAATAGAGGTTATACGAAAAATAAGGACTGGTGTTCCTGTATTATTATATTCCGGTAAATTGGAAGAAGTGATTCAATCTGTATTAGGTGAATATAAAACTAAGAATGCAGAGGAATTAATAAAGGGCATTAGAAAATTAATGAAGTATAATATCGTTGATTATGTAGAAAGGACAGATTATCCTGCTACTATAAGAAAATTACTAAAAGATAAAAGAATCCAAATATCGGCTCTGTTATTGCAGAAAATTAGAGAACATTCAGATATGGAATTTAAGTCTTGCTATAAGCCATTTGTAGGAAAGAAATTGGAAGACATTGCAAATGAAATAGAAAAACAGACGCCACAAGGGAGAGAGTTTCAAGAAGAATTACTAGAGCAAGCGATAGCTTACTTAATAGAGATTAATTCAGAAGATGAATAATAAAATAGTTTGTATATATCCTATAGATAAAACTACAGAATTTTTATTACCTATTTTTGAAAGGTTACAGAAAGAATCTAATTTTATAGATTATCGTTTTGATACTAATGACACAAATAGTGTAAATAAAATGAAAGATGACCTATCGAACTTAGAACAACCAAGTTTTATTGTTTTTTTGGGGCATGGAGCCAGCTATTGTTTATATGGAACACCTGAAGAGAACAAGAAAAAAGTATTATTTTCTGCGGATGATTTAAGCCTATTTCAAAATCATAATTGTTTTTTCTTGTCATGTCGTTCTAGCGAGTATTTAAGTGGTAAAGCGCAATCATATATAGGTTTTGGAGATATACCCACTGATTATTTAGAAATAATATCAGAAAGAGATTTGGGGGATATTCATTATATGTGTGGAATTGACGAAACAGATATTGAACTCTATAAGAAATATATCGTCGATATTATTCTTCATACAATAGATTGCTGTGGTTGTGATTCGTTATTGATATTTTACAACAAGATAAAATTATATATAAATAAACGAATAGCAGACTTGTTAGTAAACAAGGAGATTCAAAACTATAGACTAATGGCAGATTTATTATATTCTTGGAAAAGCGAGATTGAATATCGCCGATAGAAGTGATTATCTTATTTTTTGCAAACTTTTCTTAATGTAAAGTTGAAATAGGGAATTATAAAACCACTCCGTCACTTCAGTTTAGAAGTTGACAGAGTGGTTTTGTTTTAGAGCGCCAACTATCGTAACTATAACTTTAGCTTGGGTTTGGATTTAAAACTTTCTTGCTCGGATTGGGGAGCATTGGGGGCATCCTTGTTGGGGATGGCTCCTATGTCGGCAATGGGGGTGCGATTTAGGGCAGCTTTGATGCTGATGGAGGGCGGCGGAACAGCATGTTTGGGTGCTGACGCATTCTTTATGAAGTCGGGCATCTGGTGGTCATAAGGGGTGCCATGACCTTTATTTTCGGTTTGGCTCTCGTCTTTGCTGTTGCTGTCTTCATTCTGTTTGACGGGTTTGAGGGGGAGTTGGATCTTGCGGTCGAGGGCGGCAAGGTCGGATTTGAGCTGTTTGAGCTGGTCTTCCTTTTTCCACGTTTCTTTGACTACTTCCTGAAGGATGGGGATGTCCTTGGAAATCTGTTCCACTTCTTTTTGGTATTTCTCCAGAAGAGGGGGAACGGTTTCGAAGGTGCGGAGGAACATCTGGGCGGCAATGTTGGGGTCTTTTGCCAGCCTGCCACCGTTGAAGTTGTACAGGATGTTGCCTTCGCCACGGACGAAGAAGCGGTTTTCGATGAAGTCGAAGCCGTCTTTCATGCTGGCTTCGGTCTTTACTAAAAGGTCGAAGTCGTAGAGCTTGCCGATGGGCTGGGATGTGCCGTGGGTACGGGATTTGTCCTCTATCTCGGCGAGCTTTTTGGCGATGAGTTTGGGGTCGTTGCCTTTGACACCGTCCAGTTCGATAAGATTGAGGGGGTTGCCTTGGTTGTCACGCTGGGCGCGCTGCCGAAAGTGGTTCAAGTCCGTTGTGATACGGGCGATCAGGTCGCCGTTCTTGGTGACGGTCTGCATGATGTTTTCCAGTTTGGCTTCGGCGGAGGATTTGCCACGGTGGAAGGATTTGCGCTCGCTTTCGAGGGAGGCTATTTGCTTCTCCAGCTTGGCTTTGTCGAGCAGGTCGGTGTTGCCGGAGAGGATGGCGACGTACTCGGAGAAGTTCATGCCGCCTTGCTCGTCCATGCTGCCCTCGTCGATGGTACGGGCACCCATCGTGCCTTTTTTGAGCTGGGTGATGAACAACTGCTTGTTGTGAAGCAGGTTGAATTTGTAGCTGTCGAGGGATTTCTCGACGGCGTAGTTGATTATATCGACTTTGTTGTCGGCAAAGAGTTTGGCTATCTCGTTGCCTTTTCTTACGCCACGGCCGTTGCGTTGCTCCAAATCTTTGGGCGTCCAGGGAATGTCGAGCTGGTGGATGGCGACACACCTGCGTTGGGCGTTGACTCCGGTACCCAACATTTCGGTGGAGCCGAAGAGGACGCGGATTTTGCCTTTGTTCATAGCTGCGATCATGGCTTTGCGGGACTTTTCGGTCTTGGCTTCCTGAATGAAGCGTACTTGGTCTGCCGGGATGCCATAGTCGTCCACCAATTTGCGCTTGATTTCGCTGTATGTGTTCCACTGACCGGGTTTGTAGGTGCCCAAGTCCGAAAAGACGAACTGGGTGCCTTTGTGCTCGTCATATTTCTGATAATATTGGTTTATCAGGGCGGCGCAATGGGTGGCTTTGTTATCTATGTGGTCGTCGTATTTGTCCTCGTCGATAAGGCGCATGTCGAGGGACATCTTGCGGGCATAGTTGGTGGCAATGAGCATCTTGGCTTTTTCTTCCCGACGGCTTAACGGGGGACGTCCGAGGACGGTGGCGTTGCCGGACTTGGCAAATGCTACCAATCGCTGGATAAAGTCCTGCTGGTCGGGCGTGGGCGGGATATTGTGCAATATCTCGTTCTTCCGGGGGCGGTCGATGCCGATGTCTTCGGCGGTACGGAAATCGGTGATTTCGTTGTACATGGCGGCAAGCTCCGGGACTTTGATAAAGTAACGGAACCGCTCCTTCTGGATGATTTCGTTGGTGACGGAGAACTCGTAGTCGATGGACTTTTTGGCAAAGACCGCCGCCCATGCGTCGAAGGTGTTGATGCCCTGACGTTCCAGTTCCTTGGGACGGAGGTATTTAAAAAGCAAATATAACTCGGTCAGGCTGTTGGAGATGGTGGTGCCGGACAGGAAGGTGGCTCCCAAATCCTTGCCGGTACGCTCCTGAATGGTGCGGAGGGCGAAAAGCATGTTCAGGGCACGCTGGCTGCCTTCGCTGTTGCCCAGACCGGCTACGCGGTCGTGGCGGGTGGTGAACATCAAATTTTTAAATTTGTGCGATTCGTCCACGAGCAGGTGGTCGATGCCCATGAGCTTGAAGTCCACGACATCGTCCTTGCGGTTCTCGATGTCGAAAGTGAGTGCCTTGATTTTGGCTTCGAGGTTCGCCTTGCGTTTTTCCACGCCTTTGAGCATACCATTGGAAACGTCTTCACCCTGCTGGGTGAGGACTTCGAGGTTCTCTTCCACACTGTCCAGTTCCTGCTGCAAGATTTGTTTCTGTATCTCCGAGGATTGGGGGATCATGCCGAACTGCTCGTGAGAGAGGATGATGGCATCCCAATCGTTGTTCTGCATCTCACGCATGATGCGGACACGGTTTTCAGGGGTGAAATCTTCTTTGCCGGGATAGAGGACGCGGGCGTTGGGATAGGCGGTCTTGAAGGTCTGGGCTATCTCGTGGATATTGGCTTTCAGACCGATAATCATCGGTTTGTTCGCCAATCCCAAACGCTTCATCTCGTAGGCTGCTGCACACATAATCAGGGTTTTGCCGCCGCCGACTTCGTGGTCGATGATGCCACCGCCGTTGATTTTGGTCATCCAGACGGCGTCTTTCTGACTGGCGTAGAGGTCGGGGATGCCCAACGCTTTGAGGTCAAGGTCAGGAAAGGACTGCATGGAGCCGTCGTACTTGGGCTTGACGGAGTTGTTGAACTTGCGGTTGTACATGTCGGTGAGCCGCTGTTTGAACTCCGGGGACTGTTCTTTCAGCCATTCGCTGAATCCATTGCGGATTTCATCTATCTTGCTGTTGGCAAGCTGGATGGCTTCGGTGTCGCGGACTTTGACTACATCATCGCCTACCTGTACTTTTTTGGTGATGTCGGGCGAGGTGTTCCGAATGGCGTGCTTCATCAGGTTGAGTCCGTCGTAACGGCGGCTCTCGGCCTTGACGCAATATTGTTCGCGGATGCGGACGTTGCCACGGGCGGATGCGTTGACGCTGAACTCGTCGCGGCTGGCGGCGTAGGTGATCCTGACATCGGTATCGAAAAGACGGGAGGCGTATTTCTCGTAGATGCCCATCGGTATCCAGCGTTCGCCGAAATTGAAGTCGAGTTCTTCAAACGGGATGGGTACGGGAAAGGCGGCACGCAGGGCATCGAGCGACTGTGAGGCACGGTCGTTGCCGGGGTGGTTCGCGATGTAGTCCTCTATCATTTCGGCTTTGGAAATGACGTTACCGGCTATGAATTTGTCGGCTATCTCGTAACCTTTGATGAGCGGATTGAAGAATACACGGCCTTTGAGGTCATCGAGCAGGGTGTCTTCGGTCTTGTCGGTAAGCCTTGCCATGTATTCGAGGTTGACATTGCCGTATTTGTTGAGGGATGCGGCAAGGGCTTCTTCGGAGGTATCGACATGGGTCAGCTCGTTCTTGTTGAAGGCTACGGGATGGTCGAAGATGTCGGCTTTGAGTGCCTGACCGTCTTTGTAGCGTTCTAGTGAGAGGATTGTCCGGTTGTCGTTGTCCATACGGATCAGGTCTATGTTCTTCGGGCTGTTCAGGTTGCCGAACTGACGGATGAAATCATCGTACAGCGTGTTGAGCCGGTCGCGCCGGACGGTGTTTTCTTTGCGTTCGGAGGCTTCGCTGTTGTAGAGGTCGTGATAGGTATCACGGATTTCGACATAGAGCGAGAGTTTGCGGAACTGTCGGTCGGGCAGTTCGAGGGGGTGGAACATGGGGGCAAATTGGGTGTTGCGGATATAACCGATACTGTTGTCCAGAACTACCAATGAGCCGTCTTTGTAGTGGGACGGGATTTCGTTGGGGTATGGACGGGGCTGCATCCGCTGTTTGCGTTCCTCTTCGGCGGCGATTCTTGCCGCTTCTGTTGCTGCCTGGTCTTCGATTTTGGTTTCTGTCCGCAACGGGATTTTGTTATCACCGGTGGGGACACCGGAGGCTGTTGGAGTGACAGTGGGGTTCACTATGGACTTTCCTTTGGACTTCTTGCCGGTGGATTGGGCTGTACCGGTAGCCGGTTCGCCGAAAAGATTGCCTTGTACGGGCTGTTTTCGGGCGGAGGATGCGGAACGGCGTTTGCCACGTTTCGGGGTTATCTGGGTACGCTCTTCTGCTGTGAACTCAAAGAGGTCGTACAGGCTCAATACCGAGGGAGAGAAAAGGGAAAGTTCGATTTCTTCTTTCGGTTCGGGTGTGCCGACTACCGGAGAGGCTGATACAGCAGTCGCCGCCGATTCAGGTGAAGCGGTACCAGAATTGAACAAAGTCGCTTTGGGTTCGGGTGAAACGGTCTTTGGTTCGGTTGGGGCAGGCTTCGGTGCTTTAACTTGCTCCGGTGCTTGTTCCACTTCTTTGGTTTGTTCCGGTGCTTCACTTGGCTGTGTGGGTTGGGTATGCTGCACCTGTGCCCTGCTCTGCTGTTCTTCCAACGGGAGGAATTGTTGATAGAGGGGTACGTTCAACCGGCGGTAGAAGTCGTTGCGAAGCAAGCTCCGGAGCTGGGAAGTGATACCGGACAAACCACCTTCGTGGATGTAAACCATTGCGGTATGCCCGTAGGGGTCGGTATCTACACTGGCTTTGGTATGGATGATGGGGATATTCCGGAAGATGTAGTCATTCGTGCTGAACCCCTCCGGTCGCGGGCTGGAGGCGATGAACGCATGTTCGTCATCGGTAAGCGGCTCTGTCTTATCGGATTTCTTCTGAAGGATAATCAGGTCACTGCCAACTTCGGTGCCTGCACCGTCTGTAAAGAGGTTGTTGGGCAGACGGATGGCGGACACCAAATGGGAATGTTGCATGAGCTGGTAGCGGATGTTTTCATTCGCCGGGGAGTCCAGTACGCCCTGCGAGGTGATAAAAGCTAATATGCCCCCTTCGCGAATGTTGTCCAGTCCCTTCAGAAAGAAATAGTTGTGCAGGCTCTTGGCGGCGTGCTGACGGACAAGGCTCTTGCTTTTGGTGAATGAGGGGTCGAAAACCGCCACATCGCCAAAGGGAATGTTGGAAGCGGTGATGTCGAAACGGTTCAGGTAACGAAGCCCGCTATCCTCGAAACCGGTAATTTCTACTTTAGCTTCGGGGTGAAGGTGAGAGAGATTTTTGCCGGTCAGAAGGTCTTTTTCAAAGCAGACTACTTCGGGACGGGGTAATCCGGTTGGGGATAAGCCGGTGCGAGAGGGCTGCTGTTCAACGGACTGCTGTTCGGCGGGTTGCTGTTCAGATGACTGCTGTTCAGATAGCTGTTGTTCAGATAGCTGCTGTTGTGCGGAATGTTGTTGGAAAGCATCGACAAATACTCCGGTTCCGCTCGACGGGTCGAGGAAACGGGACGGGGCAATTCCGTAGTTGCCCAATTCGGAAGCAAGAACCGATACAATGTCCTGTGGCGTGTAGAACGCCGTCAGGACAGAGTTTTTCAAACTGGAAAAGTAACGCTTGTATTCCGCTTCGTCTTTTGAATGGCTGCGGATGACGCTGTGGAGCTGGGAAACAAGTGGGAACAACTCGCGGTCGCTCTTTGTCCAACGGGCAACGTCGGCAAGGCTGGAAGCGGGATTGAGCACTGCCTTGATCCCACCGAAACCGGAATAGGCACGCAAGACTGCCTGTTCTTCGGGGGTGGCGGTGCGCCCTTCACGCTCCAATGCAAATGCCAGTTTGATTGCTTCGATATTGTCTTTCAGGTGCGCTTTCTTATTGTATGCCATTCTCGTCCAACCAGATTAAGATGGTACCTGTGATTTCCGTATAGAGGTTGTCGAAAGCAGGCTCGAACTGAAAATCATCGGAAAGGGGGTATTTGGCAAACACTTCTTCACAAACCGGAAGGAGCTGCAAGGCAAGGGTCTTGGCATTGCCCTGCGGCACTACATCACTGAACTCGTTCCAAAAGACGGTGACGATGACATCGTACTTTGAAAAGTGTAGCTAACACTTGAAAAGGGACCCGGAACAACATTTAAAAAGTGCCCCACCCATGGGTATGTTTAACCGAACAAAATTGGTATATTCATAAAAACCAATGGCGTTCATAATATGTACCACATGGAAGAAAGAGATTCCATAATTCTCGCCTATAGGCGTGACGGATTGAGCATCCGTGAGATCGCCCGTCGTAACGGCATGAGCCGCAAGACTGTACGCAAGTATCTCCGGGCTTTCGAACAAGCGGTCGGTGACAACCCCGATGCGGAAGCAATGGACACGTACCTGCAGCAGCCGGTGCGCTATGACAGCAGCAAACGTGTCCGCAGAGTGATGAACCAGCAGGTGATGGAGGCGATAGACGGCTTCATGGCCCGCAACCGGTCTAATGCCGCGGCCGGATTGCGCAAGCAGCAGATGCGCAAGATTGACATGTGGCGCCGGTTGCGCGATCAAGGCATAGAGATTGCCTATTCGACGGTATGCCAGTATGTCCGTGCATTGGAAGTGGCGGTGTCCGCTCCAGCCAAGTCCCCGGCGGCGTTCATCCGCCAGGAGTATGAACCGGGGTTCCGGTGCGAGTTTGACTGGGGCGTGCTGACACTTTGGATTGCCGGTGTCAAGACGAAGCTGCACATGGCCGTGTTCACGATGAACCATAGCAACCTGCGGCGGGCATACCTGTTCTCCCGCGAGGACACGTTGGCCCTGATGGAAGCACACCGCAACTGCTTCCGTGCTTTGGGGGGCACGCCGCAAGTAATGGCCTACGATAACATGCGGGTGGCCGTCAAGAAGTTCCTTGGACAGGAGCGCGAACATACCGATGCCCTGCGCCGCATGGAACTCCACTATTGTTTCACCCCTCATTTCTGTAATCCGCGTTCGGGATGGGAGAAAGGTAAGGTGGAGCGTTCGGTGGAACATATCCGCCGGCGGGCTTTCGCCTATGATGTCCGTTTCGGTTCGCTGGAGCAGGCGCAGTGTCATCTTGACAAGGTCTGTGACAGGCTCAACGGGGAGGCTTCCAACATGTCTGCGCAAGAGAAGAAGGAGCGCGTACAGGCCGATATTGCGGCTTTGCGGCCGCTTGACCACGGTGACATGGGCTGCTTTGAGCAGCGGCATGCCCGTGTCGGGAAGTATTCCACCATTACCGTCGATGGTGTGCATTACTCTGTGCCTGACCGGCTTGTCGGTCGGGAGGTACCCATAAAGATGTATTCCGAGCGTATTGTCGTGCTTGACGGTCGCGACAAGGTAGCCACGCATGTACGCTCCCGGCGTCTCGGTGACTGGTGTATCGACCTGATGCACTATCTGGGCACGTTCCTTCGCAAGCCTGCGGCGTTGGGACGATCCACGGCCATGCGACAGGTACACCCGGACGTGGCGGCACTGTTTCGCAAACATTTTACGGATTCTCCCAGATCGTTTGTCGAACTGCTCGTGTTTACCCGTGACAACCAGCGCACTTATGCCGACATACTGGCTGCGGCAGACCGTCTGTCCTCCCGGGGACTCAAACGCCTGTCTTCCGAACAATTGAGCGCCGAGATGCTGGCCAGTGACGGCAATGGAACCGCAAACGTCCGTCAAGACGCGGCCACCCTGACCCCGTCCGATCCACAACAGACCGCCATTGAAGAATCGGCCTCACAGACATTGGACACACTTTCGGCGATGATCGGATGTGGCGCCACACAACAACCTGTAAACAAAGTTACCGTCTAACAACATAAAAATTGCATAGCAATGGAACAAAACGAAAATCAAGACTCCATACGCGAACGGATACGTGCGTATGCCTTCGACCTCAAACTCCCTCTGGTACGACGCGACATCGACCTGCTTATACAGCAAGGACTTGATGAACGATGGAACCTGTGGATGTTCACGGCCGAACTCCTGCGTCAGGAAAAAGAAAACCGCTCGGAGAACCAGCGTCGGCATCGCATCAAAAATGCCGCGTTCCCACAGTTGCGATACCTCAACGAAATAGACACGGACGCGCTTCCGCCAGAAGCGCGGAAGGCCTTGCCAAACCTTGAGACACTTGATTTCATCAAGGAAGGGCGCAACCTTATACTATACGGGAATCCCGGTACCGGAAAGACCCATCTGGCTACAGCCTTGGGGATTGCGGCCTGTAACGCGGGATACTCCGTACTGTTCACTTCCGTGCCCAGACTGCTTACGCAGATAAGGGAATGCCGGAACGCAATAACACTAAGGGCACTCGAGAACAAGTTCGAACGATACGACATGGTCATCTGCGACGAGTTCGGATACGTTTCTTGTGACAAGGCGGGAGCGGAGATGTTGTTCAACCATCTGTCACTCAGAACTGACAAGAAAACAACCGTCATTACAACAAATCTCGCATTCAACAGATGGGACGAGATTATTGCAGACAAAGTACTAGTTACAGCAATGGTAGACAGGCTAACGCACAAGGCGATTCTACTGAACATGACGGGAAAATCGTACAGAATGAAAGAAACACAAGATATGATAAATAAACAAATTTAATTAACTTTGCAAAACCTATCGGGTGGTACACGTTTCAAATGCTACCCGGGTCCCTTTTCAAGTGTTAGCTACA
>NZ_QTLM01000027.1:0-11160 GCF_003602695.1 Bacteroides sp. AM07-18
ACGCAAGAAGGACGCTGAAGAGCTTAGTTGCGGATTTGAGGGTGAAGATTATTGGTAATATTTTCCTCGATTTGAATATTTGGAAAGGCATTTCGGCAAGAACCCAGTTCGGTCTTGATTATGGCAATGCTTATAATCGTGCTGTTGATGGTGTTTGGTCGGAAACTGGAGGAAGAAATAGCGATGGAGAAAACTATGTAGGCAGTTATCAATCACATCCGTTGAGTTATGTATGGACTAACACTTTGTCATATACATTGAGTACTGGTAAACACAATTTGGATGTTGTGTTGGGTACTGAGGCAACCAGATTCGTTCAAGAAGGATTTTCTGCAAGAAGAGAAGGTATTTATTTGGAAGATAGAGATTTTGCACATATTGGTGTAACTACCGGAGAGAAATATAACTTAGGTAGTTCTGCAGATGAATATACCTATTTCTCTTTGTTTGGTAAGGCCAACTATGTTTATAACGGAAAGTACTTGCTGTCTGCTACCGTTCGTCGTGACGGTTCTTCTTTATTCGGTGAGAATAACCGTTATGCTACTTTCCCTGCTTTCTCCGTTGGTTGGAGAATCAAGGATGAAGTTTTTATGGAAGATTTTGACTTTCTGTCCGATCTTAAATTACGTGCTAGCTGGGGAGCAAACGGAAGTGTGCAAGGTCTTCCGAGAGGATATACTACCACTCCGTTTACAACAAATTATTTTGGAACATCTTATCCTATTCAGGGTAATGAGAGCGGTCCCTTGTATTCCGGTTATAACAGAACTTGGCTTGGTAATCCTGACTTGAAGTGGGAAACTACTACGCAGACGGATTTGGCTGTCGACTTCGGATTTTTCAACCAACGTCTTACAGGTTCTTTAGGATACTATTTCAAGAAGACAAAGGATATTCTTGTACAGACTCCTTATATTGCTGTGATGGGAGAAGGTGGAGAACCTTGGATTAATGGTGCAAATATGAATAATCAAGGTCTTGAATTTGAAGTTAGTTTTAGGAATGACCCAAGTGCCGAATTCCAGTATACTATTTCAGCAAATATAGGTACTTATAAGACGAAATTGACAGAGCTTCCTGAAAACGTAATTAATAAATATCCGGGAGATGGTGTCCGTGACTTCGTTATTGGTAGGTCTCCCAATGTATTTTATGGTCTTGTAGCTGATGGAATTTTCAAGACACAAGAGGAAGTGGATAACCATGCTGAACAACCAGGAAAAGCTATTGGTCGAATTCGTTATAAAGATTTGGATGGTGATGGTCGTGTAGATGAATTGACTGACAGAACGTATATCGGAACAGCCGATCCAGATTTCTTTGGAGGAATCACTTTCGATTTCAAATATCGTAATTTTGATTTGAATATGTTTTTCCAAGGTGTGTTTGGTAATCAGGTAAGTAATGATTGGAAGCGTCAGAGTGATTTTTGGCATATATCAGGTTCCGTTCCTGTCGGAAAAAATCATCCGACTAGATTATTGGATGCTTGGTCGTTTGACAATCCTGATTCAGATATTCCGGCGATGACAAATGTTATGACCAATAATGAACAGAGAATGTCTACTTATTATATAGAAGATGGTTCTTACTTGAAGTTGAGAAATATAGAATTGGGTTATACTTTTCCTGCTAAAATCACCAACAAGATGATGATGAAAAATTTGAGAGTATATGCTTCTGCAAGAAACGTATTTACTTTGAAGAAATTCTGGGGAGATGACCAATTTACAAGTTTTGACCCGGAAATGTCTGGTTATGGATATTTGACTCCATTCACAATGACTTTCGGACTTAATGTTACATTTTAATTAAAAAAACACAATGAAAAAGTTTATATCATCATTATTGATTTTAACCGCTACATTCGGCTTGACCGGATGTGAGGATTTCCTACAAGTAAATCCCAAACAAGTTTTGGATGAGAACTTGCTTGTTAAACCAAGTGATATGGAAGGCTTTGTAACAGCTGCTTATGCAAGAATGACAGATATTCCGTCTTGGGATTCACCATTCTCACCTTGGTGGTCTGGTTCTCTTCGTTCTGATGACTCTTATAAAGGAGGAGGAGGCGTCTGGGACGGCGGCGATGGATGGGGATATATGGAAACCTTTGTGAATTTGACTCCTAATGGCTGGCCTATTGATTACCCTTGGTATGTTTCTTATCAAGTTATCCAAAGATGTAATACTGCAATCCAGAAAATGCAGCCGATTTCTGAAGAAGATTTTCCAGTAAAGAACAGTCGAATGGGTGAGATGCTGTTTCTTCGCGGATTTACTCATTTCAGACTGAAAGAGTTCTTCAAATATATACCTTACATGGATGAAACTATAACAGGTACTTCTGCAGATTTTGAGGCTGTACCGAATAGGGACAAGAACTATCCGAATGATCAGTATCTGTGGGAGAGAATTCTTAAGGATTTCAAGGATGCAGAGTCATATCTTCCAGAAGTACAGATAGATAAAGGAAGAGTCAATAAGAATGCGGCAACGGCAATGGTTGCAAGAACATTGATGTTTATGGCTTATGAGCAAGATGAGAGACATCAGGTGATTAATGTAAACAAAGAACGGCTGAATGAAGCTTTGATTTATCTGAACAAGTTGACGGAACAAGAAGGTAAAGCTTTGGACTTATGTAGCAATTTTGGTGAGAATTTCATGATTGAGTCTGATAACAATACGAAAGAATCCATTTGGGAGATTCAGTATTCTATCAATGATAATAGTTCTACTGGGGGTAAAATCAATAGAAGTGAAGGACTGAATCATCCGTGGAATTGGGGAGGTTTTCAGTGTTGTGGTTTCCATCATGCAAGCTATACAATGGGTAATGCTTTTAAGACTGGTGAAAATGGATTACCGTTGTTTGATACCTATAATGATGATTGCTATGGTGATTACATAAAGAAAGCCGATGGTTCGGATGATATTACACTTGTAGATGCCGGTAATAAGGCTTTCTTCGACCGCTACACTTTCGACCCTCGTTTCAGTCATACGATATGTGCACCCGGACAGCCTTGGAAGTATGACCCTTATTTGATTTTTGAGGCTCGTGGTATTCGTAATGGTGTTGAGTATGGTTATTTGAAATCTGTGAAGGAATTACCGCATCCTAATTGTGACTGTTTGCTGTACGATGGTTGGCAGTTTAACTCTATGAACAAGAGATTAATCAGATATGATGAAGTGATACTATGGAAAGCAGAAGTCCTAATTCAATTGGACAGACAAGATGAAGCTTTGCCTTTGATTAATAAAATTCGTCAGCGTGCCGCCAATAGTCTTGAGAATCTGAAAACTGCGGATGGAAGCTATATTCTGAACTACAAATGTGAGTTGTATAAACCTGGTGTGAATTGTACATGGACCAAAGAATTTGCATGGAAGGCCATGGAATGGGAAAACCGTCTTGAACTAGCTTGTGAAGGACGCCGTTTCTTCGACTTGCAGCGTTGGGGAACTCTGGAGAAAACGATGAATGCTTATTTTGCAGTGGAAAGAAATAGATTTGACTGGATGAATATAGCACGCTTTACTGCTGGTAGGGATGAATTCTTCCCCATATCACAGGCTCAGATGAAGTGGGCAAAAGGTAATTATACACAAAATCCGGGATATTAATATTAAACTTTTAGAATTATGATTATGAAAAATATAGTAAGAATATGCATGGTAATATTTACTTGTTTATTGTTTACTGGTTGTTACGACAGAGATGTTGTAGGCAGTAAAGGAACACATTATATTTTGCCTAAAGTGGAAAACCTTGATTATTCAGTACAAGGGAATACAGTGAAGTTGACATGGCAAATTCCAGATAATATACCTGATGAGTTTTTGAGGCCTCTTGAAGTAAGTATTCAGAAAGTGGAGAATGACATCTATAGAGATGTGATAACCATTGGTAATGAAGGGACATTTGCCGAAGGCATTGCAATCGATGCGAATAAAAGGTACAGATTCGTTGTAAAATTGGTAGGAAACTTGACAGACGAAGTTGTAGAAACCGGAATATCCAGCAGAATATACTCCGAAGGTCAGGTAATTGACATTCAATAATTAAAGTTTGCTGTATCATAGATGCAGTCCGGTATTTCTATGCTTCCCGTGTACTGCATCTATAGATACAGTAAACTGACTTAAAACAGACGCTATGAAAAATATTCTATTTATGGTTCTTTCTTTCTCTATATTCTTGTTGTTTTCTTGTTCGGATAAAGAGGAAAATGAGCCTTTTATACCAGTTGATGAGATTATCTCTGCGAAAACTTTTCTGATTCCAAATAAAGACACGAAGGTTGTTTCAACGATTCTGAATTTTAAGAATATAGATGCCATAGATTATCTGATGGTTCGAAAAAGTGGAGGAAATAGTTATTCAGTCAAAATAGATAGAAATGAGTTAACTGCAGATTATGTATTTAATTATGTGGTTCAGAAGACGGATCCCCAGAATTTTAGATTGATATTGGTAGCAGTTTATAAAGATGGAAACAAATCGAATGACCTTTCTTTGAATGTGGATAACCGTTGGGGATTCTTTATCCGAAGCGTCAGTCGTACTGCTCGTGTAACTGGTAGTTCTATGGACGGAGAAAACTTCCCAAACCCTAATAATACTGCGACAAAATGGAATGTAGGAGGAACAGATCTTGGCATTATTTGGGAGATGCAGCCCGGAAAATATGGAATTTTCTTTGGTGATACTTTTGGGTATGACTTTAAGCCTAATCTGGCTAATCCTGGACCTAACGGAGGGAGTTGGCGTAGTAATGTGCTGGCTTTCTCGGAGGATAATGATTTAGAAGATGGATTGTCATTCAGCAATATGGCTACTGATGATAAAGGGTATGCCCGCGAGATAGTATATGGGGGAAAAGATTCGTCAGGTAATGGTGATTGGACTTCTATCCCAACAGCTGCTATTCGTGCTAATGGAATAGATTATGTGCATTATTTTAATATGAGAAATTGGACGGGATGGATTACAAATTATTCGGGAATATATAAGTCGGTTGATAATGGTTTGACATGGGCTAAATGTAAAGATATAACCTTCTCATCTTATAGTTTTTTTGGCCAGGTAGGGTACTTTAAGAAAGATGGATATGTTTATATGATAGGTACTCAAACGGGGAGGGATAGCAATGCTAAATTAGCACGATTTCATGAAACAGATATTGAGAATAAGACAGCTTATGAATATTGGAATGCTTTTACTAATCAATGGATAAAAGGCAATGAAAATGAGGCAACAGTATTAATAGAAGATAAGGTTGGTGAACTTTCTTTTATATATAACGAGACACATAAGAAATGGATAATTGCTTATTTCAATGCAGATAGATATAATATAACTATGCGTACGGCAGAAGACATAACTGGCCCATGGAGTGAACCCTATGAGCTTGCTAATGGTAGAGAGTATGCCCAATTGTATGGTTCTTACATTCATCCGTTGTCGGTAACTGGTGATAATTTATATTTTACGATGTCAATGTGGATGCCTTATAATGTTTTTTTAATGAAGGCTGAATTGGCTGATATGGGAGAGTTTTAATTATATTGATAAATATAATATCATGAACACACGCACATTAATTATAACTTTTGTTTGGATGATAATGTCCAACATAGGCATCTGTGCTCAAGAGCATTGGGATGCACAAGAGAGAATTGAGTTGAATAAGGGTGTTTTTCCGAAAAATTTTAGTAAAGCTATTGATGCTATACAGTATGATTTATTAGGAATTGAGAGAGGAAAAAGCCATGTGAAAGTGATAGATAACAACACTTTGTACATAAACCTTTCTTTTTCGCTTAAAAACTCTGTTCAACAAGGTGATTGGCGTATAGCCGTAAAGCCGGATTTTTTACCTTCGTTCCATTGGGCGCCACATCTTACTCCTACTGATAGAAATGTCATCGATCAACATGTATTCCGTTCTCCTGCCCTTATTGTAGCAGACGATCATCAAACTCTTATTCTTATTCCCGATTTGGATATTATGCAGAAGGGGACTCCTGTACGATGGTATATGGATATGGACGCATCCTCTAATACACTTATTCTCGGAATGTGTAATAACCATGTATCCGAACACGTTCTGTTTGAGCGTGATCAAGAAACTACTTACCCAAAAGGAGATATTGAAATAGGCTTTTATTTGATGTATTCTGATAGCAAGGAAGTATTGCGGAATCCTTTTAATAAGCCGTTAGAATTTATGTGGAGTCGATGGGGGCATGCTGCATATGAGAAAGGTAATCCGGTGAAGGAAAACCTAGAAACGTATGTGAAACATACTTATAATTGGGCTTTTAATTCATGGTCAGAAAATGTGTGGCAGCAATTTGAGTTAGATGGGAAAAAAGTGGGTGCTCCCGTATTCATTGTGAATGTTACTCAAAGTCCTAATTATCCGGGAGAGATTAATGAACGTGAATTTCGTTCTATCTGGAATCAGGCATGGTTCAGTTCATTGCGTTCTGCAAGTGGATTATATCGATATGCAAGAAGAACCGGTAATAGGGAGCTTCTTGCAAAAGCAAATTTGACAAAAGAACTGGCTCTGTCATTTCCGCAGAGGAATGGTTTTTTCTATGGACTTATCGGTACGGAAATGCATGAAGTAGAGATTGATGGTAAAAAGTATAATCGGAGCAAGGGGTGGAATACCTATTATTGGGGAAATTCCAACAGAAATCCTTATACCTGGAATCCGAAAGAATCTCCGTATCATATTCTTGATATGAGTTGGACAGCATTGTTGATGCTTCGGTGGTATGATGAATTAGAAAAAGATGCCCGTCTTTTGGCTTATGCAGAAGATTATGCGATGGCTTTACTTGGAATACAGTATGAAAATGGTTTTTTCCCTGGCTGGCTTGACTTAAAGACAATGCAGCCGATGAACCATTTGAATGCTTCTCCTGAAACATCTTTATCAGTTACTTTTTTACTTAAACTGTATGAGCTTACACATAAGGAAGAGTATAAACGGGCAGCATTTAGAGCTATGAATGCAGTTATCCATGAAATTATCCCGGTTGGGAAGTGGGAAGACTTTGAAACCTATTGGTCTTGTTCTCGTTACGGTTCGGATAACTTGGTAGGTAAAAAAGTTTTGCGGAACAATATGCATAAACAGAATAATTTTTCAATGTTCTGGACAGCTGAAGCCTTACTGGAGTGCTATCGTCTTACCTCAAATAAAGAATATCTTGATTATGGACAGCGTACACTTGATGAATTGCTGATGACCCAAGCATCGTGGCAGCCGCCATACATGTATGTAAATGTATTGGGTGGTTTTGGTGTGTTGAATGCCGATGGTGAATGGAATGATTCACGCGAAAGTCTTTTTTCCGAACTCATCATTCAATATGGAAAACTTCTTGATAAGCCAGAGTATATAGAACGGGGATATGCTGCACTTAAGGCATCTTTTGTAATGATGTATTGTACTGAAAATCCTCAAACCAAACAGCAATGGGAAAAAGTTCATCCGTTCTTTGCTTCAGAGGATTATGGATTCATGATGGAAAATTACGGGCATGGCGGCCGTACAAATCCGGCAGGTGAAGGTATGGGTGAGTTTACAATCTATGATTGGGGAAATGGAGCAGCGGCTGAAGCGTACAACCGCATCCTTGATAAATTTGGAAAAATAGAATAATGATTCGTTAACATTAATAATTCAACTATGGTAAGATCAACTTTAACCTTATTGGCCCTATTTAATGTGGCTATACTGTTTCCGGGTAAAGCAATGTCCCAGAACAGTGAAGGGCGGGAGTTTAACGGTAAGTATCAAAAGGAATATCTGGATAAGATTGCATTTCCTATAGGGGGAATCGGCGCCGGAATGTTCTGTTTGGAGGGAACCGGTGCCATTTCGCATGTGTCTCTCAGACACCATCCTGATGTGATGAATGAGCCGTATACCTTTGCTGCGATTTATGTAAAGGGGGTTGAGAACGGAGCAAAGGTATTGGAAGGGCAGGTTCCGACTTGGAAGTTATTTGGTCCTGCACAGAGTGGTTTAGGTAGGGGAGACAAGACGTACGGTCTTCCACGCTTTGAAGAAGCGGTATTCCAGGCACGTTTCCCTTTTGCAACTGTAGATTTGAAAGACAAGGATATGCCTTTGGCTGCAAAGATTACGGGTTGGAGTCCTTTCATTCCGACGGATGTGGACAATTCCAGTTTGCCGGTTGGAGTACTGGAATATCAATTTACAAATACTTCCGGTAAGGCTATCGAGACGGTATTTTCTTATAATACCAAAAATTTCATAGATGGTCAGGGTACTATCCGAGGGGTAAAGAACGGGTTTGTTTTAGAATCCGATCAGAACAACAGTGGGCTAGCTATTTATGTGGACAATGCTGTTGCTGTTGTAGACCATTGTTGGTTCCGTGGTGCCTGGTTCGATCCGCAGACTGTGGTTTGGGATAATATTCGCTATGGGCGGATTGCTGATAAGCAGCCGGTTAAGGGTGTTGCTCCGGGAGCATCTGTTTATGTTCCGCTGACGTTGCAGCCGGGAGAGACAAAAACAGTCAAGGTAAACTTCTGCTGGTATCTGCCCGATTCAAACCTTTCTATCGGTGGTGCCAGAAAGGTAGGACAGGCATTTACGGGAATGCCCTGCAAGGGAACGGCTTCCGGTCAGCAACCTGTGAGCGGCTTTGTCGGCAAGCAGTTGCTGAACTCGTTCGATAAGGGTGGAGATGGACTGACGGGTATTATTCAGTCTCCTGAGTTCAATATTGGGAAAAGATATCTGAAGTTTCTGGTAGGTGGAGGCAGTCAGGCTGACCGTACTTCTGTAAATCTTGTAGTAGACGGAAAGATTGTAGAGACGGCGGTCGGAAATCAGACGGAGACTCTGAGTGAAACCGTATGGGATTTGAAACCTTATCAAGGAAAGAAGGCTTTTGTGAAAGTCATTGATTTGGATGTTTACCCGTGGGGACATATTCTGGCCGACCAGTTTGTGTTGACAGACAATAGGAATGAAGATATTTACAACTTGTCTTCTACATCCACCTTACTTGCCGATTTTGAAAGCAACAGTTGGGGAGACTGGCAGGTTGTGGATTCTTCTGAGGAAGAAAAACAATTCCTGGCAGATGAAGGAGATGTCGAAGCTACCTACAGACCTTGGTACTCGGAGCGTTTCAAGAGTTTGAATGAGGTTATCGGCTATTGGGATGCAAATCAGGCGATGCTGGAAAAGAACAGCCGGCTGTTCAGTGATGCATTCTATAGTTCCTCTTTGCCGGCAGAAGTACTGGAGGCTGTTGCTACTAATTTAACTATATTGAAATCTCCTACGGTATTACGTCAATGGGATGGAAGATTTTGGGCTTGGGAAGGATGTCAGGATTCTTTTGGCTCTTGTCACGGAAGTTGTACGCATGTGTGGAACTATGCACAGGCTTTGCCCCATTTGTTCCCGTCTTTGGAAAGAACCTTGCGTGAAACGGAATTCAGGGTAAGCCAGAATACGGAAGGACACCAGAATTTTAGAGTCAACTTGCCTATTTCGGCACCGCCTCACAACTTCCATGCTGCTGCCGACGGACAGTTGGGCGGGATTATGAAAGTTTACCGTGAATGGCGTATCAGCGGGGATACACAGTGGATGAAAGACCTTTTCCCGGCAGTGAAAAAGAGTCTTGACTATTGCATCCGTACATGGGACCCCTTGCATAAGGGCTATCTTGAAGAGCCGCACCACAATACTTATGACATCGAGTTCTGGGGACCGGACGGCATGTGTACAAGTTTCTATTTGGGAGCTTTGACTGCGTTTATAGAGATGGGCAAGGAGCTGAAGCAACCCGTTAAGGAATATACGGCCCTGCTGTCAAAGGGCAAGAAATATATGGAAACTGCACTCTTCGATGGAGAATATTTCATACAGAAGATTCAGTGGGAAGGGCTTCAGGCTCCCAATCCGGTTGATGTAATGTCTTTCGGGGGAAGTTATTCCGATGAGGCCCTGAAATTGCTGAAGGAAGAAGGGCCAAAATACCAATACGGTACCGGTTGTCTGTCCGATGGAATTTTAGGGATGTGGATGGCTTCCGTATGCGGACTGGATGAAGTGCTGGACAATGAAAAGGTCAGGAGCCATCTGGTGGCCGTACACAAATACAATCTGAAACATGACTTGGTAGACCATTTCAATCCTCAAAGACCGGTGTATGCTTGTGGTAAGGATGGCGGATTATTGCTTTGCACATGGCCGAAGGGTGGTATGCTGTCACTGCCTTTTGTATACAGCAATGAAGTCTGGACCGGTATCGAATATCAGGTTGCCAGTCATTTGATGATGAAAGGTGAGGTGGAAAAGGGCTTGGATATTGTCCGTGAATGCCGTGAGAGATATGATGGAAGAGTAAGAAACCCATTCAATGAGATAGAGTGCGGGCATTGGTATGCACGTGCCATGGCAAGCTATGGAATGTTGCAGGGGCTTACAGGAGTGCGGTATGATGCTGTTGACAAAACCATGTACATCAATTCTAAGATTGGTGATTTCAAAAGTTTCATCAGTACTGATACCGGTTTCGGAACTATTGAATGGAAAGCAGGAAAGCCTGTGTTGAACGTGGTTTATGGCAACATTGATGTGAAACGCTATAATGTTTCAGGCAAGATTGTGGATTGAGGTCAATTAGGATAGGGATGTACAATCAAAGACAGATTAAGATGACAGAGAAGAAGAAACTTCTTGTTTTGTGTGTTGCACTATTTTGTTTTATAGCTGTTTCTGCACAGCAGAGAATGTCTGTATCGTCTCCTGACGGAAAACTTAGATTTTCTCTGAAAGTAACGCCGGAGAGTGTTTCATATGACATCGACTATAGGAAGCAGTCTCTTATAGCAAATTCTTTGCTTGGTTTCAGCTTTGATAGCGGAGAGTTCGGAAGGAATCTTAAAGCAGGAAAGGTGCAGCGTAAAAAGATTGATGAGACATACAAGCTCATTGTCGGCAAGACAAGTAGTGTACGTAGCCGTTGCAATGAAATGACCGTTCCCATGCAGGAACGGTCAGATTCCGGCCGTCTGATAAACCTGGTTGTAAGGGCATTCGATGACGGGATAGCATTCAGATATGAATTTCCGGA
>NZ_QTLM01000028.1:0-8825 GCF_003602695.1 Bacteroides sp. AM07-18
ATTAAGTTCTTCGAGAACTTCGCCGGAAGGAAGACCCCAACAATAGTTAAGAAGTATCTCTTAAGTTGACTTTAAAAGATTGTTTTGAGATTTTATACTATGACAAGTTGTATATATATATAAAATGAGAACAGTAGAAATAGAGTATCTATTTTCTGCTGCTCTCATTAGAGGAATAAGCTATTTAGTAAGTTTTGTAATTTATCCTTTTCTTATTTTTATCCACCTTTTATCCTTTTCTGTTCTATAAATTAAGAACAAAAGAGGGGATAAATAAGGAAGAAAGGAATTTCTACCAAAAAAGTAGTCCGTTCTTATTTCATAATGTGGTTTATTAATTCTTCCGGTGAAAGAGGTGTGATACCAAAAATATAGCTTTGACCAGACTGAAATGGTTCAGTCAGTTCAAAGTTCTCATAAGCGATACCACCAGGTATCGGAGATTTACTTGCCCAATAAGTATAACGACCATTCACAACTCCTTCTAACTCATTACTTGGATTGGAACAATACCAATATTGCGTTGCTTTTTTACCAGTATATTTCCAATGTGTATGTGTATCTTCAGCATATACAGCTTTTGTAGGGTCTTTCTCATCAGGTGACGCTATAAACCATACACCTCCATTTTTATCTTTTATCATTTCTGCCACTGGAGTATGGTTATGTTCTGTGAAATTAGAATCTTTATAGCTCGGCCATAATTGGCCGGCTTCTTTCGTTTTACCATCTGCGAGATGTAATGTCCTAAGTCTTGCTTTGTTTCCCATAGTAGCTGTGAGTATAAAACGATTTAGCTCATCTGACTCTTCCGTGGTATACGTAGTTAATTCAAACTCATAAGGCTTTCCTTCTGTGAATTTAGTCCGGACATAGATATCCGCACCATTATCAAAAGTTTCACAAAAGAAATACACAGTAAGTGTTTCAACTCCATTTTCCTTTGCTATTACTCCGTGAGCTGGATAATATTGATTTGGGAATGAGGGAGCTTCAGGAGTATTCCCACTCCAAAAACGTTTTCCACGAACATTATCAAGTTGACTCCATTCCAATTCTGAGAGTCCCCTATTATTTTTTGCTTTATCAATTGGTTCAAAAGCAATGAAATTGGTAACAACAAATTCATCATGTTCTAAATAAGGTGTATAGATACGAATTAGCCCACGTGGACCTCCTAATGGAGCAATTCCTATTCGGATACCATTTGCAAATCCCCAAATGGGTTGTGCTTTTGTATTTTGAGCAGGTTGTAACCATATTCCATTTTTTTCCGGAGTTGCTAAAGTTTCCGGAGCTATTTGTAGGTTAGTCTGTCCATAAAGGTAGTGTATTCTGCATGCAAAGAATAAAAGTGTAAATAGAATCTTGGTTTTCATGATTTTAAAAGTTTAAAATTAATTTTTATGTGTCGTTTATGGTAGTTCATATCGTTTTTAGCATGATTTGGTACTGCAAATATAAAAATGTTATAACGAATTAGCAAAATAATTTGCAGATTTAATTTTTATGTTTATATTTGCATCGTGAGAATACGATAAGTGCTACTGATTCAAGAGGTAACCTAAAAGTATAATACTATTATATAGCAAAAACGTTACACAAATATATGTCGTCACTAAAAAAAATATCGCTGAAGGATATTGCTGAAGCTGCAGGCGTTTCAACAGCATTGGTTTCGTTCGTTTTGAATGGGAAAAAGAAAGAGTATCGCGTGGGAGAAGAAACTGCCCAACGCATATTGAAAATTGCCAATGAAATGAACTACCAGCCTAATCTTGCGGCCAAAAGTCTTCGTAGTGGCAAAACAAAAACAATAGGATTAGTGGTTTCTGATATTTCCAACCCATTTTTTTCTCAATTAGCGCGTGTATTGGAAGATGAGGCAACCAAACGGGGATATACCGTACTTTTTGGAAGTTCAGATGAGGATAAGGATAAGATGACCCGTGTTGTTAGTAACCTTATTAATAAAGGGGTAGATGGACTCATCATTGTTCCTTGTGACAATTCTGAGAAATCCATCGCTTCACTTGTGAACAATAATATCCCTATTGTTTTGTTCGACCGCTATTTTCCGGAAATCAATGTCAGCTATGTGGCGTTGAATAACTTCAATGCTTCCTATATATCAACCAAACATCTTTTGAATGCAGGCTATAACGCTCCTTGTATGGTGGCTTATGATGTCAACCTTATCCATATGAAAGAGCGTATCCGTGGTTATAAAAAGGCTATGGATGAAGCCGGTAAGAGAAACTTGGCTAACGTGGTCTTTTTGAGGCAGGATGCTCCCAGAAAGTCCGCAGACCGTTTGTTGCCTAAAATGATTGATGGCGGTGTAGACGCTTTTCTTTTTGCCACCAACATGATTTCATTGGCTTGTTTATATACAATAAAGGACATGGGAGAGGGAATTATTGGTAAAATAGGTTTAGTGGGTTTTGACGGTAATCCGGTATTTGACTTTTTTGATGCCCCTATATCCTATATTCAGCAGCCTATAGATGTTTTAGTACAGAAAGCACTTGAAATACTGATAGATATCATTATTAACGGTAATACAGTGCAGTCTGTGCTTGCCGAGGGAGAATTTATTGAAATGGCTCCTTAGGAGAGCTGTTTTTTTTACATGATAGCTTAATCGATTTAGTTAATTTTTATATTAATCTCAATAAAATCAGTTGAACCATGAGAAATTCAAGATTAATCGGTGGAAAGCCGAAAATTGGTATCAGACCTATTATTGACGGTCGTCGTGGAGGTATCCGTGAGTCATTGGAGGATATGACTATGGCCATGGCCCATAAAGTGGCCGAGCTTTATTCTTCTGTCTTACGTCATAGTGACGGCACTTCCGTAGAGTGCGTCATTGCAGATACAACTATTGGTGGAGTCGCTGAAGCTGCCATGGCGGCTGAAAAATTCCGTAATAGTGGAGTCGGTGTTGTACTTTCTGTAACTCCTTGCTGGTGTTATGGATTCGAAACTATTGATATGGACGGAGAAATGCCAAAAGCCATCTGGGGCTTTAATGGTACAGAACGTCCGGGTGCGGTTTACCTGGCTTCAGCATTGGCAAGCCATACACAGAAGGGATTGCCTACTTTTGGCATTTACGGACGTGATGTACAGGAGGTGACCAATATGGAGATACCGGAAGATGTACAGGAAAAATTGTTGCGTTTTGCCCGTGCAGGTATAGCTGTGGCTACAATGAAGGGGAAATCCTATCTTTCAATCGGCAGTGTATCCATGGGCATTGCAGGCTCTATTCCCAATCCTGATTTCTTCCAAGAGTATTTGGGCATGCGTAATGAGTATGTGGATGCCAGTGAGATAGAACGTCGTGTCCAGTTGGGCATTTATGACCATGAAGAGTTCGCACGTGCCATGGCATGGACAGAAAAGTATTGCAAGAGTAATGAAGGGACAGACTTTAATCCGGAACATCTGGTATATTCCCGTGAAGAGAAAGATGCCCGTTGGGAATACGTGGTAAAAATGACTCTTATTTTCCGTGATATGATGATTGGCAATCCCAAATTGGCTGAAATGGGGTTCAAGGAAGAGTCAATGGGACACAATGCGATTGCTGCGGGTTTCCAGGGACAGCGCCAGTGGACGGATTATAAGCCTGACGGTGATTTTTCAGAAGCTATACTGAATACTTCTTTCGATTGGAACGGTATCCGTGAAGCATTTACTTTCGCTACGGAAAATGATACGTTGAATTGTACTTCAATGCTCTTCAATCATCTATTGACCAATACTGCACAGATATTTGCGGATGTGCGTACTTATTGGAGTCCGAATGCCATAGAACGGGTAACGGGTAAGAAATTGGAAGGTAAGGCGGCAAACGGTTTCATTCACCTGATCAACTCCGGCTCTTGTACGCTTGATGGAACAGGCTGTCAGACACGTGACAATAAACCGGTAATGAAGCCTTTCTGGGAAATTACGGAAGAGGAAGTGGAAGCTTGTCTTTCTGTAACCAAGTGGCATCCGGCCAGTCGCGAATATATGCGTGGCGGTGGTTATTCTTCCCAGTTCCTGACTCGTGGTGAAATGCCGGTAACAATGTGCCGTTTGAATCTCGTAAAAGGTCAAGGTCCGGTATTGCAGATTGCCGAAGGCTGGACAGTAAATTTGGATAAGGATGTTTTCAAGGCTATCAATGAACGTACTGACCGTACATGGCCTTCCACTTTCTTCGCTCCACGTCTGACAGGTAAGGGGTATTTCCGTGATGTATATACTGTTATGAATAACTGGGGGGCTAATCATGGCGCTATCAGTTATGGTCATATCGGTGCTGACTTGATTACTCTGGCTTCCATGCTTCGTATCCCGGTATGCATGCACAATGTTTCTGAGGAAAATATTTTCCGTCCCAGTGCATGGACTGCTTTTGGCGAGGATATGGAAGGCAGTGACTATAGAGCTTGCAAGAATTATGGACCTCTCTATAAATAAAGGAAACAGGCGTTATGTTGAAATCAACCAAACTGAAAAACACTCTGCTGGTAGGTGCAACTGCAATACTTGTATCATGCGGCGGACAAAAAGAAATCAAGATGGGAAGTTATGCTTATGATGCCCAGTTCTTAAAGGACCACGGCATTGAATATACTGAATTGGTATCTGCTGATGGGAATTCTAAAGTGATGGTTATTCCTGCATGGCAAGGCCGTGTAATGACTACTTCTGCTTCCGGCGATGAAGGTGATAGTTACGGCTGGATTAATTATCGTTTCATAAATGAAGGCAAAGTCAGTTCTCAATTTAATCCGGTAGGAGGTGAGGAACGCTTCTGGCTTGGTCCGGAAGGTGGTCCGTTCTCACTTTATTTTAAGGAAGGACAAGAGCAGGTTTATGATAATTGGATAGTTCCTCCGGTACTTGATACTGAAGCTTTTGACATAAAGTCGCAAGACAACAGTAGTATCCGTTTTGTGAAAGATACTCGTTTGACAAATGCTTCCGGTACTACTTTTGATATGAATATTGACCGTACTGTATCGTTGATGGATGCTGGTGAAGTGGCTGCCGATTTTAATATCCAGCTTACAAATGATATGAAAATTGTAGCTTACAAGAGTGAGAATAAGATTACCAATACAGGTGACAAGGCATGGACAAAAGAGGGTGGTCTTGTATCTGTGTGGATGCTCGGCTGTTTTAATCCTACACCGACCACTACTGTATTCATTCCTTATAAGCAAGATGCGGAAGGAACAATTGTGAATGATGAATATTTCGGTAAGATACCGGCGGATAGGCTGATAAAGGAAAATGGTATTATCTATTTCAAGATTGACGGGCTCTATCGTTCCAAGCTGGGATTGCCGGCTTCACGGGCAACGGATATTTGCGGAAGTTATGATTCATCGAAAGGCGTACTCACAATCCTGTGGTGTAGTCTTCCCGAAACTCCTTCAGTCTACGTAAATGGCCAATGGGGACCTCAGGAAGATCCGTTTGCCGGCGATGTAATCAACTCTTATAATGACGGTCCGGTAGAAGACGGTTCTATAATGGGACCTTTCTATGAAATTGAAACGTCTTCTCCTGGTGCGGAGCTGGCTCCCGGTGCCTCATTGGTCCATACGCAAAAGGTGATTCATGTACAAGGTAAGGATGAACAATTGGTTCCTATCGTGCAAGATTTATTTGGAGCAGATTTGAATGTAATAAAAACAAAGTTTCAATAGGGTAACTATATAATGGAGAATTCGTATGGAATCAAATAAAATAATACCGAAAGGAATCCTCTTCCCATTCATTCTGCTCACTACTCTTTTCTTTGCCTGGGCTGTGCCGAATAATCTGACAGATACTATGCTTGCAGCTTTCAAGCGCATCATGAGTATGAGTGATTCAAAAACAGCTTGGATACAGGTAGTGTGCTATTTGTTGGGATATGGATGTTGTGCTGTTCCCGGTGCCTTGTTTATCAAGAAATACACTTATAAATCAGGCGTGATGCTGGGGCTTGGTCTATATGCATTTGGGGCTTTACTGTTCTATCCTGCCATGCTTAGCTCGGGAGTGAATGTTGATTTCAGCTTCTTTATGTATCTGCTGGCAATCTTTGTTCTCTTTGCCGGACTTTCAGTTCTGGAGACGTCTACTAATTCTTATGTATTGGCAATCGGTCCTGAAAGTACCGCGACACGCCGTTTGAATCTGTCTCAGGCCTTCAATCCGTTCGGAGCGATTACGGGAGTGGTGATCAGTCAGATTTTCATCCTCTCACAACTGAATGGAATGACAGCGACAGAGCGTGCCCAACTTCCGGCTGAGGAGCTGGCCGCCATCCAGGGGCAGGAATTGAATGCTGTTACTACTGCTTATGTGGTACTTGGTCTGGTGATGTTGGTGCTCTTACTTGCTATTCGGCTTACCAAAATGCCTAATCTTAGTGAAAAAGGTGAAAAAATAGAGTTTGGTGCCACTCTTCGTCGTCTTATAAAGAATAAGAATTATGTATGGGGTGTAATAGCACAATTTTTCAATATTGGTGCACAGATAGCCGTATGGTCATTCGTGATCCGTTATGCTATGGTACAGCTGAATTTTGACGGTGTATTGGCTTCTTTAGGAGATTCTGCTTCTGCAGATGCTGTTGTAAATGCATTACGGGGAGTGGAACCGGTAGCTGCCGCATTCTATAATTGTTGTGAATGGCTTGGATTGAATGATTTGCTGCCACGTACAGCAGAACAGGCTGCAGCTACTTACTATATCATGTCACTTATTCTCTTTGTAGTAATGAGATTCGTATGTACTGCCATGATGAAATATGTGAAAGCTTATAAACTCTTGATAGGACTTGCGCTTCTTGCTGTAATGTGTTGTTTGGGTGCCATGTTCGGCAAGGGCAGTTTCGGCGTCTATTGCCTGATGGGCATTTCTGGTTGTATGTCATTGATGTTCCCGACCATTTATGGTTTTGGTCTTACAGGTTTGGGGGATGACACTAAGATTGGAGGTTCATTCATGGTAATGGCTATTGCCGGTGCTGCCGTTCTGACCCAAATTCAGGGTATTGTCTCCGACCAGACGGGTAGTATTATGGCTGCATATGTTGTACCGGCCGTTGCTTTTGCAGTGATTGCCTATTATGGGCTTTTCATTGCAAGAAAACAAGAGTTAACAACCAAATAATGCTTTAGAGTATGGAATCAAACAAGAAATACGTTATTGGTCTTGATTTTGGTACGGATTCTTGTCGTGCACTGGTAGTGGATACATATACTGGCCGTGAAATGGCTACGGGGGTAAGTTTTTACCCCCGTTGGAAAGCGGGGCTTTACTGCGATGCACACAACAATCGTTATCGCCAACATCCATTGGATTATATTGAATCCATGATAGAGGCTGTACATATAGCCTTATCAGATTTGAAAGAAGAAGAGATTGCTTCTATTTGTGGATTATGTTTTGACACAACTGGTAGTACTCCTGCTTTAACCGATAAGGCAGGAATGCCATTAGCTTTATGTCCCGAGTTTGCAGAAGAACCGGATGCTATGTTTATTCTTTGGAAAGATCATACAGCTGTTCGAGAAGCTGAGCAAATCAACGCACTGATTAATAAACGTAACCTTGATTATTTACTTTATGAAGGTGGTACTTATTCATCAGAATGGGTATGGTCAAAGGTTTTACATATTATCAACACAAACGTCGCTATAAAGGATGCTGCTTATGCTTGGGTAGAACACTGTGATTGGATGACTGGATTAGTAACTGGTAACACTATTCCGGAACAGATTTTTCGTAGCCGTTGTGCTGCTGGACATAAAGCAATGTGGCATGCCAGTTGGGGTCTTCCTTCCGGCGAAGTTCTCGAAGAACTTAATCCGGCCTTGAAGGAAATGCTCCCCCATCTGTTCACAGAAACCCACACCAGCGACACCAAGGCAGGGGAACTGACACCCGAGTGGGCAGACAGGCTTGGACTTCCCCAAGGAATCGCCGTGGCCGTGGGGGCGCTGGACGCCCATATGGGAGCCGTAGGCGCATCCGTCGCCCCGGGGATACTGACACGTATCATGGGAACATCCACCTGCGACATCATGGTTGCCGGCAAAGACGAGGTAGGCGGACGCTGTATCAAGGGAATCTGCGGCCAGGTGGACGGTTCGGTGCTTCCGGGATTCATCGGTTTCGAAGCCGGACAGTCGGCTTTCGGAGACATCTACGCCTGGTTCAGGAAGATGCTGGCATGGACACTGAAAGATATCCCCGGAGGGGAGGCCAGGCAGAAAGTTCTGGACGGCATGCTGGTGGAACTCACCCGTGAGGCCCAGGACATGGAACCCTCCGAGGACGGTGTTGTCGCCCTGGACTGGATGAACGGCCGCCGTACCCCCGATGCGGACCAGAACGTGAAGGGTGCCGTTGCGGGACTCACGCTGGGTACCAGCGCCCCGGAAATATTCCGTGCGCTGGTGGAAGCCACCGCCTTCGGTTCCCGCCGTATTGTGGAGCATATGAAGGGCCAGGGGCTGCGCATTGATTCGGTCAATGCCATCGGAGGTATCAGCAAGAAGGCGCCCTTCGTGATGCAGACGCTGGCGGACGTGCTGGACATGCCTATCCGTGTGGTCCGCTCGGAACAGACCTGTGCCTTGGGAGCGGCAATGTTCGCGGCAGTTGCCGCAGGGGTGTACAAGGATATCAATGAGGCGACAAGGCACATGGGGTCGGACATCGAGGCTGAATACCGGCCGGATGAGAAAAGAGCCCTCATCTACGAAAAACTATACAAGAAATATCTTGAACTGGCAAAACTTGCTGAAACCATTAACTAA
>NZ_QTLM01000029.1:0-7000 GCF_003602695.1 Bacteroides sp. AM07-18
AAGGTAATTTCATTTCTATTCATTTCCAATTTATTTATAAAGGGTTTACCTTACAAGTATATACAATAAAATGAAGAAAAACAGAAGCTTATAATGTATTTCTTCATTTTAGCCAGTCTTTCAGAATGAACTCAAATATATTTCTTATATTTGCGAAAAAAGTCGCATTGAAAAAAGTCGCAATATGAATAATCCATTTAAATTCGGTACGATTGTAGACGGTGAATACTTTACGGATAGAGTAGCGGAACAAGAAAAAGTAAGAGAGATACTTGCAAGTGAGAATCACCTGATACTTATTAGCCCACGACGTTTCGGCAAGACCAGCCTCGTCCAAAAAGTAACGAAAGGGTTGTCACGTCCCGTTTTCCAGTTGAACCTGCAGTTGGTAACAGGCACTGCCGACTTTGCTGCACGATTATTGCGGATTGTGCTTCAACAATATCCGATGGAACGTCTGAAACATCTTATCACTCATTTTCGTTTTATTCCCACCATTTCAACCAATCCCATGACGGATGGTATAGAAGTTTCATTTCAGCCGTCAATGGATGGTTTCATTCTGTTGGAGGATGTATTCACACTGATTGATAAACTGGGTATGAAGAATCCACACAAGAAACCGATTGTAGTACTGGACGAATTCCAAGAAATACGTACATTGGACAAGAATCTGGATAAAAAATTGAGGTCTATTCTACAGACTTACAACCATGCCAACTACATTTTCTTAGGTAGCCAGGAATCGATGATGCAGGAAATCTTTGAGAAAAAGAAATCTCCTTTCTATCATTTTGGATATTTGATGAAGTTGGGTAAGATTCTTCAAGATGACTTCTATGAGTTCCTCAAGAATGGCTTTCTTCTCTTAGGTAAAGATATGGATGCTGAAACGATAGGCTGCAGCATTCTGTCGTTCACCAATTGTCATCCCTATTACACCCAGCAACTGGCTTACCAGACATGGAATAACTGGAAACAAAACGGTTACAGTGATGCTTTGGTGGAAACTGCCATTACGGAGTTGACTCATGTACACGATATGGATTATGAACGTTTATGGAGCACTTTCAATAAAACAGATAAAAAAGTCTTGATAGGCTTAACTATGCAGATGGGGACTCCGTCCAGTCTTCCTTTTCTACAAGGTGTCGGCATTGATTCTCCAAGTACTGCCTTCAGTAGTTTGAAGCGACTTGGGCAACAAGGATATGTGATACGTAATGAGGGGTATGAACTGGATGACCCTTTCTTCAGAAGGTGGATTGAGGTAAAGAGAGAAGGGTGATAGAAAGAGGAAATCCTTGTTGGGTTTCGTATCATTTTAGCATATTGAGTTTTATGCTTATCATGTCTTTATATGATATTTGCATCTCCTCCGGTAGAAAAGAGAGAGTGATGAACTCCATCCATTTGGTTTCTACTTTCAAGAGTTTCTTGAAAAGGTTTTCTATTACTTTTTCGTCCAATCCCGACGCCCGCATGGACGTGACAAAGTCAGCCTTCTTCAATTTACGTTTTTTGCCGTTTAGTGTAAGTGCAAGTTCTTCGGTGTCTTCAGGCATCACCAATGCGGTAGACAGCATGTCATATGCTGGTGTGAGCGTATATACCTCTTGTTGGGGACTATAAAGCGAGAAGTTCTTCAAATGCATGTCGGCATTACCGGTTATCCATGAAAAGACGACTTGCTCCCAGAAATTCACCAGGTCCAATTTGGGAGCGGATGAATATCTCAGCACTAGCTTCGCAATCTGCTCATAAGAACCTTTGTATTTTTGTTCAGTGAGTTTTTCAGAAAGTTGGCACATATCCTCCATAGCCAATTTTCCCCCTTCATTCGTGCGGTCTATGCGCCGGGTGATATAGCATAATTCACCATCCTCAAAGCGGATGAGGCTATGTGGCACAACTCGTATCTTGGCTATTTCCGCAAGATGCATTGTCAGATCCTCTAATTCGGGAAGATTACCGAACCGTTCGGTTTGCGGCTTCAAAATATAGCGCCCCCATAAGCCTACAATCGTAAATCGTCCAGGCTCGTTTTTACTTCCTTTGTTGATATCCAATGATAATTTGGCCTGCACTCCGGTCAGTGTGGTCTGACTGCGAATTACCTGCCTTGCCAAATCGTTGAGATTATTGTGCGTATAAGGCAATATAGGCGCCTCTAGTGTCCCGAATATCTTTTTTGAGCAAGCCTTGTGGAAATCCCTCTCATTTCCATTCAGTTCTTTGTAGCAATACAGACATTTTGCCATTTTTAATCCTCCTCATTTATAGGTTCTACACCCACTGCACCGATACAGTCTTTACAGCACGCCAGCAACAGTGACATTCGGTCACGTGCATCTATTTTCCAGTTCTTTTCCGCAATGTCAAGCAGCCATCCTTCGGGTATCAGCCCGTCGAAAAAAGGAAACAGCACTTTGTCGTGATAGGCTTTCTCTGTCAAGGGTAATGTGAGACTGACAGCTTCTGCAACATCCGACTGCAGGAATTCCGTATCGTACTGGAAGGTATAGCCATCCTCATCCTCTGTGAGGATACCGGCTTTTATTCCTCGGAGATTTATCAATGCCTGCTTCATCATTCGTCAGTTTTAGTTATAGGTACTGCGCCAACTTCGCTGCCAAACAAAGACAGTAGCTGGTTTACCTTGTCCAACCGCAGCGTCTGTTTGCCTTGTTCCAATTCACGGACAAAGCGCAAGCCTACTCCTGACTTTTCCGAAAGTTCCACTTGGGTCAGATTGTACTGCTTACGCATCGCTTTTACATATTTGGATAATGTTGTTTGTTCCGTATATTCCATTTTTATACCCTTTGGGGTACAAAGATAGAATATATTTTCGTTATTACACCCATAAGGGTATAAAAAGATTAAAGGAGAAAGAGATTATGTCTTTTCGGGTATAAATTAGCTAGAATAAGTTTATGAATCTATCCATTTCCTGTCTACCTATTTCTGGCTTTACTCTTAAAGCCTGCCAGTCCTTCACTGCTTCAACGGCCTCTGTGATAATTCTTTCAGTGGCTTTTGGGCTAAGCATATAATCTCTTATGAGAATCACACTATATTTCTAGGCCGGCTTTGCTTGATTCTGCTGAGTACATAAGAAGATAGCTTGTTATGTTGTTCAAACTCTTATAAATTCTTGTCACTTTTGCTGCGTACAACTGTCTAAATGGTGAATTGCTGAAAAAAGCAAGAGGCTGTCTCAAAATGCACTTGAGATAGCCTCTTCTATGCAAATGTTTTACTCTTCAGTTTATTCCTGATATTTCACTTTTGTTCCCAAAGCATCGTGGCGCATTTCGCGCTCACTTCGGTAAAGCTTTTCATCTTTTAAATAATAGTATTCCTGATAACCTCCAAATTCGATATTGGCATACTCTAAGTGGTCTTCGGCCTTGCAAGACTTCCATGTACCTTCATACTTCACTGAATCAGAGAAAGTGATGAGGGTGGTTGAGTCTGCACGGAGTTCAAACCTCACGCCATTTTCCGTTATGAATGTACCGGCGAAAGAATGAGTAGACTCTGTACTGTTAGTATTGGTACAAGAATATAAAAAACCGAAAGCTATTGTCAACATAGCCAAAATCGTTCGTCTCATTGTTCTTTTGTTTTTATAGAAAAGAGAGTGCTTCTTTTCCGGAAACACTCTCTTTTATTAGTTATCTGCAGTGATGATTATCTTTGAGCAGGAGTACCAGAGTTCTTCTTAACATCAACTTCGAATGTCAAAGTGAATGTCTTCCACTTGTAACCGAACTTCACAGGGATGAACAATTTGTAATCCCAGTTAACCGGAGTACCGCTGTAGTTGTTGTAAGTCAGAGTTTCATCTGCCTGGTTGTAAACAACCTTGGTATTAGAAGGCAGAGGACCGTTTGTTACACCATCAGTCGGAACCAAGTTACCGTTAACCAGTTTCAAGTTAGACTTGATTTGGTCTGTCATCCATTCGCCCGGAACTACTTCGTAGAATTCCCACAAAGCTTTCTGCAAGCCGGTAGTATTGGCTACAATATACTTCTTGCCTGATTCGTCAGCATTCCAAGAAACATAAGTGAAAGCACCCTTAACGTCAATTGTACTACCACCTACAGTTGCATCAGTAAAGTTCTCAGTTTCACCTGTAGTTACTGTCAACGGTTCGATGATAAATGCATCATATTCCTTGATAGTTGCAGTGTGGGCAGCAGCCAGCAGAGAACCAGTAGCACAAGCATCTGTGTAGCATACGTCGGCAACCAACTTGATGGGGACATACTTGCCTACGAGAGCCTTGGCAGCTTCTGTCGGAGCGTCGCCGCTACGCGGTGCGTGAGTCGGGTTTACTTCTTCCAACTTGATGTTGTAAGTGATTTCATTGGCATCCAGCTTGTTGGGAGCGTAGTTCACAATCTCAGCAGCTTTCTTGCCGTCGATGTACAGGATTGTTCCGTCAGGACTTACAGTCGCAGTCTTTTCAACAACGCTTGTACCGTTGAAATATTCGTACTTGTAAGCAGAATTGGCAGCTTCCAGTTTTTCTTTGTCGAACACGAAGCGGGCACCTTCCTCTGAATAAGCACCACCTTTCACACCCTGGTGGCCGCTGGCAGCATAAGGATACAGTCCGGAATAGAAGAACTTCTTACCGGCACGCAGTGCATCGGCATACCAGATTGCGCCGCCCAAACCGGTTGTCGGTTTAACTCCGAGGTCGTTCAGGAAACCGTTCAGCAAGTCTGTGTAGATGTTACATGTCGGGTTATTCTCTGTATTGTTAGACCATGCCGGGTTGGATTCCTCGGTATTGTAAACAATCGGGTTTACATTGAATGTGGACCATTCATTGTCGTTCTTCCAGTAGCGGCCATCGTAACCCCAGAGGTTGAATACCGGCTTGTAGATAGTACGTGTCAAAGTAATCTTCAATGTAGGATATGCACCTGTAGGATCGGAGTAGTAGCAAACCTTGCTGAAGCTCATCTTTTCCTGGTTGTTCCAGTTCGGATACTTCTTAACGATGTCTGCATGAGTCAGTGTCCAGATGATGTTGTAAGATTCTACACCAGCTTCAGAGTTGGCAATCACAGAAGCCGTACCTTCGCCGGCACCCTTTGTACCATCAAATTGAGTATAAACGGCGTGGAATTCCTGCTTGGTCATACCACCTTCTTTAGCCTTGTCGTAGATGTCCTCATTCATTTCTTGAGTACCGATGCGACCGGTGTAGTTGCTGCAGTAATAGATAGAATCAGCAAAAGCATGAGACAACTCTCTCTCGCCAGCTTCTTTCACCCATTTCACTTTCAGGTAACGCATGGCAACCAAAGCATTGTTTACTGTATCCACCAGTTCCACGCGAACGATAGGCTCACGACCTACAGCTGTTGCAGAAGTACCTTCGACAGTATAAACCTTGGAAGACATGATACCGTTTTCGTGAGAATCCAGCTTGGCAAATTTCTGCTGGTCTGTCTTGTTGGTGTTACCATCTACGCCACCCAATGTGTTATAAGGAGCAGTAGGGATGTAGAAACGGAATGTCAGACCATAATCCTTGTAGTTTGCCAGATTTGCATGGTTAGCGTGGTTAGTTTTAGCATCTTTAGCGTCTGTAACACAAACCTTCACCAATTTCTTCAAATCAAGCGGCTCGTTATAAGGTTGCTTAAAGTCTACATATTCGTTGGCTTTAGATTCGTATACGCATACAGAGTCATGATAGTGTACATAGAAGTCTTCTTTGCCGTCGTTCTGGATTTCATCGGCAAACTTACCGGTCATAGTTTTGCTAAAGTCAGTTTTGCTATTAACCAGATACGGAACCTTAACCTCTTCGTGCAGACGTACATATTCAGAGTTCACATACACCTTAGTACCTTGTTCGTCAAAAGCTTTCTTTTCAGCAGCTGTATAGTTTTCAGCAGCGATAGGAGCTTTCAAAGATGCCATGTAGAACTTTTCCTTGTCGCCGGCAGTCGTTGCAGCGATAGAACCCTTGACTGTCTTTTTGAATTTTACTGTCAGCACGTCCTTATTGATGTCGTACTTAACCGGTTGAATCGGGCTGTTAGTCTTAATATCAGCACCGGTAGCCTTGGTCATAATATTTTCAGATGTGATGCAATCAAATGAGGGCAATTCAATATCTGAAGTACGGACACCTACGCTGGGGCTTACATGGAAATAAGCCTCGTTGTAATCTGTAGAAATGGAGTTAGCTGTAGCAGCAGCATTTACGTGGTCCAAAACCGGAGTCGTAGTGTGGTCTTGAGTTGTATGCTTAGCCATAGCCTGATACTTCTGCGGGGTATATTGCAGGGTAGTCAGCGTGATGGCGGCAATACCGTTGATGTGGCTGGTAGGGATTACGGCCAGGCTGGTCAGACGATGACCAATCAGGGACATCACCTCAGCACTTACCTTGTCAATTTCAGCAGCCAAGTCCTTCAGCTTCTCGTCTGTAACGAAGTCGCCTTTCAATTCTTCTTTCAGAGCCGCAATCTTTTGGTTTACGATGTCCAAAGAAGCCAACTTGTCGATTTGGTCTTGCAGTTCTTTCTTCAGAGCTTTCAAGTCGTCATCAGAAACACCACCTTCTGCCGAACCGGCCTTGTCCAAAGCTTCCTGAGCCTTGTCCTTAGCTTCGTTGGCAGCTGTTTTAGCATCGTTGACAGCTGTCTCCAAAGTCGAAACTTTTGCAGCCAGCTCTTCAAGTGAAGCTTTCTTGTCCAGTTGTTCCTGCAAGTTCTTGATGTCGTCATCATAGTCCTTACAAGACGTGAACGTTCCTGTCGCACCTATCATCAAGGCACTGAACAGGGTCACACTTAGAAACTTTTTGTTCATAATTGAAAAACTTTAAATTTATAAATTTAAAAAATAAAAAGTGAATAATTTCTCATTTCCGGCATTCCTTTTCCCACAATGCTTTTGTTAAAAAATTCCGTTACTTCGCAGGTAACGGAGGAATTTTCCGTGCAAACATAATTGTTTTTCT
>NZ_QTLM01000029.1:7010-8550 GCF_003602695.1 Bacteroides sp. AM07-18
ATTCCGTTACTTCGCAGGTAACGGAGGAATTTTCCGTGCAAACATAATTGTTTTTCTATAAATGAGCAAATAATAATGCTGTTTTTTTATAATTAATCGAAAAATCTGCATTTAAGCGCACTTTTTTGTTAATGGGATTGTTGTTCGCCCCAATTATTAGTGTATTTGCACGTATGTTCTGCATTATAAAGGGATTGTACTTATACATATTATTAATAAGAGAATGTATAATTTAAATTGAAGATGAAAGAGATTATCTTACAAGAAATGCTGTCAACTATTATTGGAGAGCTTCGAGAAAATGGGAGATGGGGAACAGCCCATATTTACCAATCTACATTGAATGTGTTTTCCGCATTCAATAACTATCGGGATTTGCATCTGCGCAAATTGAATCCAGTGGTTTTGAAACGTTTTGAAATGCACCTGCGTCAACGAGATTGCAGTTGGAACACCGTTTCTACCTATATGAAAGTCATTCGCTCGGCTTACAATCGAGCTGTAGATTTACGATGTGTCCGTTATACTCCTAGATTATTTGAACATGTGTATACAGGAACTAAAGCAGACAAGAAAAGAGCTTTGGAAGCTTCGGATATAGGAACTTTAGTTCGCGGGACAGAAATGGATTTGTCCAAAAGGATTCCTTCCTCAAGCCTTCAAAAGGCCAAAATGCTATTTGTTTTTATGTTTATGATGCGTGGTCTCCCATTTGTCGATTTAGCTTTCTTGCACAAGAAAGACCTGCAAGGGAATGTATTGTCCTATCGTAGAAGAAAGACTGGTCGCACCTTACGGGTACTTCTATCCCCTGAAGCCTTACAGCTGGTACACATGGTATCCAATAAGGACGAGAACTCACCTTATTTATTCCCAATATTACGTAGCAAGGATGGTACAGAAGCGGCTTATAAAGAGTATCAATCAGCTTTGAGGCGTTTTAACTATCAGCTGTCAGCTTTAAAAACACATTTGAATATGAGTTCACATCTTAGTTCGTATTCGGCAAGACACACGTGGGCCACAATGGCATATTATTGTGAGATTCACCCTGGCATTATTTCCGAAGCGATGGGACATTCATCGATAAATGTTACTGAAACCTATCTCAAACCTTTCAACGACAAGAAGATTGATGAAGCAAATGAGAAGGTAATTTCTTTTGTAAAAAGCAATGGAATCTCGGCATAGATTTTTTTATTTTTATTGACAAAGCGGCCTAGATGTGTCCATATTTATTCCTCCCGCAAGAAGCATCTCTTGAAGGGAAGAGTCCTCTCGCTCATTTCTCAACAACTTCCCCTTAAGCCAAAACTCTACAAAATAACACTTTAAGTCTTTCTTTCCCTATAAATATTTTGATTTCCCTTTATCGTAACTTTACCTCTCGGTCATATTATCAGAATTCCACCTATAAGCCACTTTTCATCTTTCATCACTTAAAATGTTATAAACAATTATAGAGGCATTACAACTATATTAAACTTCTTTTCACATAATTGATTCAAGATGGTTCCCGTTACCTGCGAAGTAACGGAAT
>NZ_QTLM01000003.1:0-19579 GCF_003602695.1 Bacteroides sp. AM07-18
CTTAAAAAAAATATTTTATAATAGTGTTGCGGAATTAAGGTAAATTATTAACTTAGGTAGGGAGGATATTACGCATTCTTCGTAGCTTTGTGAAAAACTAAAATGATAGAGATATGAGAAAGCACTTGTTTTATTTGAGTATGGTTCTCGTACTGACGCTTTTTTCCGCTTGCGGTGGTGGTAAAAAGGGTGTGTTTACTCCGACCTCCAGCGGTCGTGCGTATGAAGTTCTGGTAGTGGTGGAGCCCGGCTTGTGGGAACGTCCTGCCGGTAGGGCGCTTTTCGATGTGCTTGATTCTGATGTTCCGGGGCTTCCCCAGTCAGAACGTTCATTCCGAATCATGTATACTGCCCCTTCCAATTATGATGCCACTTTAAAACTGATTCGCAATATCATTATTGTCGATGTGAACAAGGACCTCTATACCCAGCCTAAATTCAAGTATGCAAGGAATGTATATGCTGCTCCTCAGTCTATTCTCACTATTCAGGCACCGGACGAGGCTTCGTTCGAGAAATTTGTGGAGGAGAATAGGCAGGTAATCATCGATTTCTTTACCCATGCGGAAATGAATCGTCAGATTTCAGTATTGAAGGACAAGCATAGCGACTATATAGCAACGAAGGTGAAAAGCCAGTTCGATTGCGATGTATGGGTGCCGGGCGAACTGACATCTACCAAGGAGGGTGAGAACTTCTTCTGGGCAGGTACGAATGCAGCTACCGGCGACCAGAACTTTGTAATCTACTCTTATCCTTATACGGATAAGGATACGTTTACTAAAGAATATTTTGTTCATAAACGCGATTCCGTGATGAAGATTAATATCCCTGGTGCCCGTGAAGGCATGTATATGTCGACGGATTCTCTGATGACCGATGTACGCCCCATCAGTGTGCAGGGAGACTATGCACTGGAGGCCCGCGGCTTGTGGCGCATAAAGGGTGACTTCATGGGCGGTCCGTTCGTATCGCATGTACGTTTGGACAAGGCCAATCAGCGTATTATCGTATCTGAAATATTTATTTATTCACCTGATAAAATGAAACGTAATCTGGTACGTCAGATGGAGGCTTCGCTCTATACCTTGAAACTGCCCGGCAGCAAGCAGGAAGGTACGGAAATTCCGGTAGGCGTAACCTCAAAAGATACTACTAATAATAAGTAATAAAAATGGAAGACAACAAAATAAGAGTCGGCATTACACAAGGCGACATTAATGGTGTAGGGTATGAAGTGATTTTAAAGACGTTTGCAGACCCGGTGATGCTGGAATTGTGCACGCCGATTATCTACGGTTCGCCTAAAGTGGCAGCTTATCATCGTAAATCATTGGACTTGCCTACCAACTTCAGTATCGTCAACTCCGCCTCCGAAGCGGTTCCCAATCGCTTGAGTGTAGTGAACTGTACGGATGATGAAGTAAAGGTTGAGTTCTCTAAACCTGACGTTGAAGCTGGTAAAGCTGCACTTGGTGCACTGGAAAAAGCCATTGAGGAATATAAGGAGGGAATGATAGACGTGATTGTCACAGCTCCCATCAACAAGCATACCATCCAGTCGGAGGAGTTTGCCTTCCCCGGACATACGGAGTATATAGAGCAAAAATTGGGAGATGGCGAGAAGGCCCTTATGATTCTGATGAAAGATGACTTCCGGGTAGCATTGGTGACCGGACATATTCCCGTTAAAGAGATAGCCGGAAGCATCACCAAAGAACTGATACAAGAAAAACTGAAGATATTCAACCGCTCCTTGAAGCAGGATTTTGCTATCAGCGCACCGCGTATTGCAGTGCTTTCGCTGAATCCGCATGCAGGAGACGGCGGATTGCTGGGAACTGAAGAGCAGGAGATTATCATTCCGGCCATCAACGAAATGGCTGCTAAGGGTATGCTTTGCTATGGTCCTTATCCGGCAGACGGGTTTATGGGCTCAGATAACTTTACCCATTTTGATGGTATCCTGGCCATGTATCACGACCAGGGGCTGGCACCGTTCAAGGCATTGGCTATGGACGAGGGCGTGAACTATACTGCCGGCTTGCCGGTGATACGCACTTCGCCTGCTCATGGCACGGCCTACGATATTGCCGGGAAAGGAATCGCCTCTGAAGATTCATTCCGGCAGGCTATCTATGTGGCAATAGATGTGTTCCGTAACCGCCAGCGTGAGAAAGAGGCACATGCAAATCCGCTGCGCAAGCAATATTACGAGAAACGTGACGATAGCGACAAACTGAAACTCGATAGTGTAGAAGAAGATTTGTAGAATGACAAAAGCGGAAATACAACAAGTAAAATTACGTTTCGGCATTATCGGCAACAATGAAGCGCTGATGCGTGCCATTGATATCGCTATCCAGGTAGCGCCCACCGACTTGTCTGTACTGATTACCGGAGAGAGTGGTGTGGGAAAGGAGAGCTTTCCGCAGATAATACACCAGTACAGCCGGCGCAAGCATGGACAGTACATTGCCGTGAATTGTGGAGCCATTCCCGAAGGGACGATTGACTCGGAACTGTTCGGTCATGAGAAGGGCGCATTTACCGGGGCTATCGGCGAACGGAAGGGGTATTTCGGTGAGGCCAACGGCGGAACAATCTTCCTTGATGAAGTCGGCGAATTGCCTTTGCCTACCCAGGCACGCTTGTTGCGTGTGCTCGAGAGCGGTGAATTCATCAAAGTAGGTTCTTCTAAGGTGGAAAAGACCGATGTGCGTATTGTTGCCGCTACCAATGTAAACTTGACACAAGCCATTGCTGACGGACGTTTTCGTGAAGACTTGTATTACCGTTTGAACACAGTTCCTATTCAGGTCCCTCCATTGCGCGAACGCGGTGAAGACGTGGTGCTGCTGTTCCGAAAGTTTGCTTCGGACTTTGCAGAAAAGTACCGTATGCCTGCCATTCAGCTGACGGAAGACGGCAAGCAAGTGTTGCTGGGCTACTCATGGCCGGGTAATGTGCGCCAGTTGAAGAATATCACCGAGCAGATATCCATCATTGAGACCAATCGTGAAATCAATGCATCCATACTGAAGGGCTATCTGCCTGAGCAGAACAATATGCAGCGCCTGCCTGCCTTGTTTGGAGTGAAGGAGGACAAGAGCTTTGGGAGTGAACGGGAAATTCTCTACCAGGTTCTGTTTGATATGCGCCAGGATGTAACGGACTTGAAAAAGTTGGTGCATGAGATTATGGCTGAAAGGGGAACGGTAGCCAATCCGGCGGTTGCCACATCGGCCTACTATACGCCGGCTACTCCGGCGGTGGTACCTCCGGTAACATCCAGTGTCCCCACCATTATACATCCTTCGGTAAAGCCGGTTACTCCGGTGGACGATGATTTCCAGGATACGGAAGAATATGTGGAGGAGTCACTCTCCCTGGATGAAGTGGAGAAAGAAATGATACGTAAGGCGCTTGAAAAACATCACGGCAAGCGTAAGAGTGCGGCTCAGGATTTGAATATCTCTGAGCGTACGTTATACAGAAAGATAAAAGAATATGGATCGGATTAAAAAAGCGGCATTTGCTTCCTTGTTGGTAAGCTTGTTATTTCTGGTGAATTCATGTAGTATGAAGTTGGGACTTGCTCCGATAAGCTCTATCGACTATACAAAGGTAAAAACGATTTCCATTGCCGATTTCCAGAACCGGGCAGAGTATGTATATGCACCGCTGGCAACAGAATTTAACCAGAAAATGAAGGATATGTTCATTCAGCAGACTCGCCTGCAACTGGTGAATTCCGGAGGAGACCTGGAAATAGACGGAGAAATAACCGGCTACAATCAATATAATGAATCGGTGGATGCCAGCGGCTACTCTTCGAAGGTGAAGGTGACGCTGACTGTCAACGTGCGCTACACCAATAACACGAACCATGAGGAGGACTTTGAACAGCAGTTCTCGGCTTTCCAGACCTATGATTCCTCAAAATTGCTGACCGAAGTGCAGGACCAGCTGATAACCTTGATGGTGAAAGACATTGCCGAACAGATTTTCAATGCAACTGTAGCTAACTGGTAAACTCATGACGCCTACCCATTTGCAACAATGGATTCAGCATCCCGAGACGCTGAATAGGGATACTTTGTACGAGCTTCGCACATTGGTGGCACGCTATCCTTATTTCCAGTCGCTCCGTTTGCTCTATCTGAAAAACCTCTATCTGCTGCACGACATCAACTTTGGCGCGGAGTTGCGCAAGGCTGTGTTGTATGTGGCAGACCGTCGTGTGCTGTTTTACTTTATAGAGGGTGACCGCTATACTTTGAAATCCCGGAAGGTCTCGTCGCTGTTTTCCGGCGATTTGGAGAAAGAGCCGAGTGTGGACCGTACCCTTTCCTTGATTGACGCATTTCTGGCTACTGTTCCCGAAGAGCATTCACAGCATACGGAGCTGGATTATGCGGTGGATTATACGGCCTATTTAATGCAGGAAGAACCCGGTGTGGATGCAGAAGATGAGTCGGAAGTGCCTAAACTGCGCGGGCATGAATTGATAGATGACTTTATCCAAAAGAGTGAGTCTTCGGATGCCTCGGATACGAGAAGGGAGTTTCTTGTAGAGAAGGAGGAAGAGACTGAAGAAGAGGAAGAACCCTCAGTATCGCCGGTAACGGAAGAGTTGGACGATAGCTGTTTTACGGAAACTTTAGCCAAAATCTATATAAAACAGCACCGATATGACAAGGCGCTTGAAATTATTAAAAAATTAAGTTTGAATTATCCAAAAAAAAATGCTTACTTTGCAGACCAAATCAGATTTTTGGAGAAATTGATTATTAACGCTAAATCAAAATAACAAAATGTATTTATTATTAGTTATCTTAATGCTGATTGCATCTGTGCTGATGTGCTTCATTGTATTGATTCAAAATTCTAAAGGAGGTGGTCTGGCATCAGGCTTTTCATCATCCAACCAAATTATGGGTGTGCGCAAGACTACGGACTTTTTGGAAAAAGCAACCTGGACTCTGGCAGCTGTCATGGTAGTCTTCAGTATTGTTTCTGCTTACACTATTCCTTCTTCCACAGGCAAGGGCGGTGATGTGATTCTGGAACAGGCGCAACAAGAAGAAAAAACTAATCCTTATAACATGCCCGTAGGTACAGAAGCTCCGCAATCGGAGGCCCCTGCAGCTACAACTCCGGCTGAAGCTCCTGCTCCTGCAGCAGAAGCCCCTGCAGCAGAATAAGATAAGGATATTGCGGATGACTCCCGCTTGGAAAAATAAGAGAAAGGTTGATACTGAAAAGGTGTCAGCCTTTTTTCGTTTTGATGAAGTATTTATTTACCTTTGTCAGCAATTTATGCAATCTGATTAATAAATTGAAATCCAAATAGTACAATGACAGAACAACTCAAACTTAAATTGAATGATTCCAAGGCTACCCGTTGGGGGGCATTGGTGATTGTTGCCTTTACGATGATGGCAGCTTATTATGTAAACGACGTGGTAGCACCGTTGAAGACAATGTTGGAAACGGACTTGGCTTGGTCGAGTACCGATTTCGGATTCTTTACCGGTGGTTATAGTTTTCTGAATGTTTTTTTCCTGATGTTGATTTGGGGAGGATTAATCCTCGACCGCTTTGGTATCCGTTTCACCGGAAAGCTGGCAACTATCCTGATGGTAGGTGGTACAGCACTTGAATACTATGCAATGACGGGACTTGCCGGTGCCGACGCGACTTTATTCGGAATCAATGAAATATTTGGCTATAAAACGGGTGTGTTTGTTGCTTTTGCCGGTTATTCCATTTTTGGAGTAGGAGCGGAGGTCGCCGGTATTACAGTTTCCAAAATCATAGCCAAGTGGTTTAAGGGGAAAGAGCTTGCCACGGCTATGGGGGTACAAGTCGCTTTAGCACGTATCGGTTCGCAAGCCGGTTATGCCGTAGCCATTCCTTTGGCCCGTGCTTTCGGTATTTCCACACCGGTGTTGTTGGGTTTGGTTCTGTTGTTGGGCGGTATGATTGCTTTCTTCATCTTTGCAGTGATGGACAAGAAGCTGGACAAACAGATGGAAGCTGCTGCCATTGCTGCCGGTACGGAAGATGAGGAAGAGAAGTTCTCTTTTAAGGATGTGAAGAATATTCTGGTCAATCCCGGTTTCTGGCTGATAGCATTGCTGTGTGTATTGTTCTACTCTTGTGTATTCCCATTCCAGAAGTTTGCTTCCGAGTTGATGATTATCAAATACGGTATCAATGAGAATGTGGCCGGTACATTTGCCGGACTTCCGGCATTGGGAGCGCTGATTCTGACTCCGGTCTTTGGTGGTTTCATTGACAAGCGGGGCAAGTCCGCATCTATCATGCTGCTGGGCTCGGCCATGCTGATATGTGTGCATTTCATTTATGCTATTCCCGATATAAACTATTGGCTGGTAGCTATTGTGCTGATGATAATTTTGGGTATCGCTTTCTCGCTGGTACCTTCTGCCATGTGGCCGGCTGTGGCCAAGATATTCCCGGTAAGCCAGTTGGGTACGGCATACGCATTGATTTTCTTTATCCAGAATATCGGTCTTTGGGGTATTCCTACATTGATAGGGTGGGTGCTTGATGCCTATTGTATATCCGGCAAGAAACCAGATGGAACGAATATGTATGACTATACGGTGCCTATGTGCATTTTTACCAGTATTGCCTGCTTGTCCCTTATAGTGGCTCTACTGCTGAAGAAGGCAGACAAGAAGTATGGTTATAAGCTGGAAGAGCCTAATATTCAGAAATAATAGGAAAAGCGGATACCGTATGATGGAAATACCCGAAGGAAAAGTAAGTCTGTTGGACGCTGTTCCGGTCCGCTGTGGACATATAACAACCGAATGGGAAGGTGAGTGCGCCGTACTCGCCTACCCACGGTTTAAATACGAATGGATGCGTCGTTTTTTATTGCCGAAGGGGATGTCTCCTGACATCCATGTGAGGCTGGAAGAACACGGTACAGCTGTCTGGAATCTGATAGATGGACATCGTACCGTGCGCGAAATCATCTCTCTACTTGCCAGGCACTTTGGGGAGGAAGAGAATTATATTCCCCGGGTCACCGCCTACGTAATGCAGTTGCGTAAGGATGGATTTATCCAGTTGACAATCCGGAATTAGAATTCCTTTATTCCCTATCCACTTTTATCAATCCTCCCGTTGCCGTATCAAACAGCACTTTGATGGTAGAATTCTTGTTGAACAGTACCGGTGCGAGGTATTCTACGGTGCCGAATTGGGTAATGGGAAGTTGGTCGTCAAACAATTTCTTATTGTTATACATCAATGTCACTTGTGCCTTGCCCGGAAGGTTATAGGCTACACCGTCCACTTTCTTTTTGCCTTCCTCGGTGGCAGATACATCGGGACTTTTGAGGTCGGTGACGCTGATATAATACGGTTCACCGGCAAGGTCATTATTGGCCACCACTCCCAGCTTTCGGGAAAAACGGAAAGCCACCTCATCTTTCATCTCTTTAGGCGTCAGCCGGATGGTGAATGTCTTGGGTTCTTTCTTTATTTTGCCCGAGAACATTTCCGTCATAGCCGTTTCCTGCTGGTTCAGATTGTCAAGCATCAGCTTGAGTTGGGCGCCGTCCTTGGGCATATTGTCTGCTTCGCCGCGCAGGAGGGCATTCTTGCTTTCGCGGATGCTGTATATTTCCTTGGCCACCAGCTCGGCCATCTTGGCACTGGAGTTGGACATCAGTATTTCTTCCGTCAGAAAACTGCGTGGGTCAATGCTGCTTTCGGTGGCTTTGGCTTCGGGCGTCTTGGCAGCAGGCTTGCCGCTGAACGGAATGTTGATGGAGCGGACAATTCCGTCTTCGGTAAGCTCCATAAGGGGTGCTACGGTCTTGTCTTTCATCTTCACGAAATAGACGTTGTCCTTATCCGGTACACCGGCTATGCGGGTTTCTATCTTATCCAGTGTCCAGAACTCCTCGGGTTCGGCAGACACGTTGTTGAGACGCAGATAGCGGTCGGCATATCTGCAAAATTCTCCGGGAGTGTAGGTATGCTTGGTGGCTTGCAATACGATTTCTATTTCTGTTTTGGGTAACATATAGGTCACTCCGTAGTCTTTGCCACGCATCACACCGGTGGTTACGTCTGTTTGCGCCAGGGCAGTGGTAGACAAGAACAGAGCTGAGAGCATCAATATATTCTTCTTCATAATGTACATTCGTTTAGACTGATTTAGCTAAGGGACAAAGTTAATGAAGTTATCTTTGCTAAATATTGCTTTATAAATTATTAACAGAGCTGACGAACTGTACGCAAACCGGCATGTCGACTACAATGTCCTGATGAGTATCTTCCAAGAGTCCGGTAACTTCGTTTCGTTTGTATACCTGAATGACATTGCTGTCGCGGCAGGCGGCAAGCAAGTATTTACCGTTGGGCGTGATGTTGAAGTTGCGGGGATGGATGCCGGTGGGCTGATAACCTACCTTTGCCAAGGTCCCATTTTCGGGATTCACGGCAAAGATGGCGATGCCGTCTTCTTTCAGACGGTTGCTGGCGTAGAGGTATTTCCCATCCGGACTGAGGTGGATGTCTGCACTTCCACGGGCGGCTACGGTGTCGGCTGTGATAGTCTGTATCTGTTCCAGGCAGCCGTCGTCGTAACTGAAGGCAATGACCTTACCGGACAGTTCGGTGATGAGATAGGCAAACTTCCCGTTAGGGCTGAATGTCAGATGGCGCGGGCCGGAATCCGCTTCAATGTCAACGGCTTCCAGAGAAGCATGAGGAATAGGGTCGTCGGGGTGCATCACAAAGCGCAGGATGCGGTCGGCACTGAAGTCGGTGGCGAAGATATACTTTCCGTCCGGTGAAAAGACCGTGCAATGGATGTGGGGAGTGGCTTGCCGTATGGCGTCGGGACCGGTGGCAGAGCCTTGAAAGAGCGTGTCTGCAGGAGCCAAAGTGCCGTCTTTCTGTAAAGGAAAAACGGACATGGTTCCACCGCTGTAGTTGGCTGTCAACACTTCCCGGCCATTGGTGGCCACGTAGCAGGGGTCGGCGCCGAAGGTGGGAACGGTGTTCAGCAGGCGCAGTTCTCCCGTTTCCCGGTCGAAGGCAAGGGAGCTGAGGGCTGCTGTGCTGTCGTTCATTTCACTGACGGCATAGACAAATTCGCCATCTTCCGAGGGGACGAGGTAGGAGGGATTGGGCAATGCCGCTGAACTGAGCGGAACGGCTGTTCCCGTCTCCTGATTAAAGCGGAAGGTATAGATACCCTTGCTTGAGCCATTCGTGTAAGTACCTATTAGCATGGCGAGTTCGTCCTGGTCACCGTTAGTGCCCTTTGGAGAAGAGCCACATGCTGTCAAACCTAATCCGAGCATACAGAAAAGAAGTGTTTTCATTAATTTAATGTGTTAATGTGCCAATATGCTAATGTGCTAATTGGCTGCGCTGTATATGCTGCATGGTCATTGGTACATTAGCATATTGGCACATTAGCACATTAAAATTTAACTTCGGCAATACTGACGCGGTCATCGTTCAGCACGATGCGGAGGTCGCTGGCGGTAGTGCCTTTGAACGGATAGGAAATCAGTTTGCCGTATTCGCTGACGGTGCCCGAATATACGGTGAGGAACTGTCCGCCACCGCCCGAGAGCTGGATTTCGAAGGTTGCCGGCAGGTTGTTGTCACGTGTAAAGGCAATGGCAACTTTATCTACCTTGGCTCCGTTCTTCAAGGCAAAGGTAATATAATCTCCCTTATTTCCTTGCCATGCGGTATTGATTTTTTCGTCGAGCACGTTTTCGACATCCTCTGGGTTGGTGCTGGCGCTCACGCGCTTTGCTGGTTTTTGGGCTTCAATGGCTTTGGCACGGGTCTGGTAGGCTTCTACGGTCAGCGTTCCGTTCAAACGGATGTCTTCGGAAGAGGCGCCGGCCATGAGCACGAAGTCGCCGGGTTCCACCACCCATTTCATGTCGGCGTCCAGAAGCTCCAGGTGCTTGCGGTCGATGGTGAAGGACAGCTCCTGGGCTTCGCCCGGTTCGAGGTGGATGCGCTGGAAACCTGCAAGGTTCTTTTCGTAGGTGGTGATGCTGCTCAGTACGTCGCGGATATAGAGTTGCACTACTTCATCTCCGGCGCATTTGCCGGTGTTGGTCACCTTCAGGCGGACGGTGGCAGACTCGTTCGGGGTGATGACTCGGGGGGTGATGTCGAGGTCGGAGTACTCGAAGGTGGTGTAGCTCAAGCCGTAACCGAAGGGGTACAGTGCTCCGTTGATGCGTGACATGTTGCCCGTAGGTCCCGGATTCTTACCGCCGTCTATCTGTGAAGAAGGTTTGCAGGGGAAGTTGAAGGGGATTTGCCCTACGGTCTTGGGGAAGGTCACCGTCAGCTTTCCACCGGGGTTGTAGTCGCCGAAGAGGATGTCGGCCAGGGCCGTTCCGCCTTTGGAGCCGGGATACCAGGCTTCGAGGATGGCGGGGACGAACTTGTCTGCCCAGTTGATGGAGAGCGGGCGTCCGTTGATGAGTATCAGTACGACGGGCTTGCCCGTGGCTTGTATGGCTTGAAGCAGTTGCAACTGCCGGCCGGGCAGGTCGAGGCTGGTGCGCGATTTGTTTTCGCCGCAGGTGCGTTGTCCGCCGCCCAATACTACGACGGCAACATCAGCTTGGCGGGCATTTTCTACGGCTTTGTCTATCTCGGCTTGCTCGTCGTCGGTCAGAGGATAGTCTATGATTTCACTTTCGGGCCAGTGGGCATCCACTAGGTCGCAGCCTTTGGTGTAGAGCACCTCTGCCTTGCCTTTTGTCTTTTCTTGAATGCCTTCCAGTACAGTGGTCACCTCTACGGCAAGGGGGCCGTAATGGGTCAGCGCGTAGCCTTCTTCATTGGCATTGGGACCACAGACGGCAATCTTCTTGGTGGAGTTGATGTCTAAGGGCAACAGCTCATCGGCATTCTTCAGCAGAACGACGGACTCGCGGGATGCCTGCAAGGCAATGGCTTCGTTCTCTTCTTTTTCCACTTCACGGTCGGCATCGGCAAGGTCTGTCTGGTAGGGGGCATCGAACAGACCGATGAGGAACTTTACCCGAAGGATGTCGCGCACGCGGTCGTTGATGACTTCTTCGCTCAGTCCGCCTTCCTTCACCAGTTCGCGGAGGGGAAGGACGAAGTAGTCGGGCGAGCGGAAGGTGCAGCGTACGTTCAGTCCGGCTTCCACGCTTTGGCGGACGGCTTCTTTCATGTCTTTGGCGGTGCCGTGCTTGGTGTAGAGGTATTCTACGGCGTCACTGTCGGATACGACGTAGCCACGGAATCCCATTTCGCCACGCAGGCGGGTGGTGAGCCAGTAGTAGCTGCCCTGCACGGGGATGCCGTCGTAATCGTTGTACGAACTCATTACGCCCAGCATGCCAGCTTCCCGGATGACGCGTTTGAAGGGGTAGATGTGTATGTTTTCCACTTCGCGCGGCGACATTTGCGGGTCCACGCGTGCCATGCCTTCGCGGGCGCCTTTGTTGTTACTGTAAGCGGCAAAGTGCTTGCCGGTGGCGGCCACTTGGTGGTTGTGCTGCAAGCCGCGCACCATTTCGATGCCCAGTTCGGCTACGAGGTAGGGAGATTCGCCGTAAACTTCTTCGTAGCGTCCCCAGCGCTGGTCGCGTCCTACGTCGAGGATGGGGGCGTAGACGTTGGTGTAGCCCAGCATGCGGGCTTCGCGTCCGGTGATGAGTCCTACTTGGCGAATCAGTTCACGGTTCCAGGTATGTCCCAGTCCCAGTTGGGTGGGGAAGTTGGTGGCGCGGTAGCTTTCCACGCCGCGTATGCCTTCGTTGGTAAAGTCTACGGGGATGCCGAGACGGGTATCTTCCACAAAGAACCGTTGCACCTCGTTCAGTGCCCAGGCGTGGCGCGAGGCGGGCCAGACGTAGGCATTGTCCGAGGGAGGCAGCCCCCATTGCTGGAAGCCGTTCAGGTGTTCGTCGATGGCGCCGATACCGTCTTTCCAGAGCAGCTCTTTCCATTCGGGGGTGGGGAGGTCGTCTTTCAGTACGCGTTTGTAGCCGTAGAGGGTGACCATTTGGCAGGTCTTTTCGTCCAGCGTCATCTGTTGCAGCAGGTTTTCGATGCGTGCTTCGAGCGGGGCGGAGGGGTCTTCGTACACGTCTTTCACTCCGTTTTTGTTGAAGTCTATCCAACCTTTGCGGTACATTTCACTTTTCACCGGCTTGTAGGTTGCCGGTGTTTTGGCAGGCTTTTGTGCGCAGAGCAGTGTGCTTCCTCCAAGCAGCAGGGTTAGGGCAATAAGGTTCTTCATGATATGTTCTAAAAATCTCTTGGTTATTATTGTTTCTTTTGTTGACAAAAATACGGCTAATGTGTGAAATAAAGGGATAAAATAGTCCGAAGTATCGGCTTTTATTGTCCGAAGGGTCTTCCTCTTACTAAAAATATCCTCCAAGACGCTACCGGGGAATTCAAATCATTATTAGACGAAACATATCATTCACTTTTAAAAAGAAAGAACACTATAATAACCTGAAAAGTAGATGCAATCGCGGTGTATACAAGTATTACGGCTACATCTGTTAAACGAGGGTGTATTTATATAATAGGAATCTGTTGGCGGAATTGTTGCTTGTACGGAAGAACTTTCTTTTCAACCTTGGGATGTCTAAACCCAACCTTGGTTTAGACATCCCAAGGTTGGGTATGGAAAAACCAAAGTTTGGGATAGATTGCTTCCTTAATTCTTTCCGGTTTTTCAGTTAACTTCAGAGACTTTTTCCGTTAACTTCCCATCTCTTTTGTGCAAATATCCATTACAGAAGATAGATATTCCCTCTTGCAGGGGGTAATTCCGTCAACGGATACTGGCTTTGGTAGCTGTTTGAACATTGATGACAATGGGGTGCACATATTCTATGTATGGAAGATTATTGTTTTTATCACGAAAAGTCAGTATTAGCTAATATTTGTAAATATATGGTGATTGCTAATAAAAGAATATGTATCTTTGGGCCAAAGAAAGCGGTAGAGGATGAAAAATAAAGTAGCATTTATCCCTTTTTCACCCTCCCTACTTAGCAATGAGTTACGCAATCTTTTAAATTTCAGACCGTTACAAAGTCATGGGGTTGACTGGATTTGACAGCGGGCAGAAATGGTAAGTAAGCATGCAGTGCGTCGTTGATTTGCACTTTAATCTCAGTCCTCAAAATTTTATCTGGCGAAACTCGTTACGCTCTCGCTGCTTAATCGAAGTATAGTAGATTGAAGCTTAATCCCGGCACCAGGTGCTGGGACGTGACATCACTCGGAAGCTGTTGCTCCGAAGCATTCCGATAAAGTGGTGCAGTCAAATCGGGGATAGTTCGTGTCAGCCTCGTGGCGCGGGTGAAAATTTAGAGGATAAGGCAACGGTTGATGGCTTTGGTTCTGCCGCTGCACGAAAATTTAGGCAAAGATAAGCATGTAGAAAGCTTATGATTTCCTCGTTTGGACGAGGGTTCGATTCCCTCCAGCTCCACAAATAAGATTGATAATCAGATTGTTACAGGATTTACACCCCGAAATACACCCTAAAATAAAAAGTGATAGTCTGATTATCATTCTTTATATCAAGCACTACCTACAAGTCTTAAATAATTTAACTATTATGATGCCTTGTGGTATTCTATTATATTTTTTGCTGTTTTGTTTGTTCTTATCAAATAAATACGTAACTTTGAAATATCATTTTGGGCTTGACTGGAATTGACAGCGAGTTGGAATGGTATGTAAGCATGCAGTGGGTCGGTAATTTCCACTTAAATCTCAGTTATCAAAATTTTATCTGGCAACGAAAATTATGCTCTCGCTGCTTAATCGAAGTATAGTAGATTAGCTTTATTTCTGCCAAAGTGGTGGAAACGAGATGTCGCTCAAAAGCTCTTGCTCCGAAGCGTTTGATAAAGCGGCACAGCAAAATCGGGGATAGTTTGAGTTCTTCTCCATAGCTCTTACGAAATATTAGGAGATAAGGCATAGGTTGGTGGCTTTGGTCTTGCTTATGCTCGAAAACCGAAGGCAAAGATAAGCATGTAGAAAGCATATGGTTTCCTCGTTTGGACGGGAGTTCGATTCTCCCCAGGTCCACTTTTGATGAGCGGTAAGTATATCATGAAAACTAATGGTGTTTTCTGTATTGCTTGTTGTTTTGTACCTTGAGTTTTTGTGAATACCCCGATTTTGTTACTCCATTCCATCCCCTTTGAAATTTTAAAGTATTAAATAATCTAATCCTTTCTGTAAGCGATTTAAGTTGTTTTTCTAAAATTGTTATTTAAAAATATATTAACATGGATGATTAGTTGCTTATAAATAGTGACAGTCTTCCTGTTTTGTAATAACCTTAAAAATCAGATCTCTTATGGAAAAGAAAATTTTGTATTTACTTACATGCGTTGGGCTATGTTGGTCTTCTTGTACTAATGAGGTTGATGAATTTATAGGTAATGTTGAACCAAGCACCCGTTCAGTTTCAACTGCCTTAAACGCTAATTTGGCATCGTTATTTACAGGAGGAGCTCCGACATTAACTTCTGCTGAAATTAAAGAAGTTAATGATGCTTATGCAAAAATGACCAGTATAAATTGCTATAGAAATATAGATGAAGCAGTACGCAATAAGACTTCTTATGCTGGAACTATCTTTTTGGATGACACATATGCGTCGGCATATTTTAGAAAAGGAAGTTTAGCTTTTCCTCCTTATGGTATCTTAGCCAGCAGCATGGAACATGAGTTTATTCACATGTATCAAAGAGATGTTCAGGGTAAAAAAGTAGATACTGATAAGGAAAAAAGAGATACAGGTATGATGGAATTTGAATTAGCCTTTTATCAAGGTATTATTAGATATATTCATGCTGGGTATTCTTGGACTTTTAAAGGTGAAGATGGTGACCCTTCATATCAATCGTTATGGACTTCGGGCTTGACTGACCCTTCTTTAATACCTCAATATGAAAGAGAATTTCAAACGTATGTTGCTTCTATATGTGCAAATGGGAAGCCTACATCTATAGATATTAATGAATTCGTAAAGTGGAGCAATATTTTTGGAGAATATAGTAGAGGATATAGTGGAAAAGGATATAAGTTTGGCAATTACGACTATGGTACATCATGCATTAATTCATTACTCAAACTTTATTAAATTTACTGTTATGAAAAAGATATTGTTTTTTTTATTTGCTTTTCTTGCATTTCAATATACTGTTGCGCAGTCAATATTTGAAAGAAAAAGTATCGGTAACAATGTGTATGTATCTACAAATACAAGTGAGAAAAAAGCTGAGTCTATCCGAAATTTCTCATTTGCAGAAGAAAGTTTATATGCACCTCCGGTAATTTTGCAAGGATCAGTTTTTTTAGATGAAATTTGTAATAAATATAAGTCTCAAGGTGTAAAAGGTTGGATGAATATTTTTTTGTATTCGGATTTAAATGGCTGTATAACTGATATTACATTAGCTTTTCCTGAAGGCTTAACAGTTACGGATGACGATGTTTCTCTTATACTTTCAACTGCCCAAAAGAAATGCAAATTACAGTTCCCGATAGAAGGTATTTATAAATATAAAGATTGGGCTATTTATGATTATGTCTTCTATTTGACGAATTAGTTATTTTTGATAAACCAATAGAACAACCTTCTTGAATTGTAGTTACCTAATTAAATAGAAGAGTCGTATCAAGCTCGTTTATGAGTAATGATACGACTCTTTTGTTTTTACCATTGTGGAATTATACTACCCAATTTCACTAAAAGAGTGAATTTCGCTATATTAGGGTTGTTTAATTTGTAAATTCCAGATAAGGTACAGCATGGATAGTAAGTTTGTTCTTGTAGCAATAATCTTTTAGTGCTTGAACCGTATATTCAATTTCGGAATCATCACCACGAAGCGGAACGAATGTAAGCGTCTCATCTCCTTTACATTCCAGCATGATGCGGTTGTCCTCTCCGTCAATTGTGATTTTCATTGGTATCAAGACTCCATTGTTTTTCACCATCCCAACAATATTGTAAAGATCCCTTGTTCTTTCCTTCAAACATAAGTCATTGTAAAAATAGAAAGTCTTCCCGGTTTGCAGGGTGATTCCTCTCGTTGTCTTAACTACATAGCCAACGGTCAATCCGCCATTTTCTTTAACGAATAAAGTGCGATAATGGTCTATGTGGTCTGTACCAAAGGATGGGTTGTCAGGATCTAGTCTGCCGTGCGCATTGAATATCACTTTTTCTTCCGACATGTTATACAAATCAGAGTTAATAAAAAGTTTATTGTCACTCACTATAACTTCTGTCTTTGAAGTTTCTTCTGTTTGTTCGGTTTCGATTGATGCTTTTTGTTTCCCACCGCATGCGGTAACTGACAAAACGGCAAATGATGCTATAGCGATAATAGTAAATGTCTTAATATTCATTGTTTCTTGGTTTTAATATTAGAAATACCTAAATGTAACTAACTTTCCTGTGATAAATGGAAACAATCTCAAGTCTTCAAAGCCTATTATGCCCGATATAAAATCTTCTCCGTCTTCATGCATTAGAAATGTCTTATTATATATCGAACAACTACTCACATAGACGTCTTTCAGCATTGATGCCTTGATATAGAAATTAAAGGGACATTGTCCCGGTTGTATTTCATAGTCCTTTGGTTTCGCAGTAACATACGCTTCTTTGATGACATTGTTTTCTATCCCTTCTCTGTTTTCTGCCTGAAACGCAATCCCTTCATCATTTAGAGACTCGCACAGAGGGGTTATCTCTGCCATGATACGCTTTCTGTGCGCTAAGCGCATTTCATTCAGCTCTTTCATTAGGAATCCGTCTTTTTTCAATCCTTCGATAAGGGCTTTGCATTGTTCTTCATTATCGCCATAGCCTGATTCTATGAGTAGTTTTTTCATTGCGTTTTCATCATTGCCCTTGTTATACATCACCCCGAATGCCAGTTTTTGAAGCGTATTGTTTATCATGTCGTACTGTTTGACTTTTTCTTCGAATACGGCATCTTCTTCATAATAATATTTCGACCATTCTTGAAGCTCTGTAAAGGGTGTAAGCCCTTGGAACTTTCTGTTAGACTTGCAAGCGGCTTCATATTCTTCTTCTGTTTGCCACGGCAGCCCATACCTTTCGCGTACGGCATCTTCAGGCGATTGTAACACTTTACTTCCATTACTACAACTGCTTACTAAAACTATTACAAATAAGCCGATAATCGAATAGCAAAACTTTTTCATATTTACTCTTTTTTATTGGGTTATTAATTGTCTATTTTTACATGAATCGGCATGTCATGATCCATATCTTCATGTTCATAATCGCTATGTCCCCCATTGTCGCCAAAAAAAGTTATCCATATCCATAGAATAAAACCGATAACAGCACCTATAATCATGGTAGAAATGCCAAAGATTTCTTTTATGCCAAATATCCAAAATATCAACCAAAAGAAAAATGAGCCAACTCCACAAAATATGAGTATAGGAAGAACATATTCCTCGAATAAAACCCATAAATATATAGCCGCATGAAATAGAAGCCAAATTCCTAAGATAACGGCAATTCCAATAAAAATAATTTCCATAATAAAAGAGAATTGGGTCTTGCAGCTTCCTTGAGTACCCTTTAGTTTAAACCACGAAGCGTGGAACTGCAAATGCCCACGTCCTAAGTTAGAGGTCCTGAGAAAACCTTGTAGTACAGATATGGTGATAGCAGCCCACGCTATAGCGTGAGAACCACTATGCTATCCTTGTACTACGTTCGAAGTTTCTCAGGTTTCTAACTTACAAGATAAGCATAACGCTTCTTCAAAATTCTAATATGTCTGGACAGAGTTACCTCCATCCGCTTGCAAAGATAGTCAATTTTATTGAAATCCAATCAAATACTATCAGATTACATTCTGAATCCTTTGGATTTTTGTTCTTTCTGCACTGAGTTACGCAGATGCTGCTGTAACTTCTCCCATTGTTCCTTGAACCATTCGCTGATTGGCTGTTGGTTTATAGTCAGCATCAATTTATTCTTATTGATCGGGCTTCGTTCAATTTTGAAAATTACATTTTTTGTTTCAAATCTCTGTCTATATTCTTCGGAATAGATTTTTCCACTACATCTGAGAGCTTCCCTTTTGTATAAAAGAGAATCAACCATCCCCTTGGTAAAACCAGTGACATAGCATAATTTTTCCATTCTCAGCATTTCTTTGAGCAATGGGAACCAGCATAATGCTTTTTCGAGAATGGTATTCAATCGTGATATTTCCTTGTCTTTAGCTTCAAGCTCTTGATTATGTATTCCCTGTATATTACGAATCTGTTTGCCGTGCTGTTCCTGCATTTGCTGCATCTTGGCTTTTAATTCATCAATGCTCTTGTCACGTTTGGCAATTTCATGACGTAAATTCTCGTTAGATTGTTCCAAATCTTTTAATTTACCGCTTCCGAAAAGAGAACCTACACTGCTGGTTATGGCTGTGGCTACATCGGTAGCTGCACTTTTGAGTTTGTCCGTACGTATCTCTGCTTTTACCTGTTTGAGTTCCTGCTCGGCGAGGCTTACCTGTTGCTCCTTGTGTCGCTTGGTTTCCTCTATACGTTGCAGTTCGGCTTTCTGTTTCTCAATGATAAAATCGTTCCGTTCCAAATGCTCTTTACCTGTAACAGCTTTTGCCTGCCCACGTTCCATCAGGAGAATATCGGAAGCAAGGGTCTGCATAGTTGCCATATCCTCGTCATTGAGCTTTCGGCTCTTCCCGGTTTCGTGGTTCATCCAGTCGAAAACGATATGGGCATGATAGTTCGGCTTGAACCATCTGTTACCGACTTGGAAGCACTCTTTGTCTTCCGCTTCCGGCTGACCGTTCAGCCAATGCCCTTCGTCTTTGTGCAGGAAAATCTGTAGCGGAGTGATGCCCCAGCGTCTTTGACACTCTTCACCGAATTTGCGTACATCAGCCAGTGTGGTGTCCGGTCTGATAAGCAATACTCCTTCACGGATGGGTGAACATCCCGCCACCTTGATAATCTTTCCATTCTTTCCCTTGCGTTCCCTTTCCTTTTCCTGCATGGCACGTCCGGTCTTTTCCTTGACCATCCGCTTGATATTGTCATAGTGCGTCCGCAGTTCGGGAGTGCCGAAGTCGGGATTTATCCACTGTTCGTTATCGGTGGAAAGTTCGGGAACGACATAGATTCTGGACTCCCCGATATTACGCATATACTCGGCAGTCCTTCGGTTGTGCGCCTCGCTCGATGCGATGTTGCAAGGCTTGATATGTATGCTTGATTTTGTTGCCATAGCTTCTTTTTTTTGTTTGCAATTGATTATTCTGCTCGCTTTCGTAGAGGGGTTCTTAGGGGTAACCCATAAGCGGAGATTGCAAAGAGAGGGTCACTCTTTGCTCGGGGTTCTCAGGGGTGAAACGCCCTGAGTGGGTCATTAGGGCAAAGCCCTAATCCCCTCGGGAGAGCCCACAACTACGAAAGCGGAGCGTGTAGTTATAGTGGGCTATAACCGGAA
>NZ_QTLM01000003.1:19589-390676 GCF_003602695.1 Bacteroides sp. AM07-18
GAGCGTGTAGTTATAGTGGGCTATAACCGGAAGCCGTTCTTCTTCTCCGGTGATTGGCTGCGCACCCCTTTGGCGGACTGGAGCTGCCTTTTTCTTTCAATCTGTTTCTGTAAGTATTCGTTCAAGTCCTTGCATCCGCTGTAAATCTGCGAAGCGTCCCGGATGTACCGGTCTCTGCCGTATTCCATGCGGATTTGCCGGAGTGCTTCCATTCCTGCATGGTCGTTGTCGAAAAAGCAGTGGATGCGTTCGTAATTGCCCAACGGATAGAGAGCCTTGTTTATATTCGATACGGAGTTCAATACAATGTAGTCCTGCCCGTCCAATTCCGGATAATTCGGGCAGCTTTCCTGTCTCAATGTCAGAAAGGAAAGGTAGTCCATGAAACCCTCGAACACATAGCAGGCAGTCCTTGCTTTTCCCGCCTGTCTGATGTGGGAGATTTCCTTGGGGGCGATGCAGCCCTTGAAATAGGGGTTACGAACCTCAAACCCACCCGAACCGTTAGGGAATGCGATGGCAAAGTAACGCTTGCCGTTGTGGGTGTAACGGGCTTCACTACATTCTCTTTTTGCCAGTTCCAGATTTATTCCTCTACCTTGTAAATAGGAAAGCAGGGCAGGAGACGATAGCGGTACTATCTCCAGCTGCTGGAAGCTCGGACCGAAAGAGTCTTGCTTGCCAAAAGAGAAAGATACCGGGTGTACATGCGGTGTTTGTTCCGCAATCCGCTCCAGCAGGTAAGGTACATGGTCGGTAGCATACAGGTGTGCAGCCAGTTCAATGATACCGCCCCCTTTCCCTAAACGTAGGCTCGGTACAGAACGCCTTACTGCCTTTCGGCAGTAGGTTTTCCCGTACCTGCCCCCAAACCGTACTTGCATGTCTCCACGCATACGGCTCTCCGTTGATAACATGACTTTATTTAGCATGGCTGTGTATTTTGGCATAACACTTTTCACAGACAACCAATGTCTTCCTATGCTTTTCAAGCATCAGCCTGTCGCATTCAGTTTTTCCTTTAAGCTGATTTAGCTTTCTGACATGACGCATGACTACAGGTCCGACTTTTCCACATAATTCACATGTTCTCGCATCCAATCGCTCAGTAAGTGTCGGCTGTGGAATTGCGATTGTGTAGGATAAGTCGTTTACCTCCGTATAGTACATTGGTGGTTTACGTTTGAATCCCTCATTATAGAATTTCCTGTACCGTAATTTACCTTTTGCATCCTGATATGGCACTATAATGTCATTCCCAACCTTATATTTGTCAATGACTTTGCTTACAGTGCTATTGGTTTTTCCTGCAATGGTATGGTACATACTGTACTCCATGATGTATCCAAACTTTGAGAGCGCGTATGCCACGTTGTTGGCAATGCAGTAGTAGTTGTAGAACCCTCTGATTTCAGAGTTATATGCCGCCACTATGTCCTCGATTTTCTTCTTCATAAGATTGCCTCTGAACTTTGCAAACCAAACTTGTCGGCCATTTTCTACCTTGTATCTGATGGCGCTGTATTCTTCCAGTTTGTTCCGCACCGTTTCTATGGCGACCTTTAGGACTATCTTACCGTTGTAATAACGGGCTGGCACATTGTTCTTGTCCCGCTTGATAGCATCAGACTTACGGACTGAAACATCGAAGCCAAGAAATTTCGCGGGCTTTTGTGCGTTTGTTATCAATGTCTTTTCCTGTGACAGTTCCAGCTTGAGGTTTTCTTCCATATACTTGGTAATGTCCGACTTGATTTTAACGCACTCTGCCTTGCTTCCGATAACACCAATGAGGAAATCATCTGCGTATCTTACGTATCGAAGCCTTCTGTATGTTTCATCCATACTGTCTCTGCTCTCAATCTTTTGCCTTTCACGTCTCAGTTTCTCATACTCATCCCTAAGCTGTAATCTGACATCTGCATCCTGTATGTTCTTGATGCTTTTAAGGATGCGTTGCATCTTATCGCTAAGTTGCTTGTATTCTTTGGTGATGTGTCTTTCTTTTCCCTTATTGAAGCGTAGGGCGTATTCTTCCATATACTTGTCAAAATTATCAAGATAAATGTTTGCCAGTATAGGACTGATATTACCGCCTTGTGGAGTTCCCTTGTTTGTATTATGAAACTTCCAGTCTTCAATATATCCCGCATTCAACAACTTGCGGATAAGCCTTAGAAATCTATCATCGGCAATCCGTTTCCGCAAAGTTGCAATCAATACATTGTGGTCTATGTTGTCGAAGAATCCTTTAATGTCTCCTTCCACAAACCATTTTGTACCTGTAAATGTCTTTTGGATATGGGTCAATGCGGTATGGCAGCTTCTGTTTGGTCTGAATCCATGTGAGGTGTTTGCAAACACCTCTTCATAGACGGCTTCAAGAATCATGCGCACCACCTCCTGTACAAGTTTGTCCTCAAAGGAAGGAATTCCAAGCGGTCTTTTCTTACCGTTTTTCTTGGGTATGTATATCCTTTTTGCCGGATTAGGCTTGTAAGACTCATCTCTCAAAGATGCAATGACTTTGTTTATTCTTTGAAGACTCATCCGATTGATGGTTTTCCCATCCGTACCGGGTGTCATATTGCCTGGTTTGGCGTAAATACGCTGGTAAGCAACATGAAACATCTCCTCATTGAATAAGATACGGTACAGCCTTTCGAATTTGTAATCCGAAACTTTACCATGCTTGTTTAAAGCTTTTAATACTTGCTCAGGACTTCTCATAATGTCTCACACATTTTCCATTATTTGTATTAAGTTATCTAACTGCTTCCCTTCGCCATGTACAAGGCTTTCCCTTGCTCGGACTACTACGGAAGCTCCGTTCCCATGTCAGATATTCAGGGTCCTATGCCCATAGCCTTACGGCATTCTGATTTAGGGAATCCCCATTTGCTTTCACAATAACTGTTTGGCTCGGCAGACTGTCGGATGCGACTTACGTTCCTATTCCACTTATTGTGGTTGCTCTGAAGCCAGCTCCTGCTCCATTGTAATTTCGGTTTACATGGGGTGCTTCAGCCCGACGTGAATCAAATACCTTTCGTCGGGGCTGGTACGTGTGCAGCAGAACTATCGTTCAACCAATCAGGCTTCATCCTTGTGTCTGTCTTTTCCTCTCGCCATGCAGTCGCAGCTTGGTATTTAGCTGACTAATGACTTTACCGACATGCTTTTGTCACCTTTGGATTTCTCCTCCAGCTAAGTCGTTGAGGATAGGTCTGTTGAACTCTAACCTAATCTCTTGCCATAGAGATATTTATTGTGTAGCCTATATGGGCGCATCGAAGTCGTACCACTGGTTGCGTTCGGTGTTCACTTTGAAGGAAGCCTCTGTTTCTTCCCTCAAGGGAGATTTGTACCAGAGGTTGATACCCTGCTGTTTGACGGGTGAATAACCCAGGCTGTGCAGGTAGTCAGCCAGATTGATTTGTTTTGCAGTCTCGATGTTCATAAGGAAATCGTTTTTAGTGAGTACTTTGATTATTTCTTTTTTTGCCCGCAACTCTTAAAACTATGCGGTCTGTACAATCACTTCACTAAACTCCTAATATATAGCCCCCCGGAATAAAGTGAAGCGATTAGTCTGTTTCTGAAATCACTTCACTAAATTGTCGTATATATAGGATACGGGAATAAAGTGAAGTGATTTTCGATGTAGCCGGTTAATAGTGGTAATCGGGCTTGAAGGAATACTTCCTGCCGTTTTCCTGTACTATCATCCGTTTGTTGCGCAGCATGGTGATAAGTGCCACTGCATTCTGGTGATTCAGCCTAACCCCCTCTGCCAGATAAGTCCTGATTAAGGTGTCTTCCAGCTCCTTGTAGCCGTATTCCTCTTTCAGTGCAAAAGCGGCTTCCAGTGCGGCACGGTGCTGCGGTTCTGAAATATCCTTGTAAGGGTCAAACTTTTCCACCGAGGGTCTTCCCGGCTTCCTTACTTCCGGCTTGTAACCTTCCGCAAGTTCGGGCAGGGCTCGGTCGTTGATGCGGAATGCAAAAGGCTCGAAATCCATCGCCCGGATGTGCATGGCGGAAACATGGCTGATGTCGCTGTTCCCCTTGTCCTTTTCCACCAGCAGGACTGTTTCTGCCTTGTTGTTCAGTTCCGTACCGATGTGCCCTCTTGCGTTCTCATCCCCCTTGTTCTGATGCAGTATCGTATGGATATGAATCTGCCTGTCGTCCGTCCACTGCATCAGCTTGGATATGATGCGGGTGGATTCACCGGGGCTGTTGATGTCGTACACCATATCCCGGATGCCGTCTATGATGACCAGCCCAATATCCGGTGAGTGGTAGATAGCCTGTTCTACAATGCTGATGCGCTGTTCCGGGGTGTATTTTCTCAAAGCGAGAAACTCCAGATAACCGCTGTCCCTGTCGTCGGGCAATCCTGCCATCCGCAGAATCCGCTTCATCACTTTCAGGCAGTGGTAGGGGCTTTGCTCCGTATCTATATAAAGCACTTTCCGCTTTTCCTCGGGCAGTTCAGCCGCATATCGTAACACGGTACTGTTCTTCAATGCAGCGGCTACGATAGCCGATACATTGAAGGTTTTCTTGCTCTTGGCTTTGCCGATGGATGCGCTGAAATTGCCCAGCGTCCCGATGACAGAGCCGTGTACTTTCAGAATTTCGGGGGCTTTTTCGTAGCATCTTGACAGACTTAGCCGGGATTCCTGCCAGAGGATAACGGCTTGTTCGGGTGATATTTCTTTTATATAGTCCATAATCACCTCCTTTATCTGCGTCCTCCGGTTTTCTTTCCAGCCAGTTCCAGTGCCAGTTCCGCATCCACAATAATCTTGCGTCCAATCTGGGTAATGGCTTTGTCTATCTTTCCGCTTTTCTTGATGCGGTTGGCTGTGGGCAGGCTGCATCCGAAAAGCTTGGCTATGCCGAGTATGCCGTACACGTACTTTCTTTCCGTGTCGGTGGTTGGCTGCGGTTGCGCCTCTGCCTGTACCGAAGCGTGTCTGCTTAAAAAAAGGAACTCTTCGCCTGTCATCTGCCAGACGGGTTTCACTAACAGTTCTTTGAGATTGTTCATCGTCCGTATGATTACTTGTTTGACAATAGCCCTGCGCACAGGCTGTTTTTTTCTGTTCTCGAACGATGCAAAATTAGGTAGGGTTTTGAGTGGTAAGTATGTGGATGATATAAACGGATTGTTTTGTTATATCGCTGAATATCAAGAAATAAAAATACCACTCAAAAATTATTTTGAGTGGTATAAGTGGTCATGTCGTAAAATATATTGGAATATCACGGGTTATCGGAATATTCCGTCCATTTCCTTGGCGAACTTTTGGTTGGGAATACTGGGTAAATCGGAGACGGGTTCCCTGTACTTGGACTTGTAATAGTCTTCATCAATATCCAGGTGTTTCAGGATGGCTTCCTTCCATTTGTCCTTATCCTGCTCTGGCAACTGCTCCTTCATCAGGGAAATCAGATAGCATACCCGTATCTTTTCCCTTGGCTTTATTTTCAGTACGCACTGGCAGGGATGCAGATTCATGCAGGCATAGAAATCCGGTGCGGTAATGTCTTCAAACTGTTCCCCTACACAAATTTCATGAATGAGGGAAATCAGTTTCATGCTGAAATATTCAGGCAATCCGGCAGTCGTAGCTGTAGCCGATGCGGTTGCCGTTTCTGTTTCTGGCTGGCTGTCTGTACGGCTCTGCCTGTCTGCTTCGTTCGGTTGGTTTTCTTCGTCCGGTACATATTTGGTCAGGATGCCCATGAAGTGTAAGCTAAGCAGGTAGATGTCGTCGCAACGGTTTTTCATGTATTGCCGGGCTTCTTTCCAGAGAAGGGTTTGCTGCTCATAAAGATGGTCCAGCTGGGCTTTCTCCCTTTCATATTCAGCCTTGCAACGCTCATATTCTCTTTCCGCCAGCTTTTCTTCTTCGGGTGTATGCTCTCGGTAGCCAATGGTATCATAGCGGTTGTTGGCTTCGTTCATCGGTTTGCGTAGCCTGTTTACCACTTCCATCTCTTCCTTGATGGCTTCCTTGTAGCTGTCTGCGTATTGGTTGCATACACGCATAATCACTTCATCATGGGGAAGGCTGTAAGCTTCATAAAGCCGTGTGTATTCTCTGACTTCCTTTTTCAGACTTTTCAGCAGCAGGGTACATGGTTCTGGCGGTGTATGCAGCACCAGTTCAAGGATAGCTTGTTCAAAAGCCTTTATATCGCTCCATTCCGAGTAGAAATCAACGATGAATTTCTGCTTTTCAAAAGAGAAAGTATGGCTTACAATCCAGTCTTTGCTGATTCTGTTCAGCTCTCCGTATTGGGGTATGAGGGTTGTTATCGTATTCATGTTTATAGGAGATTAAATTTGTTCATTGCCTGAATTTTGATGTCGTCTGCTATGTCAATGTAAGGTTTCATGGCTTTGTAGTCGCTATGCCCTGTCCATTTCATGACCACTTGCACCGGAATGCCCAGAGCCAAAGCATTACAAATAAATGTGCGTCTGCCAGTATGGGTGCTCAACAAGGCATATTTAGGTGTGACTTCGTCTATTCGTTCATTTCCCTTGTAGTAGGTTTCCCGTACAGGTTCGTCTATTTCTGCCAGTTCTCCTAACTCTTTCAAATACTCGTTCATCTTCTGATTACTTACCACTGGCAATGCTTTATTGTTTTGGAAAGGAATATCTTTATATTTTTCAAGAATAGCTTTGCTGTGGTCATTCAGCTCAATAATAAGGCTGTCAGCCGTTTTGATGGTGGTAATTTCTATGTGTTCCTCTTTCACGTCGCTGCGTTTCAAGTTATACACATCAGAATGCCGAAGACCTGTGAAGCAACAAAATAATAAAACATCCCTTACTCTTTCAAGGTATTGTTTGGCAGCAGGTATCTGGCAGGCTCTGATTTTGTCCAATTCATTCCGGGTAAGGAATATTACTTTTTTCGGTGCACTTTTCATTTTGGGCATGAATTTGTCATAAGCGGTGTTTTGATGATACCCTTTTCGGTTAGTCCAACGTAAAAACCATTTCAAGAACTTGATTTGCTTGGCTATGGAAGTGTTGCGCATATCTTTATCACTGCGTAAGTAATCTATATACTCATTGAAGTGTCTTTCCGTCCAGCTCTCAAATGTCGTGTTCGGATCAAAAGTTGCGATGTGCTTTTTTACTGTTGCAAACTTCTTTAGAGTAGAGGATGACCAGTCATTTTGTTTGCTGCATTCGGCAACAAACTCATCAAAGAGTTTCATGAAGTCTAATTTCACTTCCTCTTTCTCATGATGGCTCTCTTCCTTTTCTCCTTTCATTTTTAGATTGAAAGCCTCTTTGATTTGTGCAGGGGTGGGCATTATGTCTTGTACTTCGAACTCCTTGAACACATTCTGTATCTCGGTGTATTGACGCAGTAGTTCGGTGTTGATTTCTGATGCGCTTTGTTTCAGCTTATTGGTACAGCCGTTTCTTACCCGTTGCTTGTCTGCATCCCATTTCTCCATATCAATCCGATAGCCTGTTGTAAACTCAATCCGTTGGCTTGCAAAAACGACACGCATACGGATGGGTACATTTTGAGTGATAGGAATGCCATCTTTTTTACGGTTTTCCAGTGCGAAGATGATATTTCTCTTGATGTTCATAAACTGGGTGTATTTGAAAAGTTACACCCAAAAGTACACCCAATAATTGAGATATGCAATGATATTAAGAGATATTTAGATAGATGATAGCTAAATATAACTATTTAATAATCTGATGTTTGATAGATTATGATATTTTATAAAAAGGTTCGAGAGACTCCCTCCAGCTCCACGGATATAGTAAAAAGAAGTTTGTAAGTCCTTGAATTCCAGTAATTCAGGGGCTTTTTCTTTTCTTCTACTCCCCCTACCTTTTATATTCATTTAGAAAATAGTTGTAGTAAATGTGCTACAATTCAAAATTAATATCTACTTTTGTCTGTTCAAAAACCAATAACTATTAGAAGTGGGGGCAACACTTTAAATTCTGCAACAGATTTATGAAAATTCACGAAGGAAAATGTACAGAGAAGATTTTGAAAGAACGTGAACGGATTGGTAGTCGGTTAGCCATTCTTCGCAAGAAGAGAAATATGACCCAAGAGGAATTGGCTAATCTTTGTGGTGTTAATCGTGTTAATATAGCCAAGATAGAGAAAGGGGCTTATAATGTGAGCATTGATATACTATCTAAGGTAACATCCGCTCTTGGTTTTGTGATAGATATAAAAGTGGATAGCTCTGTTTGTCCGACTCATTTCTCTCAACGTAAACCTGTAAAGCTGGTAATAGGGAAAGACTATTATGTCAGTTTTGGCAATAACGAAGCCCATAGATGTAAGCTGGTTGATATTCCGGAGATGTACCAAGGTCAAAGAATTAAAATCGAAACTCCGACCCCGAGAGGGGCTATCACCCACATATTATTTGCCGATGAAATAGGAACGACACCTGACGAGGCTGTAATGAACCAAGTAACGATGTAAAAACATTAAAAGGGAGGAAGTGCAAGTTCCCCTTTTATTGAAATCACCTTCGCTACAACCATCTGCAGCGAGGGTGATTTTTTAGTTTATGAGGGTTTCTACACACCCTCTTTCATCAGGGCTATTCAGAAATTTAATGGTTTCTTCTGAATATATAATCTTAAATTGATGGTTCGGAATCAATTCTAAAGCTGGGAAATCAGTAGTGATTAACAGTTTTAGTCCCTTTCTTTAATATGTAAAAGCAACTTGTACAAAAGAAGTTTCTTATGTACGGGATAGCAGCAATAACTCCGTTGAGCCTTCGTGGGGACAAGCCGAATTTGATTTTATAATGTGGGTTTATAAGGTACAGTCTCCGGTCAATGATTTGATAGTTGGCTTGCCGGGCGATGCGATTGAACAGTTCGATGGTGCATCCGGTGCTCTTTATATCCAGTAGCTCCGTGATTACGCGTTCCTGCTCACCGCATAGTCTTAATATCCATCTGTATAAAGTGCGGGGAAGGAGGTGGAGAAAAGGGAAATGTGAAACAATGTGGCTGTGTGCTATCTGCTGGTGGCCTCCGAATGGCATTTGCCAGGCGGGAAACCCTACAAATACAGCTCCGTCGGCAGACAAATGTTTTTGTAGGCCGGAGAGGAACCGTTCTTTGTCTCTGATATGCTCTATTACATCGTGTAGAAGAATCAGGGGAAAATTCGTAGCCTTGTCCTCAAGCTGGAAAATGTCGGTGGCAATGAACTGTCCCTGCTGATGCCTTTGGGTGAAGAAGGTCCTGGCTTGCTCTATTCGCATGGCATCAATGTCTACGCCCATCACCCGGCAACCGGCTTTGGCAAAGGGAAGCAGATTGCCTCCCTCTCCACAGCCCACTTCCAGCACTTTATCGGGGATGTGTCCGATGACTTCCTTTATGTAGGGGATATAATAGTTCTTGCTGGTCTGTGACTGTTCATCAAAGTAGCTTTCCCGGTCGGTATGTCGTTTCTGCATGTTCTTTGTTCCTTCTTGAGTTTGATTATCCATATAAATAGATAATCAGTCGGGTAAAAGACTGCGTGGCGCATCGTTTTTTTACCAGGAAATGCGGAGGCCTACCGGGAGGGTGAATGTGAACGGGTGTTCCTTTCGGATGGTGCGCAGTTGGCTGCCGTCGGGGATATAATAGTTTACAGTCGGCTCCAGATAGATGCCTGCCTGGGGTGTGAGGCGATATTGTATGCCTATACTTGTGTTGACCGACCACTGCCAGGGAGCACTTACCGGCTGGCTGTCGAGCTTGTGTGGAATACTGTCCGTGACATGGAAGCTTTGGAGTGTCCCTTTTATGGGGATATCCACCTGCATGCCTGCCGTGGCATAACTGGAGAAACGTTTGTAATGCCAGAAACGGTAGGAAAGCCGGAGAGGAATGCCGATATAATGCAACTTCTGGTTGTCTTGAATGCGGAATGCTTCGCCGGTAGTGAACTCCGACCTGAGAAGCGTATATTGCAATCCGGTTTCCAGACTCCAACGCTCATTCAATTTCTTGCTGAGAGAGAGTCCCACGACGATGGGGGCATGATGTTGCTGGTTCTCAACAATCCTGCCGCTGTTATTCTGGGCAATCTGCATGAGTCCGATGGAATCTTTTCCCAGAGTACCCTGCTGATAGCGGGTGTGCAGATAAGAATAATACTCTTCCCACGTACTGACTTGTTGAGGGAAGTCACTTGAAATGCCGTCGGTATGTGGAGTGGCAATCAGCTTATATAAGTTCTGTGCCAGTTGCGGTCCGAGTGAACCAGCCAGCATCAACTTCCATTTTCCGGATTTCTTCTTGCGGGTTGGCGGCATCAGGGAAGGGGAGAAGACGAAAGCCATCTGCCGGTTGGTGATGGTCTGTCCGGTGAATGGAGAAGGTATGGGATATTTGTGGATGCTATCTTTCATTGTGGGTATGGCAAGGGGCCATTCTGTGGAAACTGGAACGGGAGGGATGATTCGTTCCCTTTTGTTCAGATTTTCTTTGGTATGGCATTGTTCGTCGGTTCGGGGAGTATCGGTTTTCTTTGTTTGTTGCGTACTCCCGGCTTGCCTGGAAGAAACTTTGGACAAACGGTTTTCCCTGATACTCTTTTTCTCTCTGTACAGATAGTCATACAGCGTTGGAAAGAGGAGCAATACTGTCAAAACAATGAATACACGGTATCCTGCCAGCATCTTTTTAAGTAAAATTTTCGCCCGGAACAATTGGGAGGAAGAGGAGTGTGGCGCTATACCCAGTAAATCTCCGATTTCTTTGTGGGACAATCCTTCCAGTACTGCCAGTTTAAATACCTTGCAGTAGCCCTCCGGAAGGCTCTCCACTATATCCAGCATCTTATCGTACGAAATGAAATCCGGACAAAAAGGATTTTCAGCAGGCTCTTCCTCTTCCGGAATATCTGTCAATGGGATGGTGGGGTTGGCATTGGCATGGTTGAGGTATTGCAGTGCCAGGTTTCTCATAATCTTTTTCATCCAGTATTCCAGTTTCTCCGGGTTGCGCAGCGAATGAATGGAAGTGAATATGATGACAAAACCGTCGTGAAGAAGATCTTGGGCTATCGTTGGGTCGGGAATATAGCGTAGGCATACTTTCAGCATTTTCTCTGAATAGTTTTCGTAGAGCAGGCTCAAGGCCTGCCCGTTTCCCTTCTGGCATAAAGTGACAAGAGCTTTTGTATCCATGTGTTTGTCTCAATGTTATTTCTTAAGGATAGAGAAGAACATGAATGACTGCATGGATTTTTATTTTTTAACTAAGCCTCCCGGTTGACTTCTGCTGCACAGTCCGGACAAATGCCTTTCAGTACATAGTTGATGCTGTTCAGCGTAAATCCTTGAGGCAGCTTCACCACCGGAGTGGGAATGTTGGTGAAGCAGAAGGTTTTGTTGCATTTCTCGCAATGGAAATGGGTGTGCAGGTCGCTTACGTCGCAAGAGCAACTGTCGCTGCACACGGCATACTTGAAGGAACCCGTCCCGTCATCTATACTGTGTATCAGATGATGGGAGAGGAATAGGGTAAGGGTACGGAAGATGGTGGATTTGTCCACCGTATCCAGCATGGTTTCAAGGTCGAGCAATGAGACGGAACGGCCTGCCTGCATCATGGTGCGCAATACCAGGATGCGGATGGCAGTGGGCTGTATGTCCCTTTTGGCCAATAGGTCCAAATATTTCTTTTCTTCCATTTTTTCTATTTAATAAGTTTTTGTATGCGTATGGCGTTCACTATCGCAATGAGGGCGACGCCTACGTCGGCAAAGACAGCTTCCCAAAGTGTAGCGATTCCACCGGCACCGAGGATGAGGACAAGCAGCTTCACTCCGAAAGCCAGCGAGATGTTCTGCCAGACAATCCGGCGGGTTTGCCTGCCCGCATGAATGGCGGTGGCCACTCTCGAAGGCTGGTCTGTCTGTATCACTACATCGGCGGTTTCGATGGCGGCATCGCTGCCAAGTCCGCCCATGGCGATGCCCACATGGCTAAGGGCAAGAACCGGGGCATCATTGATGCCGTCGCCCACAAAGGCTATTCGGTTGGCAGGGTTGCTGCGGAGTGCCTCGATGTGCTTCACCTTTCCGTCCGGCAGCAGGTCTCCGTATGCCTGGGTGATGCCTAGCTTTTCTGCAAAGTTAGTAACAATGGCTTGTTTGTCTCCCGATAATATCTGAATATTATTGATATTTAAAGCTTTTAATTCTTTGACGGCGTTGACGGCATCTTCCTTTAATGTGTCTGATAGCAACAGATAACCGGCATATTTTGTTCCGATGGCGCAGGCCACAATCGTATCGACAATTGATGACAATTCATCGGGATATTCTATCCCGAACTTAGTCAGCAGGCGGGTGTTGCCCACCAGGACACGCGTTCCATCCATAGTGGCTTGCAGTCCGTGGCCGGCAATCTCCGTAACGTCCGTTGTGGCAATCAGCTCTATATCCCTTTGTTTGGCATAGCTTATGATGGCTTTGGCTATGGGGTGCGTACTGTTTCGCTCTGCCGAGGCGGCAAGCTGTATCAACTTCTCTTCCGTAACTCCCGGTTGTGCCTGGCAGGATTGTACATCGAAGGTGCCTTTGGTCAGCGTACCCGTCTTGTCGAATACCACCGTGTTGACTTGGGTGATGGCATCGAGGTAGTTGCCACCTTTGAAGAGGACACCCAGGCGGGAGGCGGCGCCGATTCCTCCGAAGTAGCCTAACGGAATGCTTACGACGAGGGCGCACGGGCAGGAGATAACCAGAAAGACCAATGCCCTGTATAGCCAGTCATTGAAGATGAACGAGAATTGTGCATCTGCCAGCGAATAGAGGAAGGGGAGCAGTACAATCAATGCCGCCAGTCCGGTGACGGCGGGTGTATAGATACGGGCAAACTTACGGATGAAAAGTTCTGCCGGCGCTTTGCGCTCGGAGGCATTCTGCACCAGTTCCAATATACGGGAAAGAGCACTTTTCTCGAAGGGTTTGGTGACTTGGATGCGTACGACTTTGTCGGTCGCAATCATTCCGGCAAGCACTTCCCCGCCCTGGCGGATGTTGCGGGGAACACTTTCTCCCGTCAGTGCGGAGGTGTTGAAGGCGGCAACTTCGTCCAGCATCGTTCCGTCCAGGGGGACACGCTCTCCGGCTTTTACTTCGATGGTTTCGCCTACCTGCACACGTTGGGGAGCTTCGACAAGCGTACTGCCGTTTCTGATGACCGTTGCCGTTTCGGGACGTACGTCGAGCAGGGCGCTGATGTTACGCTTGGCTTTGTCTACGGCTTTGTCCTGAAAGAGCTCTCCCAAGGAGTAGAAGAGCATGACGGCAACGCCTTCGGGATATTCGCCTATATAGAAGGCGCCGAGGGTGGCGATGGACATAAGGGTGAATTCGCTGAACACGTCCTTTTGCAGGATGCTTTCCCAGGCTTCCCTCATCACCGGGAGGCCTACGGGGAGATAGGCAAGCAAGTACCATATAAAAGGTACATACTCTCCCTTGAAGAAGGTGGCGTCAGTAGCATTCAGGATGAGCCCTCCGAAGAGCAATAGGGCGGAGAGGATGATTCTCCAATAATCTTTCAGCAGACTGTTTCTTTTTTTTTGTATCGCTGTATGTCCGTGTGTGCAGCAGCATTTGCAACTCATATTGTTTCCTCCTATTTTCTATTTTCTGCTGCAAAGGTAGCGGAAAGGAGATGCAACTTGGTTGCAAAGTGAAAATTCCCGGACTGTCCGGGCTGTCTTAGATTTCCAGCATCCGCTTCTCCCGTTCCAGGTCTTTCTCGTTCAGCAGGGGAGAGGGGACGGAGCAGGTTTTGATGAAGTCGCCCGGCTGGCAGGTGTAGTTGTAGTAGGGGCGTTGCTCGTCGGTCAGCTGGTCTTGGGGGATGAGTTGGCCTTTCAGTTCCAGGAAGTCGTCCATGGAGGTGCTGTCCGAGTGTTTGATGAAGAGGATGCGGCGGGCTATGGGGTTGCGGTTGTAGTCCAGACAGAGGTAGAGCCCTTTGAGCAGGTGGGGAAAGTCGTACATGGGCAGTTGCAGGTAGATGGTGGACAAGGCCAGTTGGGGCGCCTCGCGTTCGTTGAAGAAGATATAGGCATTCTGGTGGTTGTTGAAGACAGCAGTGCCGAAGTGGGTGGTGTTGTAGGCGCTCATGTGCACCACTTTGACGTGGTCGTTGCTGTCGGCAGGGGTGGCTCCACCTTTAAGGCATTGGAGGAGGAAGAGAGGCTGTAACTGATGTAGATGCCGCTGTAATTGTACACTTCCTGCGCCGAGTGGAGCATCTCATGAAGTTTATTAATAATGGAAATTCATTTTTGCTGTCAGCACCCGCCTCTATCTTTGCCGCCGAAATCAAGAACCAACTTAAACGACACACTATGTTCAACGGTGAGAAAAAACAGATAATACAGAGCAAGAGACTGGCTGATGCCTTGTTCATCCTTTGGGCGGGTGGAGCGGCTTTGCTCTCCTATTCACTGGTCTATGCGCTGCGCAAGCCGTTTACGGCTGCGGGCTTCGACGGGCTCGACTTCTTCGGGATGGATTACAAGACGGCAACCAGCATCGTGCAGATTTCCGGCTATTTTATTTCCAAGCTGATTGGTATCAAGGTAATTTCGGAACTGAAGAAGGAGAACCGTCTGAAGTTCATCATCCTCTCGGTGGCGGTGGCCGAGCTTTCGCTGGTGCTGTTCGGAGCGTTGCCCCGGCCGCTGAATGTCTTTGCGCTGTTCTTCAACGGGCTTTCGTTGGGATGCATGTGGGGAGTGATTTTCAGTTTCCTCGAGGGGCGGCGGGTGACGGACCTGCTGGCGAGCCTGATGGGGCTGAGCATTGCCATCAGTTCGGGCACGGCAAAGTCCGTCGGGCTGTTTGTGATGGAGCATCTCCACATCAGTGAGTTCTGGATGCCTGCCTTTATCGGTGCCTTTGCCTTCCCGCTGCTGTCGTTGCTGGGCTGGCTGATGACGAGAATGCCGCAACCTACCGCGGCAGACCGGGCACTACGCTCGGAACGGGTGACGCTGGACGGCAGGGCGCGTGCGGACCTCTTCAAGAGCTTCATGCCGGTATTGCTGATGCTGTTTGCGGCAAACTTGTTCATCACCGTCTTGCAGGACATCAAGGAGGACTTCCTGGTGAAGATTCTGGATGTGGAGGCGGCGGAGCTGTCGTCGTGGGCATTTGCCAAGGTAGATGCGGTGGTGACACTGATTATCTTGTTGCTTTTCGGGCTGATGTCCGCGGTGAGGAGTAATATAAAGGTGCTGTGCCTGCTGCTGGTGCTTGTGACGTGCGGCACAGCGACCTTGGGATTCGTGGCCTTCAATTACGATGGGTTGCAACTGCCACCCATGACGTGGCTGTTCCTCCAGAGTTTGTCGCTCTATACTGTTTACCTCAGCTTCCAGACGTTGTTCTTCGAGCGTTTCATCGCCTGCTTCCGCATCAAGGGGAATGTGGGGTTCTTTATTGTCACACTCGATTTTATCGGGTATACCGGTACGGTGGTGGTATTGGTATTCAAGGAATTCTTCAATCCGGACATCAACTGGCTGGATTTCTATAACCTGATGTCGGGCTATGTCGGCATTGTGTGCAGCGTGGCTTTCCTATGCTCGGCTGTCTACTTGGTGCAGCGCTATCGCAAGGAGAATGCTTCGGGACCGTTGGGCTCTTCCCTTTTCCGTTTGCGCCGTTGGTCCCGGCCGGGCAATTCCTTGCTTCTTGAGACTGAATAATAATAATATATCGTATGAAAAGAATTGAATGTATCATTATGGACTGGGCAGGAACTGCCGTCGATTACGGTTGTTTTGCTCCCGTCGCCGCCTTTGTCGAGAGCTTTCGGGCCATCGGCGTTCCCGTCACTGCTGCTGAAACACGTGCGCACATGGGGCTGACCAAAGTAGAAGAAATCCGTGCACTGTTCAATATAGAACGTGTCCGGACGGAATTTGAACGGAAATTCGGCCGTCCCGCCGGTGAGGAAGACGTGCAGGCACGTTATGCCGAATTCCAACGGGTGTTGTTTGCCTCGCTCGAAGATTATACCGACCCTATTCCCGGTGTGGTGGAAACGATTTCCGCACTGCGTGCGCAAGGCATCCGCATTGGCTCCACCACCGGCTATACCCGTTCTATGATGGATGTTGTGCTGCCTGCCGCCACAGCCAAAGGCTATGCGGTAGATAATTGCGTCACTCCCGACGGGTTGCCTGCAGGCCGTCCTGCTCCCTACATGATATATAAGAATATGGCAGACCTCGCCATCCCCTCCGTAGATTGTGTGTTGAAGTATGGCGATACCATCGCCGACATCAAGGAGGGTATCAATGCCAAAGCATGGACCGTCGGCGTAGTCCTCGGCAGTAACGAACTGGGACTGACACAAGAGGAAGTCTCCTCCTTGCCTGCCGATGAGCTCGAAGCCCGTAAGGCCGATGTCCGCCGCCGCATGCTTGCCGCCGGTGCCCACTATGTGGTCGATACCATTGCCGAGCTCCCCGCAGTCATCGCCGAGATAAACCGTAAACTTGAGATTTTGTAACCCTTATAAACGTATAAACTTAAAAACTCAATGCATATGAAACCCTACATTCTCCTTACCCCCGGCCCCCTTACTACCTCACAAACCGTCAAGGAAGCCATGCTGACCGACTGGTGTACTTGGGACGAAGACTACAACCTCCACATTGTGGAAGAAATCCGTAAGTCCCTCGTCTCCCTCGCCACCCAGCATACCGGAGACTATACTTCCATCCTCCTGCAAGGCAGCGGCACGTACTGTGTGGAAGCCGTCATCGGTAGCGTCATCAAGCCTGGCGACAAACTTCTCATACTGAGCAACGGCGCCTACGGCGACCGCATGGGCAACATCGCCGAGTATCACGGCATCTCGTACGACATGCTTGCTTTTGACGAAACAGAGCAAGTCTCCGTCAGCTACGTCGACGACTATCTTTCGCACAATGCCGAAATCACTCACGTTGCCGTGGTGCATTGCGAAACCACTACCGGCGTGCTCAATCCCCTCAAGGAGATAGCCCACCTCGTCAAGATGCACGGCAAGAAACTGATTGTAGACGCCATGAGCAGCTTCGGCGGTGTTCCCCTCGATGTACACGAACTGGGCATAGACTTCCTCATCAGCAGTGCCAACAAGTGCATCCAGGGTGTTCCGGGGTTTGGCTTCATCATCGCCCGCCGTTCCGAGCTGTTGCACTGCAAGGGCGTCTCCAAGTCACTCTCTCTCGACATTTACGACCAATGGGAAGCCATGGAGAAAGGACATGGCAAATGGCGTTTTACTTCTCCTACACACGTGGTCCGCGCCTTCAAGCAAGCCATGGACGAACTGGCAGAGGAGGGCGGTGTGGAGGCCCGTCACAACAGATATTGCGAGAACCACCGCGTGCTGGTAGACGGCATGCGTTCCCTCGGTTTCCAAACGTTGCTGCCGGACGAGATTCAATCGCCCGTTATTACTTCTTTCCTCTATCCTCATGCCGATTTCAATTTCAAAGCTTTCTACACACAACTGAAAGAGCGTGGATTTGTCATCTATCCGGGAAAGATTTCGCAAGCCGACACTTTCCGTATCGGCAATATCGGAGATGTTCATCCCGAAGATTTCCGGCAGCTGATAGAGATAATTCGCGAGTGTAAATACTAAGCTCCGAATCTGCATAGATTTAATCGTTCCATCGTGGAGGAAAAATCGTTCCACCATGGTGGAACGATTTTTTCCTAGTGGTGGAATAATATTTTCCCCATGATGGAATGATTTGTCCTTCGCCTTCCTTCTTCTTAAGCTTCCCTATTAAATTTGACCTTCGTCAAGTCTGTAAACGCTATCTTTTCGTATTTTTGCACCCAATTTCGGAGGTATCAGATTTATGGCAACATCCAGAGAAATGACGGAAGGACGGGCTCTTCCGTTGATTTTCAACTTTACTTTGCCTTTACTGCTCGGCAATCTGCTGCAACAGACCTATTCATTGGTAGATGCAGCTATCGTGGGGCGCTTTCTGGGTATCAACGCCTTGGCTTCAGTCGGGGCAAGCACTTCGGTCGTTTTTCTTATTCTGGGATTCTGCAATGGCTGTTGCGGAGGTTTCGGCATTCCCGTGGCGCAAAAGTTCGGTGCGCGGGATTATGTCACGATGCGCCGTTATGTGGCTGTCAGCCTGCAGCTGGCTGCGGTGATGTCTGTTGTCATTGCCGTGGTTACCAGCATTTACTGTGCAGATATTCTGCACATGATGAGTACGCCGGAGAACATATTCACGGGAGCCTATTATTACCTGCTTGTCACGTTTATCGGGGTTCCCTTTACTTTCTTCTATAATCTGCTGTCCAGTATTATCCGTGCATTGGGTGACAGCAAGACGCCGTTTTGGTTTCTACTTCTCTCTACGGTACTGAATATCCTGCTCGATTTGTTCTGCATTCTGGTACTGGGTTGGGGAGTGGCAGGAGCTGCCATCGCTACCGTATTTTCACAAGGCGTCTCGGCCATATTGTGCTACATCTATATGATGCGTCGTTTCGACATTCTGAAGACAACGCCAGCCGAGCGGAAATTCGACGGTGCTTTGGCACGCACACTGATGTACATCGGCGTACCCATGGGACTGCAATTTTCCATTACTGCCATTGGCAGCATTATGCTGCAAAGCGCCAATAATGCTTTGGGTACGGCTTGTGTGGCTGCATTCACGGCAGCCATGCGTATCAAGATGTTTTTCATGTGTCCTTTCGAGAGTCTGGGCATGGCAATGGCCACCTATAGCGGGCAAAACTACGGTGCGGGCAAGCCGGAACGTATCTGGATGGGAGTCAAGGCAAGCGCCCTGATGATGATTGTTTATTGGGCGTTCACTTTCTGTGTACTGATGTTCGGTGCCAGGACTTTTGCCCTGCTCTTTGTAGATGCCTCTGAGTTGGAGATTTTAAAGAATACGGAGTTGTTCCTGCACATTTCCGTTTCCTTTTTTCCGGTTCTGGGACTGCTCTGCATCCTGCGATACACTATCCAGGGGGTGGGATATACCAATCTTGCCATGCTTTCCGGTGTCTCGGAGATGATTGCCCGGATACTGGTCAGCCTGCTGGCTGTTCCGGCTTTCGGCTATCTGGCCGTGTGTTTTGGTGACCCTACTGCATGGATTTTTGCAGATGCCTTTTTAATACCAGCCTTCATTTATGTCTATCGGCGGATACTTCGGATGAAGAAAAATTAGTGTATCTTTGTATCGGGGAGTTGAAAGAAGAATGACCGGACGAAAAATTATACACATCGATATGGACGCATTCTACGCCTCCGTAGAACAGCGTGATAATCCTGCATTGCGGGGCAAGCCCATTGCCGTGGGCCATGCGGAGGAACGGGGAGTGGTGGCGGCAGCCAGTTACGAGGCACGGCGTTTCGGGGTGCGTTCTGCCATGTCGTCACTGAAGGCAAAGCGGCTGTGCCCCCAACTTATCTTTATCCCGGGACGGATGGAAGTCTACAAATCCGTTTCCCGCCAGATACACGAAATCTTTCATGAATATACGGATGTCATCGAGCCCATTTCGCTGGACGAGGCTTTTTTGGATGTGACGGAGAATAAACCGGGCATTCCATTGGCTGTAGACATCGCGAAGGAGATAAAGCGGAAGGTGCGGGAGAGGTTGAATCTGGTGGCTTCTGCCGGCATATCCTATAATAAGTTTCTTGCCAAGATAGCCTCGGACTACCGCAAGCCGGACGGGCTTTGCACCATACATCCTGCCCAGGCGCTGGACTTTGTTGCCCGGCTGCCCATTGAAAGTTTCTGGGGAGTGGGACCGGTAACGGCGAAGAAGATGCACACTTTGGGGATTCACAACGGGGAACAGCTGCGTATGCAGTCTTTGGAGATGCTGACCCGCGAATTTGGCAAAGTGGGGACAGTCTATTATGATTTTGCCCGTGGCATCGATACCCGTCCGGTAGAGGCTGTCCGCATCCGCAAGTCTGTGGGTTGCGAACATACGTTGGAGAAGGACATCAGCAAGCGTTCATCCGTCATTATAGAGCTGTACCATGCGGCAGTGGAGCTGGTGGGGCGACTGGAGCACACCAATTTCCGCGGGAATACGCTGACGCTGAAAATCAAGTTTCATGATTTTAGCCAGATTACCCGCAGTATGACCCAAACAAAGGAGCTGGGTGCCCTTGACGTGATTCTGCCTTTGGCAAAGCAGTTGCTGCAGGAAGTGGATTATGAACATCATCCTATCCGTTTGATTGGACTTTCCGTTTCCAATCCCCGTGAAGAGGAGGAGAAGGGAGTCTGGGAACAACTGAGTTTTGAATTTAGTGACTGGGAGACGGACCATTCAAATAAATAATGCTATATTTGTGTTCAGTATTAAAAAAAGGAAAGCTATGGGCTGTTTTATGAATATTTTGTGGTTGATGTTTGGAGGTATCATCACTGCTGTGGAGTATCTTATTGCAAGTTTATTGATGATGTTCACCATTATTGGCATCCCTTTCGGTATGCAGACCTTGAAAATGGCAAGCCTTGCCTTGTGGCCTTTCGGCAAAGAGGTTCGTAGCGGGGAACGTTCCAACGGTTGCCTCTATGTGCTGATGAATATTCTTTGGATATTCTTGGGCGGCATTTGGATTTGCCTTTCGCACTTGGGATTCGGGTTATTGCTGTGCATCACCATTATAGGCATTCCTTTCGGTATCCAACACTTTAAGCTGGCAGGGCTGGCATTGACTCCTTTCGGGAAGGATATTGTTGCGGCTTGAGCGATTGTGCTGTATCGTTTTTTTATAAATATATGTAAGTATAATTGATGGTGGAGGATGAATGGTGCTTTAATCTTATTGTAATGTGCTTCTGCTTGCATGCTAAATGTTTAGCTTTGTGTTTAGCATCCGATTATGGCTCTATTTTTTGTTTTTATTTGAATTATATATAATAATAATTTTATTTTTAAAAGTGAAATGTTATATTTGTGATTATCCTCACCTATAACACTTCACATATATGCGAAAAACACACCTTTACACGCTACTATGCGTCCTATGTTTTCCATCTTTGGTTTGTGCACAACAAGCCGTTTTTGATGAATTCAGAAAAGCGGCAGGAGATTATGCTGCTCTTTACTCCGGTAAGGCAGAGGAAAATTATAACCAGCAGAAGTATCTTAACCATCCCTATTGGAATACGGATGAATTTCGCGAGGGGGCTGTCTGTTATGGCAGATGGCTTTACTCGGATTTGCAGCTCCGTTATGATACCTATAAAAAGAGTCTGATTGTGGTTACTCCGGAGAAACGGATAACCTTGCAGGTAGATATGCGGAAAGTGGATTATTTTGTCATAGAAGGACAGAAGTTTGTACCGCAGGGTGACTGTTTCGCTGCGTTGCTATATGATAGTCCGCAAATGTGCCTGACACAGTATATCGTATCCACAATGGAGTCTCAGGTGAAGAAAAACGATCTTTATTACAGCCGGTTCAAGAAAAAGAGCTATTTCAGTCTTCGCAGTGGCGGAACCGATTATGTGATAACTTCCCGTTCGGGTTTCTTGAAACTTTTTCCTACATACAAGAAGCAGTTGAAGGCTTATTGCCGGAAAGAGCGGCTGGACTTCAAGGAAGATGGCGGTGTCCGGGCAATGACTCGGTTAACGGAATATATTGATTCCTTAATTCATGGAAAATAATATGAAAGCACATAATCTTAAATATACAGTAGCCTTTTTCCTCCTATTGTCGCCTTTCGGCATGTTTGCACAGCAACAGATGGCTATGGACAGCATTTCCATATTCGAATTGATGGATGCAGTAGAAAAGGGCACGTCTTGCCGTATTTATACAACGATAACGGTTCCTTTTAAAGTGAAGCGGGCAGAGGTGAAGAACCCCACTGCCGAGTACTTGAGAGAGGCTTTGGCAGCTACTATCTATAAGGTGACGGTTTATGGTGACAGAATATTTGTCTTGCCGGAGGTTTTTCTGGCCACCTCGCTGCCACCGGTATTGATGGGGGAAAAGTTGGAGACGGATGAGGAACTATTGCCTTCATACATTCCTATTGTGAAGTCTTCTTCAGAAAACAAGGTCTATGAGATAGGAAACAAGTACAAGCCTGCCCCCGGAGATATGATAACTTTGACCGGAAGAGTTTCTGACTTTAAGACCGGCCAGAATCTGGATGGTATCAACATCATTCATCGAGAGCCGTGGGTAGCTACGACGACCAACCGTCAGGGGGAATTTACCATTGACCTGCCTGCAGGCTATAATATTCTTGAAATCAGTGGGATGAATATCAAAGTGACCCATCGGCAATTTATGCTTTATGGTGAAGGCATTGTCCATATCGAGTTGGAAGAGGAAGACCATATGCTGGATGAGGTGCTTATTGTTTCGGGGCGTATACAGAACGTGAAAAGTGTGCAGTTGGGAATGGAGAAGCTGCAGCCTGCCCTGCTGAAAAACATTCCTACGGCTATGGGTGAGGTGGATGTGCTGAAGATGATACAGACACTTCCCGGCATCAAGACAGTGGGGGAGGCATCAAGCGGTTACAATGTGCGTGGGAGTGCCGCTGACCAGAACCTGCTTCTTTTCAATAACGGAACGATTTATAACCCCAATCATCTTTTCGGTTTTTTCACGGCTTTTAATTCGGACATGATAAAGGATGCGGAACTTTATAAGAGCAGTATCCCCAGCCAGTATGGCGGGCGTATCGCTTCCGTACTGAACATCACCAGCAAGGAGGCGAACAAGGAAAAGTTTACCGGTTCTGCAGGTATCGGGCTTGTGACCAGTAAGTTGAATCTCGAGATTCCCATCATTAAGGAAAAGACTTCCCTTCTGCTGAGTGGACGTACGACCTATTCGGACTGGATAATGAAGACATTGCCCAACAAAAGCGGGTATCGTGATGGGAAAGCCGGTTTCTATGATTTGGGGACTGTCTTCTCGCATACGGTGAACGAGCGCAACAAGCTGAATGTCTATGGCTATTATAGTCACGACCGTTTTGCCTTTAATGACAATGAGAAGTATGCCTACAACAATATGAATTTCTCGGCAAACTGGAGGACCGTCTTTGCAGAAAAGCTGACCGGAAACTTCTCTTTCGGTTATGACCACTACGATTACCGAAATGATGAAACGGTGGAGGAAGCGTCTGCCGCACGGCTGTCTTTTGCCATTAACCAATGGTTTGGAAAAGCGGACTTTCTTTATCAAGCCGGCAATAGCCATGCGGTGAACTTCGGTTTGATGAGCCAGCTGTATAATGTGAATTCCGGGACCTACGAGCCGGTGGGGCCTAATTCGCTGGTAAGATATGATGAACTGCAAAAGGATAAAGCACTGGAAAGTGCCGTTTATATAGGGGATGAATGGGATATAACTTCCAGGCTCTCCATCAATGCGGGTATACGCTATTCCATGCTCAATGCTTTGGGACCGCGCACTTACTATACATATCAGGAAGGTATACTGCCCTCCATGTCTTCGGTGGCGGATTCTATCACGGCGGGGAATGGAAAGGTCATCAAGACCTATCACGGACCGGAATTCAGAGTGTCGGCACGTTATGCCTTTACAGATGATTTTTCCGTAAAGGCCGGTTTCAATACGATGAGGCAGTATATCCATAAGGTATCGAATACTGCCGTTATGTCTCCTACAGATACCTGGAAGCTGAGCGACCCCAATATCAAGCCTCAACGTGGCTGGCAGGTGGCGGCAGGCGCCTACTATAATACGCCGGGGCAACTTCTGGAATTATCTGTAGAAGGATATTACAAAAAGCTGATTGATTATCTGGATTATCGCAGTTCCGCCCAAATCCTGATGAACCACCATCTGGAGACGGATGTCATCAATACGGAGGGATATGCTTACGGCGTGGAATTCCAGGTGAAAAAACCGGCTGGAAAACTGAACGGGTGGATGAGCTATACTTATTCGCGCACTTTCTTGCGTCAGAATGATCCGCGCATAGCCCGTCCCATCAATGGTGGAGAATGGTATCCGACCGAGTATGACAAGCCGCATGACTTCAAGCTTGTAGGCAATTACAAGTTTACCCGCCGTTACAGCATGTCTTTCAATATGGATTACAGTACGGGCCGTCCCACCACAATTCCTGCCGGGCAATACTACGACCAGGGTTTGAAGAAAATGCAGGTTTACTATACCGACCGTAACAGTTATCGTGTTCCCGACTATTTCCGTATGGATTTGTCGTTCAATATTGAACCCAGTCACCACCTGACATTGTTGACCCACAGTTCCCTTTCTTTCGGTATCTATAACCTGACCGGAAGGAAGAATGTGTACTCTGTCTATTTTGTGTCCGAGGAGGGTAGGATTCAAGGATACAAGATGTCCATATTCGGTGCTCCCATTCCTTTTGTTACTTATAATATTAAATTCTGAAAGGGTATGAAGAATAAAGTATATTGGGTGATATGTATATGTCCGTTATGGTTGTTCCTTAGTAATTGTGTGGATAAGTTCAATGCCCACTTGCCGGAAAGTAGTATCGGCCTTCTCATAGTTGAAGGTAGTATAATATCGGATAGTGCTGTCGTGTTTTCTTTGAGCCGTTCCTTTTCCTTGGATGTGGAAGGGGTTCCTCCTGATTTCAATAAGGTGGATGCTGAAGTTTGTGTAACCGGTGAGGATGGCTCCAGTTTTAGGGGTGTTGCGTTGGGTAATGGAAAGTACCGGGTTGCTGTCGGAACATTGCATAGGGATGTCCGCTATAGCTTGAAGATTGTCTATGAGGGAGATATCTATACTTCCGAACCTCAATATCCGATAGGAACGGAAAGCATAGACGATGTCACCTACGAACAGCAAGGGGAGTATGGTGATGTCAGTATCCGTTTCTCTATGCAAAGCAAAGATGCTGCATGTTATTCTTGGAGTTATGAAGAAGATTGGGAGGTGAGGGCCGTATACAATCCTATGTGTGCTTATGACCCCGAAACAGATAAGATCGTTGATTATGATGCTAGACCATACTCACGCGGATGGTGTCATAGTGAATCGTCCGAGATAATAATAGGTAATATGGAAATAAACAAGGATAATCGTGTAAAGGATAAGTGTCTCTATTCCATTGAAGCAGACGATATTCGTTTTTCTTGCTATTACAGTACTATAGTGAAACAACGTAAGATTTCGAAGGGTGAATATGAATATTATCAGGAGAAAATAAAGCTTAATGAGGAGATGGGCGGGTTGTTTGTTCCCCAGCCTTCGGAATTGCCGTCGAACATTAGATGTGAAAGCTCAAATAAACAGGCCATTGGATATGTTGGTGTCAGTTTGAATGTGGCGGAATATCGCATTTTCATTTCTACAGATAATATACAATATAGGCTTCCTGAGGGGTATTGTCAGGGAGCGAAAGGGCTGAAAGAAGAGTATACATTTTTAGATTTATACTTGATGGGGTATACCATTGCATATCCGGACCCGGACCCACGTACGGGATTCAAAGGTTATGCATGGGTTTCTGGAGGTTGTACAGACGTACGCTATTTAGGTGCCAGCTTGGAAAAGCCTTCCTTCTGGCCAGTTGAAATCAATCTGTTTTAATAAGAAAAAGCGATGAATAATGCAAAATATATAGTAACATGGATATGCTTGTTGTGGCTCACTATTGGCAGTTGTGTGGATAAATTCAATGCGCACTTGCCGGAGAGTAGTACGAGGGTGCTTATAGTTGAAGGTAACATCATATCAGATAGTACAGTCGTTTTTTCCTTGAGCTGTTCCTTTCCTTTGAATGTAGAAGGAATTCCTCAGGATTATAACAAGATAGATGCAGAAGTCAGTGTAGTAGGAAGTGATGGTTCTTGTTTTAATGGCACTTCTTTGGGAGATGGAAAATACCAAGTTGTAATTGGCTCTTTGAATAAAGATGCCAGCTATAGTCTGAAAATTGTGTATGAAGGGGATATTTATACTTCGGAGCCTCAATATCCATTGGAGACAGAAACAATAAATGACGTTACCTACGAGCAACCGGAAAAATACGGTGACATCTCTATCCGCTTTTCTATGCGGAGTGAAGATGGCGGATGTTATTTCTGGAGTTACGAGGAAGATTGGGAAGTGAGGGCAGTATATAATCCCAAGTTCCGTTATGACCCTACCACTGATGAGGTGGTTGATTTTGATGCTACATCATATGCACGGGGATGGTGTCATGATAAGTCGGCTAAAATCATAGTAGGTAATATAGGAACAAATAAGGATACTCAATTGAAGGATAAGTGGCTCTATTCTATAAAGGCAGATAATAACCGTGTCTTTCATCATTATAGCACTTTGGTGAAACAGCGTAAGATTTCGAGGGGCGAGTACGAATATTATCAGGAGAAAATAAAAATCAATGAAGAAATGGGTGGATTGTTTATTCCTCAGCCTTCAGAACTTCCTACGAATATTATTTGCAACAATTCAGGCAAAAATGTAGTTGGTTATGTGGGAGTTAGCATGAATGTGGCAAAATATCGTATTTTCATTTCTGCCGATGATATATATTATAGGTTTCCTGACGGTTATTGCCAAGAATTTAGAGGTTGGGCAGATTCGTACATGGATTTATATGTGATGGGATATGCTATTGCTTATCCATTGATGGTAGGTTATGCATGGGTTTCCGGAGGTTGTACAGACGTACGCTATTTAGGTGCCAGCTTGGAAAAGCCTTCCTTCTGGCCGGATGAAATGAATTAATATTGAAATGATATGAAGAGAGTGATATTTTGTATTATAGGTTGGGTTCTTGTATTGGGATTACACGCTCAAATTGTTGAGAATATGCGTATTTATACAGACAAGGACTGCTATGTGGCTGGAGAAGATTTGTGGATAAAAGTTTGTGTGACGGATTCCTTGTCTCGTGGAAGCGTATTAAGCAAAGTAGCTTATGTAGAGATAAGTGACACGAAGCTGGTATACGCACAAGGTAAAATCGACTTGCAGAACGGGAATGGATGGGGACGTATCAGACTTCCGCAAGTCATGCATACCGGAGCTTACCAACTGACGGCATATACGCGTTATATGAGGAACTATCCTATGGCTTGTTTCCCAAAGAAGTATATAGCCTTGCTTAATACTGTTCAGACAACAGAGGAGGATAATGTGGAACTTTTCACGGATTCCATTACCGTTTCACAAGCTTCCGGCAATCAGCTTTCCGGAGCGGACTTATGGACAGATAAATCGGTCTATGGGAACCGGAGTAAAGTAGCCTTGACATTACCCAATCTGCCTGCTGATGTCAAGGAGCTTACTTTGTCCGTAGTACGAAAAGACTATGTGCTAAAGGGGTTTCCAATATCAGCCGACGGGCAGAAGAACTATACAAGTGTTCCGGAACGGTCATTTGCTGCAGAGTGTGAAGGGCATATTGTAACCGGCAGGCTGATGGGAGCGCCTGCTGACAATGTAAATGCACGTCTGGCATGTGTGGGCAAGGATATTCGTGTCTTTGGCGGACAGCCTAAGGCTGACGCTATTTATGCTTTTTATACGACCGGAATAACGGATATGCAGGAGATTGTATTAACTGCATTACCGGAGGAGGAAAGTCCCTGCCGATTGGAGCTTATTTCTCCTTTTGTCGGGGTGTTGGCGGAAAAACTTCCTAAAGTCTGTGTGTCATTTCGGAAAGAAGACTTGATAGAGCGTGGTTTCAGCGCGCAATTACATTCTCTTTTGCCGGTAGATTCTTCGTATAGCAAGAGTATATTGCAACAACTTTATGATTTTGTTCCCGCTTCCACTTATAATCTGGATGAGTATGTTCGTTTCAGGACTGTGAGGGATGTTTTTGTGGAATTTGTCAAGGGAATACGTATCAGTCAGCTGGAAGGTAAAGATGTCATCCGGATACTGCAACCGGATATAAGGAGATTCAGTAATATGAAAACACTGGTGTTGTTAGACGGGATTCCGTTTGATGACCATGAAACCATTCTGAACTATGATGCCCGTTTGATACACTATATACATCGTTATACTGGCAAATATACTTTTGGCGGGGAGTTGTATGATGGAATTGTTTCGTTTATAACCCATCGGGGAACATTGCCTGATATACGTTTGGATAAGAATTCACAGATGTTTTCTTATGAGTTTCCACAAAAGAGAATCGCATTTGTTGCTCCATCATACAATTCAGAGAAACAAGCCGGTTCTCGCTTACCGGATTTTCGGCATACACTTTATTGGAATCCGGAGATAACTTCCGCTATGGGTACACTCAACTTTTATACTTCGGATATGAACGGAATATATATAATTACCCTACAAGGAATTTCGGTTGACGGTAGGGAGATAAGGATGCAAAGTGAGTTTGTTGTTGGTGCTAACCATTAGTATAGATGGATAAAAAAGAAAAAGGGCAGAGAACTGAAAAGTTCCCTGCCCTTTATTCATTGTATTTAAAGGTGTTTTTTTACATGGTTACGAGTGACTGCTTTGCAAGCAGCTTTTGTAGTTTACCGTTCAGTGTTTGACACATTGTTCCATTACCCATTGCCTGATAGCGTTTGATTTGGTACTGTAACATAAAAATTTCATTTGCATTCTTTTTCATAATTCTCATCTTTTTGTGCTCTCCGCGTTTCGGAAAGCGGGTTTTTACATCTTTTCTTTTATCTTATAACGTTGCAAAGATACGAAATGTTTGCGAGAAATGTGTTTTATAACATAAAAAATAGCCATTCATCCTTTATTTTCTTTAGAAATACTAGATTTTGCAATCTATATATGACAAATATGTTACGCAAGTTTCGCAAACTCTTCCTTGTTTTATACCTTTGTAAAAAGGGATATTTTAGTATGGAGAATATTGTCAGAACAATAAGAGTTTATTATCCGGTTTCAGATGAAGCATTGGCGACATTGGCACATGGTTTTGAAAAGCAAGTGTTTCCTGTCAAAACACTTATTATCCGTGCAGGACAATTTGATAGGCAAGTCCACTTCATAGAGAAGGGAATGACACGCTCGTACACCTTGCACGATGGAAAAGAAGTAACGACATGGTTCTCTATGGAAGGTGATGTAGCTTGTGGCTCGTGGGATTTATATAGGAACAAAGCAGGCTTTGAATACGTGGAAACATTGGAAGAAACACTGGTCTATTCTATTTCCATTGAAACGCTTAATGAGTTGTATAAGTCAGATATAGATATTGCAAATTGGATGAGGGTGTTACAACAGGAAAATTTTCTTCGCTTACAAGATATTCATATATCTCGCCTCAACTTGTCTGCGTATGAGCGTTATGAAAAATTAATGAGTGAGTGTCCGGCCCTTTTTCATAGAGTGACTTTGGGACATATCGCTTCTTTCCTTGGCATTACACAACAATCATTGAGTCGTATCAGGGCAAAGGGGTATTTTTTAACATAGGATAAATTCCTATACATTAGAGTTTTGTATTTTTGTCCGCAAAAACAGGATGCGTATGAAAACAGAATATGAAAAGTGCATGGCTGGCGAACCTTTTATAGGAAGCAGGGATCCGAAAATAGTGGAGATGATTTTGCGTACAAAACGTCTCCTGGCACAATTCAATGCCACAGATTATGCCGATAGCAAGCGCAGGAGGGAGTTGTTGTGTGAGATGTTGGGACATGTAGGCAAGAATGTGCATGTGGATATTGACTTCCATTGTGAATGTGGCAAGCATATTTTTATGGGCGACAAGGTAATTGTCAACATGAATTGTACCTTTGTGGACAACAATCGTATTGACATAGGTAGCAACGTCTTAATAGCCTCTAATGTACAGATATATACGGCAACCCATTCTACCAAAGTAGATGAACGTATGGTGCAGGACTGTCCGGAAGAACAAGAAATCTGCCGTACGTATGCCTTACCTGTACGAATAGAGGATGGAGTATGGATTGGTGGAGGGGTTGTCATTTTGCCTGGTGTCACCATCGGGAGGAACAGCGTTATCGGGGCGGGGAGTGTGGTTACCCGTTCTATTCCTGCGAATTGTGTGGCAGTGGGAAATCCTTGTCGTGTGATAAAACAGATTGATAATATAGTATCTGTATGAGCATGTGTTGAGTAAATGTATTATCTTTGCATATATTACCATGTAAACAAGAGAGACTATATACTTATGGGGAAATTGGTGGAACTTTGGCGGAGTCCTTATCCTACGTTTTATCAACGCTGGAAGGCAGTAGTGATACCTTCGGCCATTATTTTTCTGATATTATATATACTTCAGCCGTTCGGTATTTCCCGGATAAAGGGAAGTGTGTTTGGGGTGGTTGCCGGTTCTGCATTGATTGCGGCAGGTGCTTCGGGAGTTTTCACCTATTTGCTTCCGGCATTATTTCCTGCTTATTACAAGGAGCAGAACTGGACATTGGGTAAGCATGTGTTGAATTTGCTGCTGATGTTGTTGCTGATAGCAGTGGGGATTTGGGCCTATCAATCATGGTTGATGGGAATGTGGTTGGACAAGCGGTTGTTCTTTCTGGCTTTGTCTTGGGTAATGGTGCTGGCACCTTTTCCTACCATATTTTTTCTGATGTGGAACCGCAATTTGCAACTGACCCGCAATCTGAAAGAAGCTATGGAGATGAACGGTCACCTTTCAAGGAGAATATCCCCGGAAGTTGGGATAGCGAGCTTGGAAGACAAGGTGTTTTCCTCGGAAGAAGCGTTGGTGTTTGCCGGTGGCACCAAAGAAATGCTGGAAGTAAAGGCCGGAGATTTCCTTTATGCAGAGGCAAAGGGGAATTACGTAAAAGTAGGTTACCGTTCAGATTCGGATAAAGAAAAGAAAATTACATGGAGATTGTTGCGTGCCACCATGAAGCAGGCAGAGGAAGCTGTCTCTGCTTGCCCTTTTATTATCCGTTGCCATAGGGCCTTTCTTGTAAACATCCGGATGGTGGTGAAAGTAGATGGAAACTCTCAGGGATATAAGCTGAATCTGGAGGGTTGCGAAGAAGATGTTCCGGTTTCACGCGCATACGCCAAAGAGGTGAAAGCATTGATTGAAAACCGAACAAAGAGTTAGTCACTCGTCACAGAAATACGTTGTTCGTCACAAAGAGTTTGTTGGTTGTCACATATCCGGGCTGTCTGTCCCGGATATTTTTTTGTCTTATACCCTTCCTTTATGTTTGCGGCAGGAAACACAACGAATGTAAAGATATGAAACGGGAAACAGTCTTTGGGATATTGGGCGTATTACTTTATACACAGCCTTCCGTAGCGCAGAAATCAGTGACCGATACAGTACGTCTGAATTTTAATATAGACAGTGTCGCTTTGGAAGAAGTAGTGGTAAAAGGAGCCAGAACTCCTGCTGCCAACAGCCGTTGGAGCGATATGCATCCGGTGGAACTGGTCACGGTGGGCGGTGCGAACGGTGATTTATACAAGGCATTGCAGACTTTGCCCGGTACGCAAGTGCAGGGTGAAACCGGTGAATTGCTGGTACGTGGTGGAGGCAGTTACGAGACGCAGACTTTTATTGATGGAATGCATGTACTGAATCCCTATACTTCGAACGGAATAAATACCCCTGCTCGCAGCCGTTACTCTACATTTATGTTCAGTGGGGTAAACCTTGCTTCGGGAGGCGCTTCACAAGAATATGGAGAAGCGCTTTCGGCAGTCTTGCCATTGGAAACAAAAGATTACAGCAAGGTCGATAAAGTCGGAGTGAACGCTTCCGTTGTCGGTGTTGGTGGAGGGGGCACAAAGACTTTTGACAGAGGATCCTTGTCTGTTGACTTGAATTATCAGAACCTGGGTTTGTATGACAAGGTTTATTCGGGCAGGAGGGATTTCGAGAAGCCTTACCGGATGTTTTCCGGAGCTGTCCAGTTCCGTTATACTCTTGATGAAAGAGTGGTATGGAAGGTTTACGCACAATACGACCGGACGGACTTTTCCACTTACGAAGGGGATAACCGCAGATTGTTCGGGCTGGGTGAAGACAATGTCTATGTAAATGCAACCTTTCGCAGGCATACTTCCGGAGAGTGGAGTTGGTTTGCAGGGGCGGCCTATTCTTACTATAACCGGAGAATGGGAGGAGCAGTTGTTTCGGGTGATAACTGGCTGGAACGTCAGCAAGAGACGCATCTGAAGGCTAAAGTTTTCAAACGGCTGTCATCGGTATTCCGCCTGGATATGGGGATAGAGAGCTATATCCGCAATTACAGGAATCATTATCTGTTGTGCGGGACGGATGACAGCAATCGCATGTCGCCTACCATTGGTGCGGGTTTCTTTTCGATGGCTTATTATCCGATGGAACAATTGAAGATGGAGTTTTCTTTTCGCACGGAATACACTTCTCCGAACCGTAAGATGAATTTCTCTCCCCGGCTGGCGGCGAACTATTATTGGGGAAACATGATGCTGTCGGGGATTGTAGGGCGATACACACAGTTGCCCGAGAACAGCTGTCTGGTGCGTCGGCCGCAGTTGATGTCGGAAGTATGTATGCAGTACAATTTGGGCGTTCAGTACGACTATGAAGGGCGTTTCTGTAAAGCTGAACTTTATTATAAGGATTATGACCGTCTGGCATTGGAGGAAACGGATGCCGATACGAAAGCTGTATTCTTGACCTCCAACGGTTATGGACACAGCAAAGGCATAGACTTGTTCTTCCGTGATAGAGCGTCCTTCAAGAATCTGGAATACCAGTTATCCTATACCTATAATATAGCCAAACGTAAATATCGGGAGTATCTGGAACTGACTACTCCTCAGTATGCTACACGGCATAATGCAGCCTGGGTGGTGAAGTATTCCTTGCCTCGCCTGCGTTCCATTGTCAGCGTGACCGACCGTTTCAGTAGCGGACGTCCTTATCATAACCCCATGCTGCCGGGTCTGATGAACGATGAAGTGAAGCCTTATAACAGTCTGGATTTGGGTGTGACCTTCCTGGCAAGCAAGAAGGTAATCATCCATGCTTCCACCAGCAATATCCTTTGCCGGAAGAATGAGTTCGGTAAGGTGGATAACAAGGCTGTCCTGGCTTCCAGCGACCATTTTTTCTATGTAGGAGTATATGTGACTTTAGGCAAGAAGGCCGCCTACGATGTATCCAATTTTTAGACAATAACCCTTTTTAAATAAACAAAGATGAAAGCAATGATTATTTTTTTAGTATTTGTAATGCAAAGTGCCGCCCAGCTGCTCTTTGCCCAGAACCTGACTATTGAAGTGTGTGACATTGAAAAGGTGGAGGGGCATCTCTATGTCGCCATCTACAATTCGGAAGAAACATTCATGAAGAAACCCTTGACCGCCTTCCGGATAGATGTGAAAGATACGTCGCTCTCCATTCCTTGCCAGGGGTTACCTACGGGTACGTATGCCATTTCGTTGTTTCAAGACGAGAACGGAAACGGGAAACTGGATACTGCCGTTTTCGGCATTCCTACAGAGAAGTACGGGTTCAGCAATGATGCTCAAGGCGTTATGGGTCTGCCGTCTTATGACAAATGCAGCTTCACTTTTTCCGGAGACACGACTTTGGTGATACATCTGAAGTAGAGTGATTATGTAAGTAAAACGGGAATTAATTTTCTTTTGCGGACGATTTACACTATTTTTGTGGCTCAACCTTAATAATTGCGTTATGAAACGAGTTGCACGACTTCTGGGATTTCTCGGACTGGTATGTTTGCTTGCCTCTTGCGGCAAACGTTCTTTCATTACAGACACTTCTTACCGTCAACGTGTGGAGCAGGACTTCAATCAAAAAAAGGAAAGGTTGCCGCAGGGCGATTTGTTTGCCATATTCGATACGGACTTGACGTCGTACGAACGCGAAGCTTTGGAGTTCCTTTATGCCTATATGCCTTTGGCAGACATTGCCGATTATTCCGGAGAATTTCATCTGATGAACGTGCGCGCCTCCCAAAAGGCTGCCGATGAGATGCCTTGGGGAAAAGTTATTCCTGCGGATTTGTTTCGTCATTTTGTACTTCCGGTGCGGGTCAACAATGAGCATCTGGACAGTGCACGGGTAGTGTTTTACGAAGAACTGAAGAATCGTGTCAAGTCTCTGTCCCTCTATGATGCCATTCTGGAGGTGAACCACTGGTGCCACGAGAAGGCTATCTATACTCCCTCCGATGCCCGTACCAGTTCGCCTTTGGCAACGGTACGCACGGCATACGGGCGTTGTGGCGAGGAATCTACCTTGCTGGTTGCCGCCTTGCGTTCGGTGGGTATCCCTGCCCGTCAGGTCTACACACCCCGGTGGGCGCATACCGACGACAATCATGCGTGGGTAGAAGCATGGGCAGACGGGAAATGGTATTTTCTTGGAGCCTGCGAACCCGAACCGGTACTCAACCTTGGTTGGTTCAATGCTCCGGCCAGTCGCGGTATGCTGATGCGTACCAAGGTCTTCGGACGTTATGAAGGAGCGGAGGAAGTGATGTCTGTCACTCCTACTTATACGGAAATCAATGTAATCGGTAACTATGCACCGACGGCTAGGGCCACAGTTACGGTCATGGACGGACATGGAAATCCGGTGTCTGATGCTTGTGTGGAGTTCAAGCTCTATAATTATGCGGAGTTCTATACTGTAGCCCGGAAGCAGACCGATGCAGAGGGAAAGGCTTTTTTGACGGCCGGTAAGGGTGACATGCTGGTATGGGCTTCCAAAGACGGAAAATTCGGCTATGCCAAACTGTCTTTCGGTAAGGACCATGAACTGGTTGTGAAGATGGATAAGACTGCCGGCGACGGCCATGCGGTAGATTTTGAACTTGTGCCGCCCCCCGAAAATGCGGAGTTGCCAGCGGTTACGCCCGAACAACGTGCGGTGAATGACCGCCGCATGGTCCATGAAGATTCCATCCGCAACGCTTATGTGTCTATGTTCATGACGGATGAGACGGCGCGTTATTTTGCCCGGCGGTACAAGCTCGACGAAGATGCCGTTTCACGGATACTGGTCGCTTCCAGAGGAAACCATCGGGTCATTGCCGACTTCATGGCACGGTTGCGCTCTGAAAAGTCCAAAAGAGGAGGTCTGGACCTGCTCCAACGGATTTCGGCAAAAGACCTCCGCGACGTTACACTGGAAGTTCTGATGGACCACATGCAATCCCGTATGTGCAAGAATGCCGACCATTTCCGCAGATATGTGCGCAATCCACGCGTAAGCAACGAGATGCTGACCCCCTATAAAGGATTTTTCAAGAAAGCCGTCTCAAAGGAAGATGCTGAGGCATACAAGGCAGAACCGATGAAACTGGTGGCATGGGTGGCCCAAAATATCCGGGTAGACAATGACTGTAATTTGGGAGGGGCTCCCATTTCTCCGGAAGGGGTCTGGAAGGCCCGTGTGGCTGATGCCCATAGCCGTGCCATTTTCTTCGTCTCCATGGCACGCAGCATGGCAATCCCTGCCCGTATCAACGGAGTGACCGGCAAAGTACAGTTGATAGGGGATGATGGTGCGATGGATGTGGACTTGAACCATCATTCGGAAGAGCCGGTCTTTATGGCAGAAGGAATTGCTTCGAAGGGAAAGTTGGTGGCTTCCTATAAGCCTATCCGTTCGTTGGATAACCCGAAATACTATTCTCATTTCACTCTTTCCAAACAGACCCCGCAGGGCAGTTTGCAATTGCTTTCCTATGACGAAGGCGATGCAGATATGGGCGGCGGTACTACATGGAGCAATCTGCTGAAGGAAGGAACAGCTCTGGAGGCCGGAGATTATGTTTTGGTGACCGGTACACGCCTTGCCAGCGGTGCGGTACTTTCTAAAACCACCTTTTTCAATATTCTGCCGGAGAAGACAACGGAAATTGAATTGGTGATGCGCGAGAGCGAGGATGAGGTGCAGGTTATCGGGAACTTTAATTCGGAGTCTCTCTTCACTCCGCTGCCGGACGCCGGCTCCGCAGCCCGGCAGAGTCTGCTGCAGGCTTGTGGGCGCGGTTACTTTGTCGTAGGTGTTCTGGGTGTCAATCAAGAACCTACCAATCATGCGTTGCGCGACATCGCTTCATTCAAGGCTGATTTGGAGAAGTGGGGGCGTAAGATGGTGTTGCTGTTCCCTGATGAGTCCAAAGCCGGCAAGTTCGCCCGCGAGTCATTCCCCGATTTGCCCTCTACCATTATTTATGGTATAGATACGGACGGTATCGCTGCGCAGATTGCAGAAAGTATGAAGCTGAAGCATAAAGAGAGCCTGCCGATATTCATCATAGCCGATACTTTCAATCGGGTGGTCTTTGTATCGCAAGGATATACCATCGGACTGGGAGAACAACTGATGAAGACAATAAAGGGGTTATAGGGCTTTCTGCCATGAATTGTAAATAGTAATCGTCAAATAGTAAATCATCCGATGCCTGTTATCGAAATATCATCTTTGACCCATCCCGGTGTGGAGATATTCAGTACCCTTACCGAAGCCCAGTTGCGCAACCGCCTTGAGCCGGACAAAGGGCTGTTTATAGCTGAGAGTCCTAAGGTTATCAAGGTGGCTCTGGATGCCGGCTACGAGCCTTTGGCCTTTTTGTGTGAGCACAAGCACATCTATGGGGATGCTGCTGAAATCATTGAGCGTTGTGGCGATATACCCGTCTACACAAGCGGTAGGGAATTGCTTGCCGAGCTGACCGGCTACGTTTTGACGCGTGGTGTTCTTTGTGCCATGCGCCGTCCGGTTCCGAAGAGTATGGAGGACGTCTGCCGGGGAGCCCGGCGTATTGTGGTTATCGACGGGGTGGTGGATACCACCAATATTGGGGCCATCTTCCGTTCGGCGGCAGCTCTTGGCATGGATGCTGTGCTGTTGACGCGTAATTCCTGCGATCCTCTGAACCGTCGTGCGGTCCGGGTTTCAATGGGAACGGTTTTTCTTGTGCCGTGGACGTGGATGGACGGTCCTCTGGATACGCTCGGTGAGTTGGGTTTCCGCACGGCGGCCATGGCGCTTACGGACAATTCCATTTCCATAGACAATCCCGTTTTGAAGACCGAGCCCCGGTTGGCTATTGTGATGGGTACTGAGGGAGATGGTCTTTCGCACGAAGCGATTGCGGGAGCCGACTATGTGGTTCGTATCCCCATGGCGCACGGTGTAGATTCGCTGAACGTGGCGGCCGCAGCGGCTGTTGCTTTCTGGCAACTTCGCGTTTAGAAGTGATAACTCAAAAAAGCATATATTATGTTGGCATATACTTATATTGAACACGGAAAGTTCGGATTGCTTGAGAAACCGATACCGGTATTGGAAGATGCACGTGATGCTATTGTGCGGGTGACACTGGGTAGCATATGCACCAGTGACTTGCATATAAAGCATGGAAGTGTACCGCGCGCCGTACCCGGAATTACGGTAGGACACGAAATGGTGGGCATCGTAGAGCAGGTGGGTGCCGAAGTTGAGTCGGTAAAGCCCGGCGACCGTGTGACTGTGAATGTGGAGACTTTTTGTGGTAAATGTTTCTTTTGTCGTCACGGATATGTGAACAACTGTACCGACACTAATGGCGGTTGGGCTTTGGGGTGCCGTATCGATGGCGGCCAGGCGGAATATGTACGTGTGCCTTATGCCGACCAGGGACTGAACCGTATTCCCGATACGGTAAGCGACGAGCAGGCGCTCTTGGTAGGCGATGTGTTGGCCACCGGCTTCTGGGCTGCCCGTATCTCCGAAATAATCGAGGAAGACACTGTACTCATCATCGGTGCCGGGCCGACGGGTATTTGTACCCTGCTTTGTTCCATGCTGAAGAAGCCCCGTCGCATTATTGTCTGCGAGCAGTCGGCCGAAAGAATCCGTTTTGTCCGCGAGCATTATCCGGAGGTGCTGGTCATTGGGCCGGAAAACTGCAAAGACTTTGTGAGGAAGCATAGCGACCATGGTGGGGCAGATGTCGTACTTGAAGTTGCCGGCACGGAAGATACTTTCCGCTTGGCATGGGAGTGTGCCCGTCCCAATGCCATTGTCACCATTGTGGCGCTTTATGACCAGCCTCAGTTATTGCCCTTGCCGGAGATGTATGGCAAGAATCTTGTCTTCAAGACCGGTGGTGTGGATGGGTGCGATTGTGCCGAGATACTGCGCCTGATAGCGGCGGGACAGATAGATACCACACCGCTTATCACACATCGTTTCTCGTTGGAGGAAATTGACGAAGCCTACCGTATTTTTGAGAATAGGCTGGAGGGGGTGATAAAGGTGGCGATTGTGGGTAGATAGAAAAAGAGGATAGCCAATGAAGGCTATCCTCTTTTTCTATGTAATTATTTACTTGCTACTTACTTGCTCAAAGCTTGAGCCACGTCAACCGCACAAGCCACTGTACATCCTACCATCGGGTTGTTACCGATACCCAGGAATCCCATCATTTCCACGTGAGCAGGAACTGATGAAGAACCAGCGAACTGAGCATCTGAGTGCATACGACCCATGGTGTCGGTCATACCGTAAGAAGCCGGTCCGGCAGCCATGTTGTCCGGGTGCAGAGTACGACCAGTACCACCACCGGATGCCACTGAGAAGTACGGCTTGCCAGCCAATACGCGTTCTTTCTTATAAGTACCGGCAACCGGGTGCTGGAAGCGGGTCGGGTTCGTAGAGTTACCAGTGATGGATACATCCACACCCTCTTTCCACATAATAGCCACACCTTCGCGAACATCGTCTGCACCATAGCATTTTACTTTGGCACGAGGACCGTCGCTGTATGCAATTTCACGAACTACTTTCAGTTCACCTGTGTAGTAGTCGAATTGAGTCTGAACGTATGTAAAGCCGTTGATACGGGAGATAATCTGTGCAGCGTCCTTGCCGAGACCGTTCAGGATGCAACGCAGAGGCTCTTTACGTACTTTGTCTGCTTTAGCGGCAATCTTGATAGCACCTTCGGCAGCAGCGAATGACTCGTGACCTGCCAAGAAAGCGAAACATTTGGTTTCTTCACGCAGCAACATGGCTGCCAAGTTACCATGACCGATACCAACCTTGCGGTCGTCAGCTACAGAACCCGGAATACAAAATGCCTGCAGACCGATACCGATAGCTTCAGCAGCTTCAGCAGCGTTCTTGCAGCCCTTCTTAATGGCGATGGCGCAACCTACAACGTATGCCCATTTTGCATTTTCGAAACAGATGGGCTGAGTTTCTTCACAAGTCTTATAAGGATCGAGACCATGAGCTTCGCAGATAGCATTGGCTTCTTCGATGTCTTTGATACCGTTTGCGTTCAATGCAGCAAGAATCTGCTTGATACGACGGTCTTGGCTTTCAAATTTTACTTCTCTAATCATATGTCTTTCCTCCTTATATTATTCGTGACGTGGGTCAATGTGTTTAACTGCACCTTGCTCTTCAGTGAAGCGGCCGTATGTACCGGTAACTTTCTTCAATGCTTCATTGGCGTCTGTACCTTTCTTGATTTCATCCATAAACTTGCCCAGATGAACAAATTCGTAACCGCAGATTTCGTCGTTCTTGTCCAAAGCGATAGTCTTGATGTAACCTTCTGCCATTTCCAAGTAACGAGAACCCTTAGCCAACGTTCCGTATAATGTGCCTACCTGGCTGCGCAGACCTTTGCCCAAGTCTTCCAAGCCAGCTCCAATCATCAAACCGCCTTCAGAGAAAGCAGACTGAGTACGACCGTAAACAATTTGCAGGAAGAGTTCGCGCATAGCTGTGTTGATAGCGTCGCAAACGAGGTCAGTATTCAATGCTTCGAGGATAGTCTTTCCCGGGAGGATTTCTGATGCCATAGCAGCAGAATGAGTCATACCGGAGCAACCGATAGTCTCAACCAAAGCTTCCTGGATAACGCCTTCCTTTACATTGAGGGTTAATTTACATGCACCTTGCTGAGGAGCACACCAGCCAATACCGTGTGTCAGACCAGAGATGTCAACAATTTCTTTAGCTTTTACCCATTTACCTTCTTCGGGAATAGGAGCCGGTCCGTGATTAGGACCTTTCTTCACAACACACATGTGTTCCACTTCGTGTGAATAAGTCATAATTAGCTCTTTTTTTAAGTGATATAATTAAAAAAAACGTAGTCCACTTTTATTAGTCGGGTGCAAAGTTAGTTGTTTTCCCCGTTTCTGCCAACTGTTCAATTTGACTTTTTTATTAAAAAGAAGTAATAAGAAGCTGAATTTCTGCGGAATGTAAAGTGGAGTTTGCAGTTGACTGTTTTTTCTCGTCTCTGATAGGGTTTGTGAATCAATAAGGTATGTGCTTGTTAATCAGGAAGTAATTTTGCCAACCCCTTGCTTGCGTCTTGGCAGGATTTTGCCATGCCTATGGCAAAGTTTTGCCAACGCGGTGGCAAAGTCTTGCCAATGGTAAGGCAAAATCCTGCCAACTGGTTGGCAAGGCGAAGAAAATAAAGGGGAGTCCGTGTTTGACTATGGCTGCAAAGTCTTACCTTTGTGGCACATTAAATAAAATACAAACTATGATAGAAGTTACAGATGTGGCATTGCGCCAGGCTGCCGGTGAAGGGATGGATGCATTCATCGGCGTATTCACCGGTGCTTATAAGAAAGAAATAGGCGGAGAAATGACTGCCGGGACGATGTCTTTGCTTACCGGTGAACAGCATTCATTGTTGGCCTATCAGATATTCCGTGATGAAGTGATGGAAGGGGGCTTCTGCCAACTGATTCAAAATGGTTATGGCGGTTATATTTTCGACAATCCGTTTGCCAAAGTGATGCGTTTGTGGGGAGTGGGCGATTTGAGCAAGTTGGTTTATGCTGCCAAGAAAATATACGATAGCCATCGTGACGACTTGGAACGCGAACGCACAGACGAGGAATTTATGGCAATGTACGAGCAATATGAGGCTTTCGATGAACTGGAAGATGAATTTTTGGAAAAAGAGGAGGAATATACAGCTTTGGTTGCCGGCTATGTGGATGAGCATTTGGAGCTGTTTGCCAAGATTGTGTGATAGAGAGTAACGAGGAAAGGCATATTAGCCTATACCCATTCTTGCCTTTCGGTATTGGAGAGATGTGCTATCTGAAAGCTAAAATATGCGAGCTATGAATGCCGGGATGAAAAATGGAATTAATTTATTGATGATTCTTGTATTGTTTATCTCATGTGTACAAGAAAAAGAGGACAATAATGTCTTAAGACGTGTGGAAGCGTGTATGGAATTATTTCCTGATAGTGCCTTGTCGCTTCTGAGTCAAATTGAATGTCCCGAATGTATGAGAGGACAACAGAGAGCAGATTATGCTTTGCTTTTAACGCAGGCTTTGGATAAAAACTATTTGGATAATTTGCAGTCAGACTCATTGATAATGATAGCGGTAGAATATTATAAACAGGAAGGTGATAAATTGAAGGCAGGGAAGGCTTACTTTTATTATGGAAAAGTGATGTTGTTAAAGGAGCGCTTCTCAGATGCTATGCAGGCTTATCTGGAAGCATCGAGTCTCTTGGAAGAAACTAGGGATTATAAAGTACAAGGGATGGTCTGGGAATATATAGGGTATTTGAACTCGGTTCAAGGATTGTATGAAAATTCTATAGACAATTTTAAACATTCTATCAGGTACTATGAACTGGCGAGTGACAGACGTCGTATTTTATATGGTTATAGGAATATGGCAAGAGGCTATTTTTCGGTACATCATAATGATAGTGCAGGTTGGTATGCTGAAAAAGGGCTTGTGTTGAGTGACACTGTTAGTGGTATGAAGGCATCTTTTCTACATTTATTAGGACTTATTGCCAATAATGAAAAACGATATCCACAAGCAATAGAGTATTTTTCAAATGCAATGGAAGTTTGTGATAATTTAAATGATAAATATCGTTATAGTTTGTCTTTGGGACGTGTTTATTCTGAAGTAGGTCAAAAGAAAAAAGCTGAAGATTGTTTTGTTTCTTGTATCAATGCAACTAATATTTTTGTGTCTTCGGGTGCATATTACTATTTGGCTGATATGCATAAAAAAGATGGTAATTATTTGAAAGCGTTTTTGTATAAAGAGAAGTCTGATTCATTATTAGAGGTGACTCGTAATGCTGAACTGCAAAAGCAGTTGTTGGATTTGCAGAATAAGTATGAAAATGATAAGCTTATTTTGGAAAATAAACAGATAAGGCTGGAAAATGAGAAACAGACTTATTTTTATTTGTTTTTATTTGTATTCATATTAGGGTTGGGCATCATCGCTTTCTTTCTGGTTAGGAAAAGGTATCGAACAAAATTGTTGCGTAATGTCGAGATTATTGGAAATAATAATGCAATTATTAATAGATATGCTTGTAGAATTGCAGAATTGGAGAATGTGAGCTTACAAGAACGTCAGGCTAAAAAAGAGGAAATAGGAATCCTGAATAGAAAAATCCTTTGTTTAATAGCAGAAAATAAGCGAGTATGTGAGAATTTGAGTGTTGACGCCTTGTTTGTATTAGAGGAATTGAAGCAAGGAAATTTGATTATTAGTAATATGACTATTGCTGAACGGCAACATATATTTGACTTTCTGGATTTGGTTCATGCGAATTTTATTACTCGACTTAAACAAGAGTTTGATTTAACAAAAAATGAATTATTGTTGGCTGCGTTGCTGAAAGTGGGATTCTCTAACAAGCAATTAATGATTGTTTTTGATTGTGAAATGAAATCCATATATAAAAACAGACAAAGACTAAAAGCAGATTTAGGACTTACTAAGAATGATTCTTTAGAGCAAATGGTAATGATGTATTGAGAAAAAAACGTTTTTTTGTCCTATATGTTTCTTTGTAGTGTGTTGATATATAATTTATTACCTACCCTATTTTTGTCCGCATAGTTATTGCTGAATTATTGTTGAATAGTCCCTAATTTTGTATAAATAAAAAATGAAAGACTATGAAACTGAAAATTATCTTATCTGTATTGTTGTTATTTTCTTTATTAAAGGTCGATGCTAATCCTTTGGTCGACATAAGTATTGCTTCTGGAAAAGAAGAAGTCTTTTTGCATTCAAATGATATTCCTTTTGAAATTCTGACTACGGGAAAAGAAGATGGAAGCCGTTCCGTTATACCATTAGTGCCATTTGTTGTATTCGTTGAAGATTCTAATTATTCCGTGGAATTGGATTTTATGGAAGGAATCGGGGTAGTGGAAATTGCCATTTCCCAAAATGGTTCTGTGATTTATTCTTCTTCCGAGAATATTCTATCTCCCCTTCGGAAATATTTGCAACTTCCTTTCGGAGTATCAGGGGAGTATTGTATAGAAATTAAAGGAGATAATGGGGCATATGCATATGGCTGTTTTGAATTATGATATATTGTTAACTAAAAAATGTAATGCTTATGAAAAAGATTAGTTTATTGTTGGTAGGAGTGTTAGCTCTATTTTCTTGTGAGCAAGAGGAATTGGATAACTTTGTGGAAAGTAGTGGTGTGGGGCAGGTGATGACAAGGGCGATAGGTTCTAGTGCGGATTTTGATCCGATAAGTGAGCTTGCCGAAATTCCAGTGAATATTTTGAATATTGGAAACTCTAAACAAAAGTATCTTACTTGTAAAGAGAAAGGTACTGAAATTTGTTTAACAGATAAAGATGATGGATCTTTGAGGCAGAGATGGTATCTGAAGTATGGAAGAACTATTGTTGTTGCTGGGGGAAATAATAGAGTGACATCCGATACATATGGAGTTGTTACTCCTAATAACTATTTATCTTCAGAAATACCTGATAATCTTCGTTTGAGTTATTGGAATAAATCAACTTTTGATTCACCTTTGGCTGGACCTGGCTTAAGCTTTAATTGTTTGGCTGATGCTAATTGTATGATATATACGATGTATGGAAACTTTAATACTGGTTTGTCTTCTTATTATTTGCAATCAGAATCTTCAACGTCTTCCTCTGTAAAGTTTAAAACGAATAATTCCTCAAGCCTCGCTTTATGGGAAATAGTTCCTGTTGGTGAATATGAACTTGTTGGTTTAGAGTATGTACGGACTACGGTTGACAGCTTTGAACCTACAGAAGTGATTTGTGACCATGATGAATATACAAATGAACATTTAAGCGTTGATACATGGAACTATTCTTTATCTACAAGCTATACAGAAAAATCTGATTTTTCAAAAACAGAAGGAGTAAGTGTCACTATTTCAGGAGGATTGAACGTGGGTATACCTAATGTGGTAGGAGATGATTCTTCGCTTGGAGTAAATGTTTCTGTACAGCAGCAGACAAATAAATCTTGGACTTATGGTACAAGTGATAGTAAAACGGTAACAAAAACGAGAACTGGACAAATCCCGATTCAACCAGGTGAAACTGTAAAACTTGATGCGGTGTTAGTCATGTACAAAGGTAGTTTGACTTACGTTGCTACATTAAGGAAAATAGGGGATACTAAAACGTTTAGAGTTAAAGGAAAATGGAGTGGAGACTGCTTTTCTTCTTTTGAAGCTAGAACATATAATCCAACAACAGGGAAATTGGTAGGAGAATATGTTTTAGAATAATGTGATTATCTAAATTATGGTTGTTTATAAATGTTAAATAAATATTGGGGCTTGCAGTATTTAGATTAATCTTTCATTTAATCTTAAAAACAATGAAAAAACGAGGAGAGTACTATATTACTCAATTCTTTTATCTAAATTTGCAAACTCTAATATTTATAGGAAAGATGAAACAATTAAAATTCTTGATGGTTGCCTTGACATTGTTGATGGGCATTTCGTTTACTTCGTGTCTGAATTCAGATGACGGAGAGTATGATGACATTTATGGCATGGTTTTAGTGAATAACTATATGGGATTACTCTCTTTTGAAGATGCTGCGGGTAACACTTATCAACCTACACCGGCTTCTGTTACTCAATTTGAGGCAAATTCAAGTTTGAAGATTTCAGATTCTCGAATGGGAATCATCTTAGGAAAGAGCATAGAACCTGAGACGAATGAAAAATCTAAAACTACCAACTTCACTTTGAAGAATTTTCAGCCTATTTCTTTTGCAAACGCTGTCGTATCAATGACAGCAGAAAGCTTGGTTGTTGATGCGCCGGAAACAGCACCGGTGATAACTTTGAAATTGGAAAATGGGTCAGTTCAGCCATTTTTGTATAACAAGGATATACTTGTAACTCCTATAGCTTGGAGACTGCAAAATGACAACGATAAGTTTAAGATGCATAAATTTGCTTTAGCTTGTGTACTGGATGAAATTGAAGCAGGGGCCACAGACCTTGTTTTCTATCTGCGTCATGATAAGGGTGCTGATGATAAGACAGATGTTTATTATTCTAATTGGTATGGGTATGATATAAAAAATGCTTTAGAAAGGTTTAAAGAAAAAGCAGGAAATCTTCCTACTAAATTAGTTATTAAGTCGCATGAAAGTGGAAATAATAGCAATACAGAAATACCGGAAAACTATACGGAATATACTGTAGAATACAAAATTGCGTCTACTAATCAATAAATTGATATTGAATTACAAAGATTTATTTCATATAGCAATACTACTGATTTCCTCTCCGGCTCGTGCCTGGGAGGAAATTAGTTTAGAGGATAGACGAAAAGTATTTACTACTTTTGTCTATCCTATGATTGGTTTATGCGGGTTGTCCGTTTTCATCGGCTCTTTGATGAAGATGGGATGGGACGGGCCGCAAAGCTTTCAATATGCCATGACACAATGCTGTGCGGTGGCTGTATCCTTGTTTGGAGGATATTTTTTGGCAGCCTATCTCATCAATGGGTTGCGTGTCCGCATGTTTATGCTGGACAGTGATATTCCTTTGGCGCAACAGTTTGCAGGTTATGCACTGGTAGTGGTGTTCATGCTGAGGATTGTTATCGGCATATTGCCTGATTTCGGCATTATGGCTCTGTTGCTCCAATTCTATATCGTGTATGTTGTGTGGGAAGGAAGCAAAAAGGTGATGCAGATAGCGGAAAAAGACCGTTTGCGTTTCACCATTCTTTCTTCTATTTTGTTAATAGCTTGTCCGGTGGCCATTGAATGGATATTCAATAAGCTGACGGTAGTGCTAAACTGATAAATGTTATGAAACAAGCTCCTGTAAATATAAAGAATAAGCGTGCTACGTTCGATTACGAACTGACGGACACCTATACGGCTGGCATTGTGCTTACGGGCACAGAAATCAAGTCCATCCGGTTGGGGAAAGCAAGCTTAGTCGATACGTTCTGTTACTTTGCCAACGGCGAATTGTGGGTGAAGAACATGCATGTGGCCGAATACTTCTATGGTTCGTACAACAATCACAATGCACGCAGGGAGCGCAAGCTTTTGTTGAATAAGAAGGAACTTGAAAAACTGATGCGCGGCACGAAAGATCCGGGTTTCACCATTGTTCCCGTGCGCTTGTTTATCAATGAAAAAGGGCTGGCCAAACTTGTGGTGGCACTTGCCAAAGGTAAGAAGCAATATGATAAGCGCGAATCACTGAAGGAAAAAGATGACAAACGCGATATGGCGCGTATGTTTAAAAGATAATATGAGTAAACTTGGTAGTTTGGTGCGTGAGCGCATCCTTATTCTGGATGGTGCAATGGGCACCATGATACAGCAATACAACTTGACAGAGGAAGATTTTCGGGATGAACGCTTCTCGCAGATTCCCGGACAGATGAAAGGTAACAATGACCTGCTTTGTCTGACACGCCCCGATGTGATACAAGACATTCACCGCAAGTATCTGGCGGCAGGTGCAGATATTATCGAAACAAATACATTCAGTTCCACCCGCGTCAGTATGGCCGATTATCATGTGCAGGACTATGTGCGTGAGATGAATCTTGCCGCAGTGCGCCTGGCACGCAAAGTGGCAGATGAGTTTACTTCTCTTACTCCCGACAAACCCCGTTTTGTGGCAGGCTCCGTAGGACCGACGAACAAGACCTGCTCCATGAGTCCCGATGTGAACAATCCGGCCTTTCGTGCCTTGAGCTACGATGAACTGGCCGATGCCTACCGTGAGCAGATGGAAGCATTGCTCGAAGGTGGTGTGGATGCTTTGCTGATAGAAACCATTTTTGATACGCTGAATGCCAAGGCTGCTATTTTTGCCGCCGGGCAGGCGATGGAAACTGTAGGAGTTCATGTACCCTTGATGCTCTCTGTGACTGTTTCTGATATTGGAGGGCGTACTCTGTCGGGACAAACTTTGGATGCTTTTCTCGCCTCCGTGCAACATGCCGATATTTTTTCAGTTGGGTTGAACTGCTCCTTTGGCGCCCGCCAGCTGAAACCTTTCCTGGAGCAGCTTGCTGTCCGTGCACCTTATTATATCAGTGCTTATCCCAACGCCGGACTGCCCAACAGTTTGGGCACATACGACCAGACTCCTGCCGATATGGCACATGAAGTAAAAGAGTATATCCATGAGGGATTGGTGAATATTATCGGTGGTTGTTGCGGAACGACAGATGCCTACATTGCCGAGTACTCCTCGCTGATTGCCGGTGCAACGCCCCATCAGCCGGTTCCCAGACCGGAAAATCTTTGGCTCTCCGGGCTTGAACTTCTGGAAGTGAAGCCGGAAAATAACTTCGTGAATGTGGGTGAACGCTGTAATGTTGCGGGTTCGCGCAAATTCTTGCGTCTGATTAATGAAAAGAAATATGACGAGGCGCTCAGCATTGCCCGCCAGCAGGTGGAAGACGGTGCGCAGGTCATCGATATAAATATGGACGACGGACTGCTGGATGCTCAAGTGGAGATGACGGCTTTCCTCCATCTGATAGCTTCGGAACCGGAGATTGCCCGTGTTCCCGTCATGATAGACTCCTCTAAGTGGGAAGTGATTGTGGCCGGATTGAAATGCTTGCAAGGCAAGTCCATCGTCAACTCCATCTCCTTGAAGGAGGGGGAAGATAAATTCCTGGAGCATGCGCGTACCATCAAGCAATATGGTGCGGCAGCCGTGGTGATGGCTTTTGATGAAAAAGGGCAGGCAGACACGTACGAACGTAAGATTGAGGTCTGCGAACGGGCATACCGTCTTTTGGTGGACAAGATAGGTTTCAATCCCCATGATATAATTTTCGACCCGAATGTACTTGCCGTGGCAACCGGTATGGACGAGCACAACAATTATGCTGTAGACTTTATCCGTGCCACCGGATGGATACGCAAGAATCTGCCCGGTGCGCATGTCAGTGGAGGAGTGAGTAACCTTTCCTTCTCTTTCCGCGGCAATAATTACATTCGCGAGGCGATGCATGCCGTATTCCTTTACTATGCCATCCGCGAGGGCATGGATATGGGTATCGTCAATCCGGCTACCTCCGTTCTTTACACCGATATTCCCGCTGATATATTGGAGCGCATAGAGGATGTGGTCTTGAACCGTCGTCCCGATGCTGCCGAGCGCCTGATAGAAACTGCCGAACGCTTGAAAGCGGAAGCAGAGGCGGCAAAAACTTCTGGAGGAGAGCGGCAGGCTGCCGCCCATTCCCAACTTGCCTGGAGAGAGGGGACTCCTGTGGAAGAGCGGTTGAAGTACGCCTTGACAAAGGGTATCGGCGATTATCTGGAAGAAGACCTTGCCGAAGCGTTGAAGCTGTATCCCAAAGCTGTTTCTATCATTGAAGGTCCGTTGATGGCAGGCATGAATCATGTCGGCGACTTGTTTGGGGCAGGCAAGATGTTCCTGCCGCAAGTAGTGAAGACGGCGCGCACCATGAAGAGGGCGGTTGCCATCCTCCAGCCCGTAATCGAGTCGGAGAAAGAAGAAGGTGCGACTGCTGCCGGGAAGGTACTACTGGCTACGGTGAAAGGTGATGTGCACGACATTGGCAAAAATATAGTCTCGGTAGTAATGGCCTGCAACGGGTACGATATAGTGGACCTTGGCGTCATGGTGCCTGCCGAAACCATTGTACAGCATGCCATAGAGGAAAAGGTAGACATGATAGGATTGAGTGGCTTGATAACCCCTTCGCTGGATGAAATGGTGCATGTAGCCATTGAGCTGGAAAAGGCAGGTCTGGACGTTCCTCTGCTGATAGGTGGTGCCACGACTTCACCGCTTCACACAGCTCTGAAAATTGCTCCGGTCTATCATGCTCCCGTAATCCATCTGAAGGACGCTTCACAGAATGCTACAGTAGCAGCCAAGCTGATGAATCCTAAGACAAAGGAGGAGCTGGAAGAAGAACTGCATGAGAAGTATCGGCAGTTGTGCGAAAAGAACCGGGAGAAACAAGTGACAACCGTTTCCCTGGAAGAAGCGAGAAAGAACAAACTGAATCTGTTTTAAATAGGAAGGAAAATAAGGATTAGGGATTAATCCTTAATCCCTATTTTTTTATCTTTTTCTTGTATTGCTCGAAGCGTGACGTAATATCCCTTACGAAGTTATAAGTTTCGATGCCACGGAAATAGCCGTTTTTGCAGACGGGGTCGGTGAAGTATTCCTCATTGCTTTTTAGCAGAATGAAGTTTTCTACATTATCACGCCAGACATATTTGTTTTTGCCGTATTTTTCGGCCAGTGCCATGGCATCCAGCACATGGCCGATACCGGAATTATAAGATGCCAGCACAAAGTTGATGCGTTCTTCCTGGGGTATCTTGGAAAAACTTTTGGCTGTGGCGCCTATGTATTTCACGGCAGCCTTTATGCTCTCTTCAGGGTTCTGTTCCTTTCCTTCGGGTAGCCCCATAGCCCTGGCTGTGGCAGGCATCAGTTGCATCAGCCCCCTGGCACCCGCCCAAGATACGGCAGTGGAGTCGAAGTTGGATTCTGTATACGCCAGAGACGCCAGCAGACGCCAGTCCCAGTCTATTTCGGGAGCATATTTCTTGAACAAATCATCGTAATGGGAAATTTTTCCTTCGCGCAGGGAGAGGATAGGAGAGTGGGGAATGGCCTTGCCGATTTCAAAATATCGTTTCATACTTGCTGTATAGGCAGGTGAAGTCATATTCTCCTCATGCCATTTGTTGGCGGTGGCTGCCAGTTGCGGACAGTCTTTCCGGACTGCCCACGATGCACGCTGGTCAAAGCTGATGGAGAGTCCGATATTTAGGTTGGGGTAATAGGTGGTATTAAGCTGTGCCACATCATTGTCTGCTACGGTATAGGGGATTTTTCCTTGTGCCACCTGGGTGATGAGGTCTTCTGCACTGATACTGTCGTTGGTCACTTTATGGATGTGGATACCTCCTCCGAGCTCTTCGTCCAGATTGACCAGCCGTTCATAATATTTTCCGGGCTTCACATATACATCTTTCCCGATGAGTTCCGTCACGTCTTTCAGTGGTTTGGTGCGTCCGCCGTTACGTTGCACGATGACTTGGTGCGTGATGACCTCCTCACCGCAATATATCAGGCTGTCTTTCCATTCTTTAGTGATAGGCAGGTTGTAGGCAATGAGGTCTCCCTTGCCTGCCAATAACTTCTCTATGAGTTCGTGCACGTTCCGGGCTACCTCTATTCTTAGCTTTACTCCCAGGCTCTTGGCAAACTGTTCGCTTAGCTCATACTGGAATCCCATGTCCTGGCCACGGTAGATGAAGTAGGAAGTGGAACTGTACAGTGTCAATACGACCAGTTCTCCGCTGTCCTTTATCTGTTGCAGGTCATCCGCTTCTTCTTTTTCGGCAGGATGTCCTCCACGGCATCCTGCGATGCAGCACAACAACAACAGCAAGATAATTGGGACGGGAGAATTGATAATGGATGATTTATGTCTGGCGAAAGAAAACAGGCTGTTCATATCTCATAGGGTTTAGTGCGTTCTTAATCCTCCATTATCAATTCTCCATTACAAATTAACTCCCCAAGTGCTTCTTGATGTACATGGTCAATATATCAATGGCCACCTGGTTGTTTCCGCCTTCCGGCACAATGAGGTCGGCGTATCGTTTGCAGGGCTCTATGAATTGCTGGTGCATGGGTTTCAGTATACGTGTATAGCGTTCCATAACGGCTTCGGCCGTACGTCCGCGTTCCACTACATCGCGCTGGATTACACGAATTAGGCGTTCGTCGGGGTCAGCGTCTACAAATATCTTGAGGTCCATCATGCTTCGCAGTTTCTTGTCGCACAAGGCAAGGATACCTTCTATGATGATGACTTCCCGGGGCTCGATATGGATGGTTTCGGGCTGCCGGGTACACGTCAGGTATGAGTAGGTGGGCTGTTCTATGCTTCTTCCTTCGCGCAGCATGGCGACATGCCTGGAAAGAAGGCTCCACTCGAAAGCGTCGGGGTGGTCGAAGTTGATGTTCTGCCGTTCTTCCACGGGCACATGGCTGCTGTCCTTGTAGTAAGAGTCTTGTGGCAACAATACCACTTCACCAGCCGGTAGGCTTTCGATAATTTTACGTACGACGGTGGTCTTTCCCGAGCCGGTTCCGCCTGCAATTCCTATTATTAACATCCGTTTAAGTGTATATTTGAAACAAAACCAGTATTTTTGCAGTTGTTAAAACAGCCGCTTAGGCTGACAAATATAGTGATAAATCATTTAAATGGCAAAGTTATGGTAAAGCACATTGTATTATTTAAGTTAAAAGATGAGGCACCGGCTGACGAAAAGTTGGCTGCGATGAACAGTTTCAAGGCAGCTATCGAAGCGCTTCCGGCTAAAATATCCGTTATCCGCAAGATTGAAGTCGGATTGAACATCAATCCTGCCGAGGCTTGGAACATCGCTCTTTACAGTGAGTTCGATACGTTGGATGACGTGAAATACTATGCTACCCATCCCGACCATGTAGCTGCCGGCAAGCTTATCGCTGCTGTGAAAGAGAGCCGTGCCTGCGTGGACTACGAGATAATTGAAAATTAAAAATTAAAAATTAAATCAGAGAACATGAAGAAATTATTGTTCCCTCTATTTCTGTTGCTTTTCACGGTGGCGATGCGGGCACAGATACAAGATCCCGTCAAGTTCAAGTCCGAACTGAAGACTGTGGCTGCTGATGAAGCGGAGGTCGTTTTTACGGCTGCTATTGACAAGGGCTGGCATGTCTATTCCACTGACCTGGACGATGGCGGTCCTATCTCGGCGACTTTCAATGTGGAGAAAATATCCGGAGCGGAAGTGGTTGGTAAACTGAAGCCCGTAGGCAAGGAAATCTCTACTTTCGATAAGTTGTTCGAAATGAAGGTGCGCTATTTTGAGAATACGGCGCAATTTGTGCAGAAGCTGAAGTTGACGGGTGGCGCTTATCAGATAGAAGGCTATCTGGAATATGGCGCTTGCAACGATGAAAACTGCCTGCCGCCCACACAAGTTCCTTTCAAGTTCTCCGGCAAGGCAGAAGGGGCTGCCAAAGAAGCTGCCGCCGCTGCCGCTGAAACGAAAGCCGAAGAACAGCCCGCAAAGCAGGAGACTGTCTCCGGCACGGCTCCCGTGGCTGCTATCGGCGGTGCGGACGGGCCGACGGAAATCAAGGTGGCGGACAAGGTGGACCTATGGAAGCCGGTCATCAGTGAACTGAATTCTTTGGGCGAAACCACTTCGCAGGAAGACATGTCCTGGATTTATATTTTCATTACGGGATTTGCCGGTGGACTGCTGGCGCTCTTCACCCCCTGTGTATGGCCCATCATCCCGATGACGGTCAGCTTCTTTCTGAAACGCAGCAAGGACAAGAAGAAGGGCATCCGCGATGCGTGGACGTATGGCGCTTCCATCGTGGTGATTTATGTGACGCTCGGACTGGCAATCACGCTTGTTTTCGGAGCCAGCGCACTGAACGCACTCTCTACGAATGCAGTATTCAATATCCTTTTCTGCCTGATGCTGGTGGTGTTTGCGGCTTCCTTCTTCGGAGCGTTCGAGATAACGTTGCCCTCCAAGTGGAGTACGGCTGTAGACAGCAAGGCCGAGGCGACAAGCGGTTTGCTCAGCATCTTCCTGATGGCATTTACCTTGTCGCTGGTATCTTTCTCCTGCACGGGACCCATTATCGGATTCCTGCTGGTGCAGGTTTCCACGACGGGCAGCGTGGTGGCTCCCGCCATCGGCATGCTGGGCTTTGCCATAGCTTTGGCATTGCCTTTCACGCTGTTTGCCCTGTTCCCGTCCTGGCTGAAGTCCATGCCCAAGTCCGGTGGATGGATGAACATCATCAAGGTGACGCTCGGCTTCCTGGAGCTGGCCTTTGCCCTGAAATTCCTTTCGGTGGCCGATTTGGCTTACGGCTGGCGCATCCTCGACCGTGAGACGTTCCTCGCCTTGTGGATTGTGCTTTTTGCGCTGCTTGGTTTCTACTTGTTGGGCAAAATCAAGTTCCCGCACGATGATGACGATTCAAAGGTTAGTGTACCCCGTTTCTTTATGGCGTTGGCCTCACTGGCATTTGCGGTGTATATGGTTCCCGGTTTGTGGGGAGCTCCGTTGAAAGCTGTCAGTGCCTTTGCGCCGCCCATGCAGACGCAAGACTTCAATCTTTACAATAATGAAGTGCATGCCAAGTTCGATGATTACGACCTCGGTATGGAGTATGCCCGTCAGCATGGCAAGCCCGTGATGCTCGACTTCACCGGTTATGGTTGCGTGAACTGCCGTAAGATGGAGCTTGCCGTATGGACAAACCCGAAGGTGAGTGACATTATCAACAACGACTATGTACTTATCACGCTTTACGTCGACAACAAGACACCGCTTCCTTCTCCCGTGAAGATTGTGGAGAACGGCACGGAACGTACGCTACGTACCGTAGGCGACAAATGGAGCTATCTGCAGCGTGTCAAGTTCGGCGCCAATGCGCAGCCCTTCTACGTGTTGATTGACAACGAAGGCAAACCGCTCAATAAGTCTTACTCCTACGACGAAGATATTCCCAAATATATCGAGTTCTTGCAGACTGGATTGGAGAATTATAAGAAAGAAAAATAAACTGAATATAGAAAGGATGCCCGTAAAGTGGCATCCTTTTTTCTAACCCCCTTTTTTGTATATGAAACAGATTATAGACATTGAAACTTGGGAACGCCGGGATAACTACAACTTTTTCCGCAACTTTGTTAGCTCCTGGTATTCCATTACTACAGAGATTGATTGTACAGAGGCAAGTCTGGCTGCCAGAGCAGCGGGACGCTCTTTTTTCCTTTACTATCTTTATGCCGTGCTCCGTTCGGCAAACGAGGTGGATGAACTTCGTTTCCGTAAAGACAAGAATGGACAGGTCGTCTTTCACGATCGGGTGGATATCATTTCTCCGATAGCCGTTCCCGGTAAGACTTTCTATACAATACGCATACCTTATCACGAAGATTTCAACCGCTTTTATGCCGAAGCCTATGCTTTGATTACCAATATTCCCGAAGATGGCGATCCTTATGGAGCCGAGAAGCATCTCGCGCAGCAAGGCGATTACGATGTAGTGCATTTGAGCGCTGTCCCTAAGATGTATTTCACCTCTACCACTTATACGCTTGCCGAAGCCGGGAATGCTTGCAGCCACCCTTTGATGACTGCCGGAAAAACGGTGACCCGTGAAGGGCGTCTGGTATTTCCACTTTCCATCTATGTGGATCATTCTTTTGTTGATGGTTCGCACTTGGCATCCTTCTTCGGAAAGATAGAAGAATACCTGAAAGAGATTTCACATGAATAAATCATAAAAGAGTAGTATCTATGAAGCGTTTCGTTTTTCTAACCGTTCTTTGTTGCCTGGTGCTTGGAATGAGAGCCCAGACAGCCAAAGAAGAAATCTTTGCAGATGTTCATCGTTCGGCAGCCAATTACTATGCCTATCCCGAACCGACTGTGGAGCAGACAGCTCCTCCTGCAGGTTATAAACCCTTTTATCTGAGCCACTATGCCCGTCATGGTTCACGGTTCCTTATAAATCCGGATGATTACGAGAAGCCGTTGGCAGTGATGCGTGAGGCTGATGAGAATGGTGTGCTCACTGAGTTGGGAAAGAAGACACTTTGTGTTTTGGATAGCGTCTCGCGCATGGCTAAGAGCAGATATGGCGAACTGACTCCGCTGGGTGCACGCCAGCACAAAGGCATTGCAGAGCGAATGTACAAGAATTTCCCGAAAGTCTTTAAAGGAGAAGCCGAGGTGGATGCATGCTCCACGGTGGTTATCCGCTGCATTCTTTCTATGGCGGCAGAATGTTTGAAGCTGCAATCTCTCAATCCGAAGTTGCAGTTCAAGAACGATGCCAGCTATGCCGACATGTACTATATGAATAACGATGACCCCTATGTCAAGACATTGTGCAAGGCGGATGAAGTGGTCGAGGCGAAGGCTGCCATCCGGAAGGAGCATGTACATCCGGAACGCTTGATGAAGGCTTTGTTCAACAACGAGGATTATGTAAACTGGAAAGTGGATGCCGGCAGATTGATGACCCGGTTGTTTGATGTGGCAAGCAACATGCAGAGTCTCGACACGAATCTGGAACTTTACTCTCTCTTCACCAAAGACGAATGCTATGATTTGTGGCAAATCAGCAACAAGAATTGGTATATATCCTATGGCCCGTCTCCGCTCACCAAAAGCGAAATACCTTATATGGAATCCAATCTGCTGGAAAATATACTGAATACGGCCGACACTTGCATCGTGAAGAAAGAGAACAGCGCAACTTTACGTTTCGGCCATGAATCTTGCCTGCTTCCTTTGGTATGCCTGCTGGAATTGGGTGATTGTGCTTATCAGACTACCGATTTAAGCAGACTCGATGAAACTTGGCGAAACTACAAGATTTTCCCGATGGCAGGCAACGTTCAATTCGTTTTCTTCCGCAAGAAAGGCAGTGATGACATTCTTGTAAAGGTGCTGCTCAACGAGCATGAGATGAAACTTCCGGTAGAAAGCGAACTGGCTCCTTATTACCATTGGAAGGATGTGGAGGCTTATTATAGGAATAAACTGAAAGCCTATAGACGATAGAAGCGTGTTAAAGCCGGTCATTGCTTGAGGGATGAACCGGCTTTATTTTTCATTTTTCTTTTTTCTTTCCCGAATTTTACATACGTTTGCAACATCTTAGCGATACCTTTGTACTTGAATGTAAAGATAGCCCTATGTATGCAGCAGAAACTCTAATTGATGAAAAGGCACTTGTTCTCCGCCTGATAGATGGAGATGAGGATGCTTTTTGTGAACTGTACGCTGCCTATAAGGGCCGCCTGATATACTTTGCCATGCGTTTTCTGAAGTCGCGCGAGCATGCCGAGGATGTTTTTCAGGACGCTTTCACCGTGATTTGGCAGAGCCGACGTTTCATCAATCCCGATGCTTCCTTCTCTTCCTACCTTTATACAATTGTTCGCAACCGTGTGCTGAATCAGCTGCGCGACCTCGATAACCAGAACAAACTCAAGGAGCATGTCCTTGCGCAGGCTGTGGATTATACCGATGAAACGAAGAATGAAATTCTAGCTAATGACTTGCGGCAACTAATCTTGCGTGCATTGCAGCAATTGACGCCCCGCCAGCGTGAAATCTTTGAAATGAGCCGTGAACAGCAGATGTCTCACAAGGAGATTGCTGAAACGCTGGGTATATCGGTCAATACGGTGCAGGAGTCTATATCCTTGTCATTGAAATCGCTGCGCGGATATTTGCAGAAGAACTCGGTAGCGGCTGCCGACCTCGTGCTGCTTCTTGTTTGTATGAATTTGTAATGAAGCCCATCTTTCTTCCGTATGAGATAAAAAACGTTAAATACACCCTAGATGCTTCGCTTTTGCGTGTACTATTCTTTTAAAAGGGATAGTTTAAGAACATCTTTGTAGCTCCCCGCAAAAAAACGATTATGAAACATAACGAGAAAGATAAGACTTTGCTTCGCCGTTACTTGGATGACTTGTACACGGTTGAAGATGTCAGCAAGTTGGCAGACCACTTGGCTGTGCCGGAACCGGAAGGCATCCTTGAGGAACTGGCTGCCGATGTTTGGGACGAATCAGCGTCGCAACAACCGCTGACTGACCTCGAACGCGAGAAGTCGAAGAAAGAGGCGCGCCAATTGTTGAAGCGCATCGAGCACAAAAAACGGACCTGGTTTCGCCGCATGGCAACTGTCGCTGCAGCTGCGGCTGCGGTTCTTTGTTTGGTGCTGGGTGGCGTCGGATATCTGGATTACATCAACGAACAGCAGATTTCTTATCTGGAAGCCTCGACCTCTTATGGCGAATGCAAGCAGGTGTTGCTTCCTGACGGCACGCAACTGGTCTTGAACTCCTGCTCCCGCATTCGCTATCCCGACCGCTTTGCGGGCAACGAACGCAGGGTGGAGCTCGAAGGTGAGGGCTACTTTCGGGTTCATCGCAACGAGAAGCAGCCGTTCATTGTCAATACCCATCATTTCGACGTTCGTGTATTGGGCACGTGCTTTGATATCAAAGCTTATTTGTCCGATGAGGTTGTTTCTGTCGATGTGGAGAGTGGCAAGGTGCAAGTGGACTTGCCAGAAGCCATGATGCGCTTAAGCGCCCAGGAGCGGGTGTACATCAATACCATTTCCGGCGAATACAACAAGCAGCATGAAAAACGCACTGTGGCAGTATGGCGGAAAGGCGGATTGCGATTCAGCAGTACTCCGATAAACGATGTTGCAAAAGAGTTGGAACGCGTTTATAATTGCTCCATCTCTTTTGCCGAAGGGCAGGTGTTCAAGAATCTGATTTCGGGCGAGCACGACAACAAGAGCCTGGAAGCTGTGTTGCAGTCTATCGAATATACCAGCGGCATTCATTATAAGAAAGATGGGAACAAGGTATTGCTCTATAAATAGTGTGAATCAGGAGTTGAATTTGACTCGCTATTATACAGTTATAAGCAAAGCCTTATATCGAACTCAGGCCAATATAGAAAAAAGGGCTTGGTGCTGTCCGTTTGAAGGGTATTTGAAAGGCGTTTGTAGTGTACTGTGCAGGCATTCATTGTGTTTCGCACATACGTTTCTCCTGAAAAGTCTTTGAGTTTGTTGACGCTCCACTTAAGTGAACAAGTATGTTCACTAAGATGGCCCGAATTGTTCACTATCGTGAAGAAGACAGACCACTATAGTGAACACACTATCAATTCACTGCATTTTTCGTAAGAAACACCGATGAACAGGGAGGTTCAGGAAAACGGTGAGGGTGGTGAGGGCAAGTTGAAGAAACTCTTGTTACTCAAGCACGGATTATTTCTTTCTTATCAGTTATGAACTGTTTCAGAAACGCTTATGAGTTAAAAGTACTATCTCAATTCCCCTCCTTCAAGAAGGAGGGGTGCCCAAAGGGCGGGGTGGTAGGTGAGGAAAGAAAACCTTATTCTTATGATTCATAGGTGTTTATTGTTTTACCTACCACCTCCCCCTACGGGTAGAAGGTGTGTCAGAAGTGATAAGGGAACACGAATTACACAAATTACGCAAATAAGCGACTCGGATAATCCCTGATTATCAGTAGTCATTAAAAAGCATGATTTGTATAATTTGCGTAATTTGTGTTCTAAGTCTCTATTTCGACACACCCTCAATTGAGATAGTACTGCTAATCACTTAGGTTCCTTTCTTATCAAATATGAATATAATTCAATCACTGCTTCGCATAAATAGTGAAAATATCTTAATGAGACCCCTGCTTCTTCGGGCGACTGTGTACTATATATAAGCGAATCGCCAGAGTGTTAACCTTTATCATTAATAAAATTAAGTATGAAACCACCAACTTGAGCTACACAAAAAAATAGGAGCTGTCTCTAAGAGAAGCCCCTATTCCGGTAATCCGGACGGATATTCATTCGTTTCGACCCGTGTGAATAACGTATCGCGCATTACACATCTTTGTTTTTAATAATTTATTTCAATTACTAAAACGCACAAATTTATGAATAATCTTCCTAATACTGAAAGGAAATGTAGAAATGTAGATTCATTTTTAGCTTTTTTACTGTTCGTATGCTTGTTGTTTACAGCCCCATACGTGCGGGCACAAGAGACAAGAAGCATTACACTGAATGTTCAGAATGAAACGGTAGAGAATGTGTTCAACCAACTGGGCGTGCAGACTGGTTTGAAATTCTTCTATGACCAAGAAATAGTCAATGCAGCTCCACGCATCTCCATCCATGTTTCCAACGCTTCTTTGCAAGAGGTCTTGGAGCAGATTACCTCGCAAGCAAAATTATATTTCAATAGGGACAACAATACAATATCCGTAGGCAATCAGAAAAGTGGAGAGCTTATTGAGAAAGTGAGGACAAAGACAATCAACGGAAAAGTGGTAGACCCAAACGGGGAGCCGATTATCGGTGCCAGTGTATTGGTAAAGGGCACTGCCAATGGAGTGATTACCGATCTTGACGGAAATTATAGCCTGGCCGATGTACCCGGGAATGCGATGCTCGCCTTTTCATATATCGGCTATCAGACGGTAGAGATAAAAGCGGGCGGCAAAGGCCTGGACAGAATCGTCTTGATGGAAGACAACGAGTTGCTGGACGAAGTAGTGGTTGTGGGATATGGTGTGCAGAAGAAGCGCGACGTGACTACTGCCATTGCCAGCCTTCGTGCCAGTGATATGAAAGGCCAACCGGTTACTTCCATGGCCGAGGCGATGGTGGGCAAGATGCCGGGTGTGCAGGTGTCTCAGTCGACGGGTGCTCCGGGCTCTTCCTTGCAGATTAAGGTACGCGGAACGGGCACTATTACGGCAGGAACCTCTCCGCTCTATGTTGTGGACGGTGTGCCTCTTGCCCAGGAGCAGCTGAATACGTTCAATATGAACGATGTAGAGTCCATCGAGGTGCTGAAAGATGCTTCTTCGGCTGCCATCTACGGTTCGCGTGGTTCGAACGGTGTGGTACTGATTACTACCAAGAGAGGGCAGGAAGGGCGTGCTACAGTTTCCTATAACGGATACTATGGCTGGCAGACGGTTTCAAAGAAGATAGACATGCTGAATGCCTACGAGTATGCCGATTTGGTGAACGATGCACGCAACAATACGTATACCGACAAGATGGAGTCCATCAACCGTAAGCTCATAGCGCAGAATAAGAATCCTTTGTCTTTTGACATCTCGGACAGCAATGCCATCCGTCTGCAAAATACAAGCAATGATTATAATACAATTGTTCCCGTTGAAATCTTGCCATACCTGAGAGGTGAAAAAGGACTGGTAGACACGGACTGGCAGGACGAAATCTTCCGTACGGCAGGCATGCAGAGCCATTCGGTTTCTGTCTCAGGCGGCAGCCCGAAGATAAGATATTATGCGTCTGTAGATTATTTGTCACAAGAAGGTGTCATTATCAACAGTGACTTTACGCGCTACAGCTCGCGCTTCAACCTCGATGTAACCGAAGGTATTTTCAAGTTCGGCCTTTCGCTCAATCCGTCTGTAACGATAGAGAATGCGGTTAATTCTGACGGCGCTTACAATTCGGGCGGTGGCGGTATCATTGCTTCGGCGCTGCACAGTGCTCCTATATTTCCGGTTTATAATCCCGACGGTTCATTTTGCTTCTCTCAGAATGCCTGGAGTCCCAATACACAGACAGTACTCGAAAACGGTTCCATAAAGAAAGGTAACAGCCAGACGCAAGTATGGAATCCCGTAGCATTAGCCATGTTGCAGAAGGACGAAACGAAGGCATCCCGTGTTTTTGGCAATATTTACGGAGAAGTGGCTTTTATGCCCGAATTGAAGTATCGGGCCAATTTCGGTGTGGATATTTACAGTAGCTCGCAAGATACGTTCCGTCCGTCCACTATCCCCATTTCCAATACGGAGGGAAATCCGGAGTCGGTGCCCGAAGCAACGGCGAAGACTGCCAAGATGTACAACTGGCTGTTTGAGCAAACGATGAGCTATAATAAGGAAATCCACGGGCATTCTCTTTCTGCACTGGTAGGCTGGACCATGCAATACCAACGAGACGAAAGTACTTATGCTTTTGCCAACGGATTCATTACGAACAGCGTGCCCACTCTCAATGCAGGTACCGTTACCCGCGGCAATTCGCATGCTTCCGAATGGGCCTTGCTTTCAGGACTTGCCAGAATTCAGTATAACTATAAAGGCAAGTACATGCTTACAGGAGCAATCCGTGCCGACGGTGCTTCCCGTTTTGGCAAACAGAACCGTTGGGGATGGTTTCCGTCGGTATCTGCCGGATGGCGTCTGACGGAAGAGCAATTTATGAAGTCGCTGACTTTCATCGACGACTTGAAACTTCGCGCCAGCTACGGTCTGACGGGTAACTTCCGTATTCCCAACTATGGTGCACAAGGCGAAGTTGCCTATTATAGTTATGTGTTGGGCGGAAGCAATGCCGAAGTAATAAAGGGTGCGGCCCCCAAGAGCATGCCCAATCCCGAACTGCATTGGGAAAAGACAGCGCAGGTGAATGTAGGTTTCGATGCGTCGCTGTTCAGTAACCGTTTGACTTTGGGGCTGGATTTATATAACAGTAACACGTATGACTTGTTGCTCAATGTCCCCGTACCCATGACAACCGGTTACAACACTCGCCTCGAGAACATCGGCAAGGTGAACAACAAAGGTGTGGAATTCAATATCGCCACCAATCAGAAGATGGGCGATTTCAACTGGAGTGTTTACTTCAATATCTCGAAGAACATCAACGAAGTGAAAGAACTTGGACCGGGCAATGCCGATATTATTTCTTCCGGTTCGGTGAGCAATGCCTATTTCATAACCCGCGTGGGTGAGGCCATCGGAAGCTATTATCTTCCAGTGGTAGAAGGTGTCTATAAGAATCAGGCCGAAGTGGATGCAGCTTTGCACTACAAGGATTCTCCCACCAACTACGGACTGGCCGACACGAAGCCGGGCGACTTCAAGTTCAAGGACGTCAATGGAGACGGGATACTTGATATTTCGGATACCGACCGCGCCATCGTGGGCAACTATATGCCCGACTTTACTTATGGCTTCGGTGCTACACTGGCTTGGAAAGGCATTGACTTCGGCATTGTGTTTCAAGGTGTGCAGGGCAATGAAATCCTGAACTTGTCTCGCCGGTATTTCTATAACCACGAAGGGAATATGAATAACTACAAAGGAGCTTTGAACCGCTGGAAGTCGGAAGACAATCCTGGTAGTGGAATGAATGTACGTGCCAACCGCGTCAGTAAGGGGCAGAACGGCACCACCTCTACATGGCACGTGGAAGACGGGTCTTACCTGCGCATCAAGAATATTTCGTTGGGATATACCTTGCCCGAAAACTGGCTCAAAAAGGTGTATCTGAAGTCGGCGCGCGTATACTGTTCCATCCAAAATCCGTTTACCTTTACCAACTATGAAGGCTATAATCCGGAAGTTTCAAATCGCAGTGCCGCTACTACCAATGGCGAAGACTATGGTGTATACCCGTTGGCAAGAACCACTTCGATAGGTGTTAATCTTACGTTTTAATCTTAAAAAGACAGTAATATGAAAAAAGTAATAATGTTTGTTCTTACAGCAATGGTTCTTTCAAGCTGTAGTGATTTTATAGACTTGAAACCTATTGATTTTCCTACGGAGGAAACCTTTTATAAGGATGTGAAGGGTTTGGAAGGAGCCGTTATAGGTATCTATGATGAGTTGCAATCCAGCGACCAGTATGGAGCGAAGTTCATGACTTTGATGGAAGTACGTGGTGACAATGTGAAGAATGACAATTCCGGTGCCAGTGGCGGCATCACTTATCAGATAGAAGTTTTCACGGAAACTCCGGCAAACTCCAACTTGTCGGGGGCATGGCTTTCGTTGTACAAGACTATTTATCGTTGCAACCTGGTGTTGCAGAATGTGGAAGAAGTGCCGATGTCCGACGAACAGCGCTCTCGCATTGCCGGACAAGCTTCGTTTATACGTGCTCTTTGTTACTTTAACCTGGTTCGCTTGTGGGGCGAGGTGCCCATCATTACAAAAACGCAGACCGTGGCCGAAGCGCGTAACAACAAGCGTGCTCCCATTGATGAAGTCTATGGGCAGATAATCAGCGACTTGGCTGTAGCCAAAGGTTTACCCGCGGTTTGGCCCGAATCGGAAAGAGGCCGTGCCACTTCGTATGCGGCGCATGCATTGCTGGCAAAGGTTTATTTATATAGGAAGAACTATCAGGAAGTGGTCAATGAACTTGCTCCGGTGGTAGCAGCCATTCATGCCGGAAAAGACTTGATGCTGGTGCCCATGCCGCAAACTTTTCCCAACGACTTGAAGACGAGCAAGGACATTATTTTTGCCGTTCAATATCTGAAAGGTGGAGTAGGCGAGTCGGTACATCAGAACAACCGCTATCGTAACAATGACAATGGCAATATCATCTCATTGGAGCAAGCGGAGTTTGAAAGCGACAAGGATAACCGTAAGGCCCTGGTAGAACCTACGGGCAGCGGACAGCGTCCGGGCAAGTTCAATGCTCCGGCAACGAACAATGAGACCAGTGCCGACTTTCCGGTAATGCGTTGTGCCGAAGTGATGCTGATGTATGCCGAAGCTGCCAATGAGCTTGCCGCTGTTCCTACACAAGATGCTTTGGATGCTCTGAATGCCGTACGCACAAATGCAGGTCTTGAAGGGAAAACATTGGCCGAACTGTCCACAAAAACACTCTTCCGCCAGGCAGTATATAAGGAACGCCGTTTGGAGCTTGCTCTGGAGTGCGACCGTTGGTTCGACATTGTTCGCACCGGACAAATGGCTGCCATATTTCCCGGTATTGATGCTTATCGGCAGCTCTATCCGGTTCCTCAAACCGAAATAGAGAATGTCAATGACAAAGCCGGTTGGCAGAACGAAGGCTATGCATTGGAATGATTGAATTTATAATCCATGAAATGATGAAAAAGATATATTTATTGCTGTTTGCTGTTTTGGCAGTATTGCAGCTTTCGGCTCAAGACCGAGTGACGCAGATTCGTGAAAAACTGATGAATCGCGACCAGAGTTCAGTAATTGTGGTAGCCCATCGCGGCGACTGGCGCAATTTTCCGGAAAACTCTTTAGAGGCAATAGACAATGCCGTTAGAATGGGTGTGGATATTGTGGAACTGGATGTAAAGAAGACAAAGGATGGTGAACTGATACTGATGCACGACCGGGCACTGGACCGCACAACCACCGGCAAGGGGCTGGTTTCGGAAGCCACTCTCGACTACATACGTGGGTTGAAGTTGAAAAACGGCTGCAACATACGTACCATCCACAAAGTTCCTACTTTGGAAGAGGCCTTGCTGCATGCCAAAGGCAAGATAATGATAAATCTGGACCAGGCCGACCTCTATTTCGACCAGATTTATGAGCTGATGAAGAAGACCGGAACCACCAAGCAGATTATAATGAAAGGGCGCAAAACAGCAGCCGAAGTCAAGAAACAATTCGGCGATTATCTGAATGACGTAATCTATATGCCCATTGTCGACCTCGACAAGCCGGGGGCCGAGGAACAGATAGAGACGTTTGTCAAGGAGATGTCTCCCGTAGCTTTTGAACTGCTGTATGTAAAGGACTCCAACCCGCTTCCCAAGAAGCTGGCAACGACTTTAGCCGACCGCTCCCTTATCTGGTACAACACTTTGTGGGATACGATGGCAGGCGGACACGACGATGACATGTCTTTGCAAAACCCCGATGAGGGCTATGGCTATTTGATTGACACATTGGGATGCCGCATCCTACAGACTGACCGTCCGGCTTATTTGCTGGAGTATCTGAGAACGAAAAAAATGCACGAATAAAGCAATTTGGTTCACTATCCGTTCGAGTTCCGCAAGCTTGGTTGCAAAGGCTCTGGCATAATACAAATTTATATTCAGTAATCTCTGTCATTCAGCGGAGTGTAGCGACGGAATATCTCCTTTCCTCGCTATACATCCGCCGGATGGTTGCGATTGAGCTTGCGAAACTTAAATCCAATAACAAAATACAATGTTGAAACATCTTATAAATTTCTACAAGGTTTCTTCCGATAAACCTTGTACCGACCTTTCTGTGTCCGCCTGTCAACGGCGCTTGAAGCGGCTGCAATGGTCTACTTTTCTTGCGGCAACGCTTGGCTACGGCATGTATTATGTATGCCGTCTCAGCTTGAATGTAGTGAAGAAACCGATAGTGGAGGAAGGTATTTTCTCCGAAACAGAACTGGGTATTATCGGTTCCGTACTTTTCTTCACTTATGCCATAGGTAAGTTTACAAACGGTTTCCTGGCCGACCGCAGCAACATCAACCGTTTCATGACTACCGGACTCTTGGTCACGGCATTGGTGAACCTTTGTCTCGGCTTTGTCCATTCATTCATCTTGTTTGCCATCCTTTGGGGCATCAGTGGCTGGTTCCAGTCGATGGGGGCCGCTTCTTGCGTGGTAGGCTTGTCACGCTGGTTCACCGACAAACAGCGCGGTTCTTTCTACGGCTTCTGGAGTGCGAGCCACAACATCGGCGAGGCGATGACATTTATCATCATTGCCTCCATTGTCAGTGCTTTCGGCTGGCGGTATGGTTTCTTTGGAGCAGGACTTGTGGGGCTGGCAGGTGCATTGATTGCCTGGCGTTTCTTCCACGATACACCGCAAAGCAAAGGGTTGCCCATTGTCAATATGCCTAAGGCGAAGAAAAAAATGAGTGTGTTGGAAAGCGAGGAATTCAGCCGTGCGCAGAAAGCCGTACTTCGCAATCCTGCCATCTGGATATTGGCACTCAGTAGTGCTTTTATGTATATCAGCCGTTATGCGGTGAACAGTTGGGGCGTATTCTATCTGGAAGCGCAGAAGGGCTATTCTACACTGGATGCCAGTTTCATCATTTCCATCAGTTCGGTCTGTGGCATTGTGGGTACGATGTTTTCCGGTGTCATTTCGGACAAGCTGTTCGGCGGCCGCCGTAATGTGCCCGCCCTTATCTTCGGACTGATGAATGTGGTTGCACTCTGCTTGTTCCTGCTGGTTCCCGGTGTTCATTTCTGGGTGGACGCTTTGGCCATGATACTTTTCGGCCTTGGCATCGGTGTGCTGATTTGCTTTCTCGGAGGGCTGATGGCTGTAGATATTGCTCCGCGCAATGCTTCGGGCGCAGCATTGGGCGTTGTAGGTATAGCCAGCTATATAGGTGCAGGATTGCAAGACGTAATGAGCGGCGTGCTGATAGAAGGGAACAAGCAGTTGGTGGATGGCGTGGAGGTGTACGACTTTACCTACATCAACTGGTTCTGGATAGGGGCGGCATTGCTATCTACATTGCTGGCTTTGTTTGTGTGGAATGCGCGGAATGAAGAAGAAGCATAGCACATTGCCAAAGCAGCTTAATTCTATCCTTACATCGGCAAATGAATAGAATAAGGGGAGTTTGCAACTAAAATTCGAGGCATCATAGCGATGCCTCTTTTATGGGATTTGATTTGCTGTACTTCCCAAATGCTCCTGGCTATAATTCTCATAGTTTGTGTATTTAGGGCAAACTTAGATAACAAATGTGTTTTGGAAAACAAACATCCTTTTGATTTTCAGAATGTGGAGTTGTCTTTCATTTAAAAACACTCAAAAAGTATGAAGTTCCTGCCGCACCAAAATCACTTTGAATTCTTTTTTCACATAATATTTCCTTTTATCTGCCTTTATTTGCGAAAATATTGATAATATTGCCATCTCTTTATGTCCGTAAAGGATATGCTTTTGTTGCAAAAATCTAAGGATATGGTCGATTCTACAGATGAAAAACGCTTATTGGCCGAATTGGGTGCAGGCTCTTTCCAGGCATTCGAGAAGCTCTATCACAGATATAGCGGTAAGCTGTATAACTTCATCATGCGTATTTCCGCGGGCAACCGGTATATGGCTGAAGAAGTGGTGCAGTCCACCTTTATCCGTATATGGGAGGTACGCGGAACAGTAGACCCGGAATCATCATTCATATCTTTCCTCTGCACCATTGCCAAGAATCTGCTGATGAATATGTACCAAAGGCAGACTGTAGAGTTTGTCTATAACGAGTATCTGATGAAAAGCGGCGTAGACCGTGATTTCCGGACGGAAGAAGGCATCGACTTGCACTTTCTGCATGAGTACATAGACTCATTGGCAGACAAGCTTCCCGAACAACGCAAAAAGATATTCATCCTGAGCAAAAGGCAGCATTACACCAATAAGGAGATAGCAGAACAATTGGGAATATCCGAGAGCACGGTTGCCACGCAGTTGTCTCTTGCCGTAAAATTCATGCGCACGCAGTTAATGCAGAATTACGACGCTGTTCTTGCCCTTTTATTTGTATTCTTTGTTAATGAAGTGTAAATGTGACAAGGGCTTTTGGATAATAAGCGGGATGAAAGTGTATACTTTTAAATAACAAAAAGATGGATAAGGCACAGTATAGAAAACTAATGGATTGGATGAAGAACGATCGCCACCTGCAAAACTGGTGGGAGGGAGAGTTTGTCAAATCGGATGCAGAGATTGATGTTGCATTGCGCAACAAGATGTTTGTCCGTATCAAGGAAGAGACGGTTGGCAAGTCACGGTCTGCGCGGGTTGTCCGTATGAATATTCTGAGATGGGCTGCCATGATTTGTCTGCCCGTTTGCCTCGCTTTCTTCACTTATTACCTGATAGACATGTCTCAAGCACCCGGAATGCCTTTCGTTGTGAAAGCTGGTAAGGGCGACAAGGCAAGGATTGAGTTGCCGGATGGAACGAACGTTGTTCTGAATTCAGCGTCCCAATTGAGCTACCTCAATGATTTTGGTAAAAAGAATCGGTGTGTGCAACTCAATGGAGAGGCATTCTTTAAGGTTGCTCATGATGAAAGCCGTACGTTCATAGTGCAAGCCGGCAACCTGGAAGTGAAAGTGCATGGCACGTCTTTCAATGTTTCGGCTTACGAAGACGACGAGGACATCGTTGTTGTGTTGCAAGAAGGTAAAGTAGGGGTGTACGCCCAAGGAATGTCGCACACCATGATTCCCGGCGACAAGCTGGAATACAATAAGCTTACCCAAAAGCTGACTACCACAAAAGTGAATTCCGAAGATTACATTGAGTGGATAAAGGGAAATCTGTATTTCGACAAAGAATCGTTGAAGAATATCATGAACACTCTTTCGCGCATTTATAATGTAGAGATACGCTTTGAGTCGGATAAGCTTTTGAACGAACGTTTCACCGGAACCATCCCCGGCAATGGCATCCGGAGTGCTTTGAACATGCTGATGCTTACTGCCGATTTTACGTATGAAATGGACGGCTCTGTCATCGTAATAAAAAGCAAATAGGTTAACGGGAGTTAAAATCGCAAGGCGGCTTGGACGAAGACATAGGGGTGGCTGTATACTTATCAAACCTATAAAAGTTTTGATGTATGAAACACAAGTTAGCCTTTTTAAGACTCTTCCGCTCCTTTGTCGGGAGAAGTGGTAATCGGAACGCAGTGCGGACTGTCTGTCTGGCATTGTTTCTAAGTATTTCCTTTAGTGCTTATTCCCAAATCACAATCAGCTTCAAGGAGCAGCCGTTGAGGTCTGCCCTGAAGCAGATAGAGCAGGTGAGTGCCTATAAGTTCTTTTACAATGAGAGCCTGCCGGATTTGGACCGGAAAGTATCGTTGAATGTGCAGGATGCAACGATTGACCAGACTATGCGGCAGCTTCTGGCAAAGACGGCTCTTTCGTATAAGCAGGAGCAGGGGAATGTAATTGCTCTGATTCGCAAGCCTGCGCAAAACGCTTCATCTGCAAAGAAAATAACCGGTATTGTTGTAGATGCCAATGGTGAACCTATTATCGGTGCTACTGTTATGGTGAAAGGTGCTTCCAACGGAGGAATTACCGATGTGGATGGTGTATATTCTCTTATGGATGTGCCCGGAGATGCCATGATTTCAATTTCCTATGTCGGATATAAGACCGTAGATATTAAAGTGACGGATAAATCGCTGGCAAGAGTAATCTTGAAAGAGGATACGGAAATGCTTGATGAGGTGGTTGTTGTGGGCTATGGTGTACAGAAGAAGAGCGATATAACCGGTTCCGTATCTTCCGTGAAATCAGAAGAATTGCTCTCTGCTCCCAATACAAGTACAGCGCAGGCTCTTCAGGGACGCGTATCGGGTGTTGTAGTACAAAACACCAGTGGTGACCCTGCTGGTGCTGTCTCTATCCGTATTCGCGGCTCAAACTCTCTGACCTACGGTAACGACCCTTTGGTGATTATCGATGGCGTACAAGACGGAAACATCGGCAGCTTGAATCCTAACCAGATTCAATCCATAGAGGTTCTGAAAGATGCAGCGGCCTTGTCAGTATACGGCTCTAAAGGTGCCAATGGTGTCATTCTTGTAACAACCAAGAACGGTACAGCCGGCAAGGCACGCATCTCTTATAACGGATTTGTTTCATTTGACCAGGTAAGGAAGAAGTTACCTTCTCTGAATGCGACAGACTATGCAACTTTGCTGAATGAAGCGAGAATTGAAAACGGGCAAAATCCGATTTTTATGCAGGATGAGATTGCCGCTTTAGGAGAAGGAACCAATTGGCAGAATGAAATATTCAGAGAAGCCATATCCCACACGCACAACGTCAGTGTGAGTGGTGGAAAAGAAGGCATATCCTATTTTCTGGCAGGGGGATATGTCGACAAGCAAGGGGTTGTCTTGAATACGGATTTCAGGGAATATACTTTCCGCTCAAATTTTAAGATACAAGCCAACAAGCGTTTGAGCTTTATACTGAACACCTTTGCTTCCTATAACAAATCACAGAAAGGTGAATATGAACAAGCTATCAGTTCGGCATTGCAATGGTCGCCCACCAAGAAGGTTTATGATTCCGAAAGCGAAGGCGGCTATACGCAGCCGGGCGGTGTAGGGCCTACTTCGTTCAATCCGGTAGGATATGCCAAGGAGTTTGTAAATGATAACTCTGCTTCCGTGTTTAATGTTGCTGTCACGGGTGAATATAAGTTTTGGGATTTCCTGAAATTTTCGACCTTGTTTTCATACAAGACCAATAGCCGGACTTCAGGCTATTTCGACAATCAGGTAGTGAACAACGGTCCGACTACGGAAGTAAGCGGAAGCAAAACGCAGTCTAATTATATTGCATTGCAAAGTACCTCAATCCTTACTTTCGACAAATCTTTCGGTAAGCACAATGTGCAGGCAACCGGTGTTTACGAAATGCTGAAAGATAGCTATGATGGCACGACAGCATCAGCCAAAGGCATCCCCGTGGGATTGGGATACAATGGAATACAGTTTGGTTCTATCTTGCAGCAGCCTTGGGCGGAAACTTCCAAAACAACCATGCAGTCGTTCATGGGACGCGTCAATTACAGTTATCAGAAGCGGTATATGTTGTCGGCTTCCGTTCGTTACGACGGTGCCAGCCAATTGGCCGAAGGGCATAAATACGACGGTTTCACAGCCTTTTCCGTAGGATGGAATTTGATGGAAGAGGCTTTTATGGAGAGATTCCGTCATGTTGTCCCCGAATTCAAGTTAAGGGCCAGCTACGGAACGGTGGGCAATGCGGCTGTTCCGTCGTTTGCCTCCCAGTTGAAGTTTACTCCCGGCTTGGATGCCAACAACAATCCTACCCTTGCCATTTCCCAGTTGAGTAATGAAAACCTGAAGTGGGAACGTACGAATGAGCTGAATGTAGGTATCGACAGCCGTTGGTGGGGCGGCAGGCTGAGTTTTTCTGCCGAGTATTACAAGAAGAAGACAACCGATTTGTTGATGTGGCAGAAGGTGCCCACGGCATTGGGAGTAGAATCTATCCTGACAAATGTAGGCGCGGTATCCAATCGGGGTTTTGACTTGACATTCGGTGGTATTCCCGTATCGACAAAAAACTTCAAATGGGATATAAACTATACGGTGAACTATAATAAGAACAAAATTCTGGAACTGGATGGCCTTTCCGATATGATGATTTACACCAGCAATGCCGACTTTCCCGGATTGGTAGGCTCTTACGTGCAGATGGTAGGACAGCCGATGGGTACATTCCTGGGCTACACCTTTGCCGGAGTGTGGAAACAGAATGAAGCGACTACGGCAGCCTTGTATGGTGCTAAGCCGGGAGATGCCAAATATGCAGATCTCAACAGGGATGGAAAAATAGATAAAGAAGACATCGGTATCATAGGCAATGCGCAACCCACATGGAGCTTTGGCTTCAACAATACATTTACCATTTACGATTTCGACTTGAACATCTTCTGGCAGGGAGTAGCGGGTAATGATGTTTATAATCAGAACCGTGTGCGCCGTGAAGTCTATTCTTCGGATGCTTTTCCTACCAATCCGGTTATAAAAGAGCATTGGACACAGGAGAACGAAACGGACATCCCGTCATTTTCGGGGACAGAATATGTCAACTCTTCCCGTTGGGTTGAAAAAGGTGCTTATCTGCGGTTGAAGAATATCACTTTGGGCTATCGTCTGCCCCGGCAACTGTTGTCGAAGATTGGATTCAATGCTGCCCGCATTTATGTAAGTGCCAACAACCTTTGGACGATAACGAACTATACCGGATATGACCCCGAGGCCAGTATGGGAACCGACGCTACGGCTGCCGGGGTAGACCGCGGCATCTATCCCTCGGCAAAGAGCTTCTTGGTGGGTTTGGATATTACATTTTAACTGATAAATTAAGGATATATTATGAAAATAAAGATGAATATAAAAAGAATGGTAGTGGGATTGATGACCGTTAGCATCTGTTGCGGATGTGCCGATTTATCGGAAGATTTGACCGGACAGCCCACATCTGACAAGTTCTTTAAGACAATTGTCGATTTCAACAGTTATATTTCCGGAGCTTATACCCCCCTTGTCAAGCTCTATGGAGAAGATGCACCCTACGTTGCGTGTGCCGGTGCTGAAGATGTATGTACCCCGGTAGTCAGATGGAAAGGATTCGAGCAGGTTAACATTAACACAGTAGGCAATCCGGAAGAAGTGACGGATATTTTATGGAACAATTGTTATTCGAGCATCAGTGCATGTAATACTACGATAGAACTGGTTGCACAGAATACGAATCTCACGGCAGAGGAGTTGAGCCCCATTGACGGCGAAGCCAAATTCCTCCGTGCTTTCGGCTATTTCCAGTTGGTCCGCTGGTTTGGTGAGGTTCCTTTACTGACGGAGGCCAATCAGAAGAATGCGTCGGTGGAACCGCAGGCTGCCATAGCTGATATTTATAAACAGATTGTTGTGGATTTGCAGTCGGCGGAAACGACGCTGCCTTCGAAGCGGGAAGACCGTACCCGTCCCACAAGCTGGACGGCAAAGTCCTTGCTGGCAAAGGTATATCTCACTATGGCAGGCTTCCCGTTGAACGACACTTCATGCTATGCGCTGGCACGTGATAAGGCTGGAGAAGTCATCAATGAGAAAGTTTATTCGTTGGAGAGACATTTCTTCGACTTGTGGCTGTATGATAACAGACAGACTAATTCCGAATTTATTTTCACCCTTTATGGCAATTCCATCAGCAGGACGGGCGGTTATCAATTCCGTGCCACTCGTCCCGATGCCAATGGTGAAGGAGGTTGGGCCGACTGGACAAGCGACAGCCGCTTCTTTGATATGTTTCCTAAAGGAGATGGCAGCCGTGTGAAAGGTACTTTTTATCTGACCATGATAGACGGAACCCCGTGGGAGCAGACAAACACGGCTCAGCCCTACGTAGGGAAACTGCGCGATGCCGGTCCTGCAAGCGGCGGATATTACAATGCGCCCATCGGGAGCGGGCAGAATGCGGATGGCTTTTACTGCATGTTGCGTTATTCTGATATATTGCTTATATATGCCGAGGCTGCCAATCTTGCAGAAGGAAGCCCTTCGCAAAAGGCTTATGATGCACTGAATGAAGTTCGCAGAAGGGCAGGCTTGCCCGAACTTTCCGGCTTGACGGCGAAACAGTTTGATGACGCGGTTCTTGACGAGCGAAATTGGGAGCTGGCGTTTGAATGTAACCGCTGGTTCGACCTCTGCCGCCGTTATCTGTTGAAAGAGAAATTGTCTCCTTGGTATCCGGAATCAACGATAGACGACCATAACTATCTGCTGCCGAAACCGAATGACCAGTTAATGATTATGACCGGAGTAAAGCAGAACCCCGGATATTGACAATAACCTTAAAAAAACGAACAAGATGAAAAAGAATATATTTTTGTTTTGGGTACTTTTAAGTACCTTGGTTGGTGGAGTGTCTTGCAGCAGCGAAGAACTGCCTGCCAATCCCACGATAGTGTCTCCGGTATCTTCTCTGGTGTTGTCGGTCGAGGGTATGGACTATGTGGCGGTGCCCAGGTTGAAGGAAGACAAGACGCTGGATAATGTATTGACCCTTGAGGTCAGAAAGGCTTCGACAAAGGCCGTTGTGAAATCAATCGTTCTTGCAGATGCCTCGGCTGAGGCTAACGTTGCCGTAGGTGACGAGGTGACTTTTACCGGCAACAGATGGGAGCTTGTCTTGAAACGCGGCATGGAAACCGGAAGCTATTTTGTTGAGATGGTCTACAATGAACCGCCGTTTATGTACTTCGTCAAAACCGGAGACTATGGACCGGAAGGAGAAAGATATTATGTCAATCCGGACAAATCGCAAAAGATTGCTTCCATCAACTATGATACCAAGTTTGAGGGATATATTGATTTGACCGGAACGAATTGGGATAATATCGGTCTTGTTGCTTCGGATTTGTCTTCCTACTACGACTTCTCCGGTGGAGCCGACGGTTCAAGCTGCTCGTTCGAGATGGTGAAGAAAGAGTCTGCCGGTGGAAATGTTTTTGCTTGCGATGGTCCTTGGGGAAACTGGACTTCCAATAACGGAACCCCCGAAATTACTTCTCCGGGCGTATGGAAGATTAATTTCGATGCGGCGACTCAGGTGATGACGCTGCTCCACACGCAATGGGCGGTTACAGGCTCTGCCATCAGTTCCTTGAAGGCTATGACCTATTCTTCGGAAACGCGTCTCTGGAGCCTGGATACGGATTTGTCGCCAGGAACGCTGAAGTTTACCACCATTGCTGTCGGTTATGGCGACCCGATAATTGTATATGGAGCGTCCGAAGGACTTTCCAAACTGTCGGAAGAGGGTACGGACATAGAAATCGGGACGGCTGGGAATTATACGATTACACTGAATTTGAGTCAGCCGCCGTATTATGACTATTCAATCAAGAAAAACGGATGACACTTATGAAAAAAATTACATTATTATTGTCTTCTTTGTTCTTTTTCTCCCTTGGAACGAGTGCTTGTTCGGACGAGGCGCCATCCGGAAACACTGAAAAACCGGAACTGCCGGTCAATCCCGAGCCGCCCGTTACCCCTTCGGAGACTTTGAAAGGCTCGTTTGAAAGTAAGTTTGTGAGATATGCTAAAGGACAGAAGTTCACCGGGCAGGAGGATGATAGGCTGGTGACTACGGTATGGAAAGACACCGTATGGCAGAATGAGCGCGTGCATAAGCAGATTGTGCTTTGGACGGAATCAAAACGGTATGATGACTTGACGTACGAAATCGGCGACCTGCTGTCCGGCGGCAACCGTATTGCTTCTTCCAATCTGCATTTGCGTTTTCCATCCTATGTGTTGGGAGATGAAAAGGCTCTTGTTTGCAATGAATACCGCACGCATACTTCGGTACAGATTGCGGATAAGTTGTCCGAAGAGGCAGTCAGAACAGTGACTGCTTCGGAACCGGTAAAACTTTGGCTGACTGCCGACATTCCTGCGGGCACCGCGCCTGGAGAGTACGAAGGCACGGTCACCGTAAAATCGGGTGGTGAGGTGCAACTGACGTTCACGGTAAGGTTGCTGGTTGTCAATCATGCCTTGCCTCCGGTGAGCGAATGGGCTTTCCATTTGGATTTATGGCAGTTCCCTTTCCAGCTGTCCGGCTTGTGTGCTGATAATGGGCAAAAAGTTACTCCTTTTTCGAGTGAGTATTTCACTCTGGTGAAACCATTCTATCAGTTGCTGGCTGATGCCGGACAAAAGGTTATCACTGCCTATATCAAGGACGGCGCTTTCAACAAAGGTCAAACCATGGTTAAGTGGCATGAGGCTGCTGATGGGAAATGGAGCTTCGACTATACCGGTTTCGACAAGTTTGTCGCTCAGATGATGTCGTGGGGGATTGGCAGACAAATCAGTTGTTTTTCTCTGGTGGGATGGAACACTTCCATCGGATATACCGATGCTTCGGGCGAAGCCCGGACGTTGAAGCTGACAGTGGGGAGTGACGAATACCGGACTGTTTGGAATGAGTTTCTGGATTCCTTTGAGCGTCATCTTAAAACGAAGGGTTGGTTTGAAAAGACTGTTCTTTATATGGACGAAATCAGGGAAGATGAAATGCGGCAGGTGGTATCTTTCATAAAGCAGCACAATCCGGATTGGAAAATAGGACTTGCCGGTAGTGCCGTCTCCTCCGATGTGGAGAGTGCTTTTTATGACTACAGCACCATTTTGGGATATGACCGCACATCGACGAATGCTGTTGCCACTTTCTATACCAGTTGCGCGCAGAGCATCCCCAATGCCTATGTAAGTCTGGATAACAATCCGGCAGAGATGGTGTGGGTGGCTTGGTATGCCAAAGCCAAAGGATTGAACGGATTCTTGAGATGGGCTTACGATTATTGGACCAAGGCCGACCCGCAGGATGTGAGGGATGGAAATAACACGGCGGGGGATTTCAGCCTGATTTATCGCAGTGACAACTCTTTGTCTTCAGTCCCCTTGTCGAGCATTCGTCTTGAATTGCTTCGCGAAGGTATACAGGATTATGAAAAAATGCGCATCCTCTCCACCAATCTGATGAATCCCGTTGTGCAGAAGTTTACGTTGACTTCGGGAAGATTCGCAGGGGAAATAGTGACGGAAGCACAAGGTATGTTGAAAAAGATTTCTGCTGAATATTAAAAAAGGATGATTATGATTAAACTTGAAAAAATATTTGTATTGCTCTTTTTGCTGGGATTGTCAGTAAGGATGAGTGCTGTCGGTCTGGATAAACGATTTCAGATACTGCCTCTGCCGCAGCAGATGGAAATTCAGAAAGGGAAAGGCATAAGTGCCGGTGAACTCTCTTTTGTCACCATGAAAGGGGAAGGAGAAATCCCGGTTCTGGGAAATATGCTGGATGCGCTTCCGCGATATGCGGTGAAAGGGGTAAAAGGCGTGACACTCTCGATGACCGAAAAGGATGTGCCCGTATCTCCCGAAGGGTATGTATTGGAAGTCTCTTCCAAAGGAATTGCCATCCGTGCCCGTTCTCAGGCCGGACTGTTTTATGGTTGCCAGACCTTGGAGCAGCTGATGGAAGACAGCCGACAGTTTTCATTGGAGATACCGGCGATGAAAATTACGGATTATCCGGCTATAGCCTATCGCGCCGTACATCTGGATACAAAACATCATCTGGACCGGACGGAATACTATTATCGCATGATTGACAAACTGGCAAGGTATAAAGTGAATGCCGTGATATGGGAGCTGGAGGACAAGCTGCGCTATACCCGTCGTCCCGAAGTGGGTGCGCCAAACGCCATCGGCAAGCAGGAAATGCAAGCCATCTGCCGCTATGCCGAAGAACGGAACATCAACATCAGCCCTCTGGTGCAAGGGTTGGGACACGCCAGTTTCATCTTGAAGCACCACTGGGAGCTGCGCGAGAGTGAAAAGAGTGATTGGGAATTCTGTCCTTCCAATCCCCGCACATACGAAGTTCTGTTCGACCTCTATCGGGATGCTATGGAAGCGATGCCACAAAGCAAATACCTCCATATAGGCGGCGATGAAATATCGGCCATCGGCATTGATGAGCGTTGTAAGGCAACCGGCAAAACGGCTTTTCAGTTGCAGATGGAGTGGCTTAAAAAGGTATGCGATTTTGCGGTGGCACACGGGCGGACTCCTATATTCTGGGACGATATGCCGTTGAAATATGCCAATCTGTGGTGGCTTCTGCACCGCAATGTGCCGGACGATGAAGTCATGAAGAACTGGAATACGGCGGAATTGGATAAAGCGATAGATATGTTTCCCAAGAACTGCATCTACATGCGCTGGCATTACGAAGACCCTACCATTCTGCCACATCGGATGCTGCTTAATTGGTATCATAAGAAAGGTCTGAAGGTGATGGGAGCTACTTCCGCGTCTACCGGGGAAACTCCGTTTATACCGCGTAATAATTCCAGGGTACAGTATATCAAGGATTTTTGCGCTTTGGTTGCCGAAAATCAGTTGGAGGGAATTTTGACCACGGCATGGGATGACGGCTCGGCCCATCTGGAAACTGTTATGCGCGGTTTCATAGCGCAAGGGGAGTATGGCTGGCATCCCGGCGGGAGGACGATAGAAGATTTCATCACAGCGCATGCCCGGCGTGAGTTTGGTTTGCAACGGAAACAGATGGATTTTCTGGCAGAGATGGAGAAAGCCGCCTTTTTCTTTGACGGAGCGCTGGTTGTTTCCGGTTCGAGGAATCCGGCTTGGGGAGTGACCGAGGCTTTTACCTTGATAGAACTGCCTGATGCCGGGGCGCCGGGAAAGTGGAGCAGGAAGTACGAGAATAGATTGGATTCTGCCCGTATTGAAGCCGCGCGCTATGAAAGAATAACCAAAGGATTGCAGGACGCAGAATCCCATGCTTTGCGCAATCGTTATACATTGGATATTTATGAGCAGACCGGACGTTTGCTGAACTATCCGGTACGGTTATTGATGGCTTTGGAAAACTATGATAAAGCGAACGGAGAGGATGAGCGTGCGGCAAGTCTGAGGCAGATTAAAAAGGTGTGTTCTTATTTTAAGGAGATGCGTGCGGAGCTTGAATCTGTATATTCGCAAACCCGCTTCATGAGCAATCCCGAGGGGTATATTGCCGACCAGAATCACCACCGCCATCTTGCTGCAATGACCAATAACAGCGATTGGCTGTATCTTTATGAACTTCCGATGGTGGAAAAAATAGAGTCGTGGATGAAGACTTTGGATGAATAGAGAAACTGATTAACCTTAGACTAAGTCTCGTGGTCTGTCGGATACAGACCGGAAAGTTTTCAATAGGTATTGTTGTTCCGGGAAAATGCGCTTTGCTGATTCCCGGAACTTTTGTATGGATGAACGGAGAAACTTTATATCTCGGTTTCTGTTTTTAAGTATTATTGAAGTATCGGAAATGTGCAGACAAGATTTGTAGTATTACAGAATTGTTACAGAATTTATCCTTACCTTTGGCGCTTTAACAAAAAACGGCTTATGGTAAGTAATATATCTTCGTGCACGAAAGCACTCGTTTTGCTGATTTCGTTGCTGGGTGTTTCGTCTTTTTCCCTGCGGGCGCAGGAGAAGGATTTTGCCACTTGGGCGAATGTCGGTTTCGAATATAAGTTGAAGCCGGCATTTACTGTTTCCGGTGGGCTGGAGTGGCGTACAAAGGATGATTTGGGAAAGACAGACCGGTGGGGGCTGAAGGTGGGGGGAAGCTATAAGCTGTTGCCTTTCCTGAAGCTTGGAGCCGGGTATGAGACGCATTACCGCAACCGGGGGGCGGATGGCTGGAAGTTCCGGCACCGCTACCGTTTGGAAGGCACTCTGTCTGCCCGTGTGCAAAGGGTGAAACTGTCTTTGCGTGAGCGCTTTCAGCATACGTTCGATGGGCATAGGGATGAGTTCCGCTTGCGTTCGCGTGCGAAGTTTGCCTATGACATTCCGAAGTGCAAGCTGGAGCCGTATGCTTCGGTCGAGATGTATAATGGTCTGAACAGGACCGAGCATTTCGGGGTGAAACGGATGCGTTATCGCGGGGGAATCACGTTGCCTCTGTCCGGGCGCTGGGAGGCGGACCTCTTTTATTGCAGGCAGTGGGAGCAGGATAAGCGGAAGAATATAGTAGGGGTGGAGTGTGCTTACAGCTTCTGAGAGGGGTGAAGTCCGGTTATCCTATTTCTTACTTTTCCGGTGTTCCTTTTTCAGATAGAAGTTGAATCCGGCGTATACTTGGAGGATGCCGAACCCGTTGTTCAGGGAGAAACTGTTCTTGTAGTAGTCGTATGTCCTGCCTACGAATGAGGTACCCACGAAGTATTTGCTGTTGTTGTATACCACGCCTGCACGCAGGATGAAGTCGATATTGAAGTTCTTGTACCAGTCGTCCGCTTCCCGTTCTTCGGTCTTCTCTATGCGCGATGTCTTGTAGGCGACCGCCGGATTGAACGACAGGCAGGCGAGACAGTTGCGGGCAAACACCCAATTGTAGGCATAGCCGACGTTGAGGCTGATGTTCGTGTATTTGATGTGCTTCACCTTCATGCCCGGATTCATGTTTTCCTGAATGATTTGGGGCAGCTTGGTATAGTCGAAGTCCAGATTGTGGGTGGATACGGAGAATCCAGCAATGAAAGAACCTGCATTGCGGCGCTGGTTGGTGGACTGGCTGAAGGCGGCCGGATAGGAGAAACGCCGGTTGTTGAAAATGTAATACAGATTCAATCCCTTCATCTTTACTTTCAATCCGTTGAAGTCTTCGGAATAATTGGAGGGAATCTCGTCGGAAAAGCCGGATACCTTGTGTATCTTGTAGTCGTTTCCGGTGCTACGGTAGAAAATGTCCACTCCCAGTTTGGAACTGTAAAGGCTGAGGTCAAACTCCGTGCCGCGCTTTTTCTTGCTTTTCTTTCCGTAGAGCCAGTCCGTGTCGACAGCCCATCCCAGGAATATCCACCGCCATCCAAAGTAGGCGCCTATCTTGTTGTGCGGATTGGGCGAGAAACGGAGCCGCTGGCCGTCATTGCTCACGGAGTAGTATTCGTAATTGGTGAAATGGTCGAGCATCAGGGCGTAATTGTACCGGTTGGGACTGATATAGGTAGTGTCGAAGTCGCTGAAGTTGAGGAATTTCTTCAATGCTTTTCTGAAGGTATTTTTATATACGATGCTGTCGCATGCGACAGAACCGTTCTCCTTGTTTTGCGCAAACAATGAGAATGTAAATAATATCCATAAGCAGAAAAAGGCCCCTCTTTGCATCTTGTTGTTCTCTCTCATTTATACAAAGCTAAATAAAATAACCGGTTTTTGAACAGTATCCCGCTAATTTTTCTCTGAAAAAGGCATCAATAATTTGTAGTTCTCAATCGGAATGACTAATATTGAACGTCTTATTGAGAGACTTTATGAATCAAAACCAGATAAAGAAGAATACGATATGAAGAAGATTATCAATCCGTGGAAAGATATGGAGGGCTACAACTGTTTCGGTTGCTCTCCCGACAATGAAGCCGGTGTGAGAATGGAGTTTTATGAGGACGGTGACGAGGTGGTGAGCATCTGGAAGCCGCGTCCGGAGTATCAAGGGTGGCTGAATACGTTGCATGGAGGCATCCAGTCCGTATTGCTGGACGAAATCTGCGGCTGGGTCGTGTTCCGCAAGCTGCAGACCGGCGGGGTGACATCGAAAATGGAAACCCGCTTCCGCAAATCCATATCGACCAACGACACGCATGTGGTGCTGCGGGCTTCGCTTCGCGAGCAGAAGCGGAATATTGCTATCATAGAAGCACGCCTGTATAATAGCATGGGCGAACTTTGCACAGAAGCCACTTGCACCTACTTTACCTTTCCGAAGGAGAAGGCGGAAGCGGAAATGCATTTCCATAGCTGCGAAGTAGAGCAGGAGGAAATATTGCCGTTGATTTAATTGTTTCACCACAGATTACACAGATTTGCATAGATTGGAATAAAAATAATCTGTGCAAATCTGTGTAATCTGTGGTGAACTAAGATGAATTTGAAAGAAAAAATAAACTTTTTGTGATAAATCTTTTGGAGTTTCAAACTTTTAGTTTACTTTTGTCGCATTAAAATCCAAAAAATATGAAGAATATCGTTGCACATCATCACCATCATCATCCTAACGAATAACTCGGTGGGCGTATGAGTGTATATGTACAACAGATGACATAACAGACGAGGCTTACCGAATATTGGTAAGCCTCGTTTTGTTTTCTGTCATCTCATTCAAAATAGTAAATAGTAAATCGTAAAATAGTAAATAACCTTATGTTAAGAATTGCAGTACAAGCTAAGGGTCGTCTGTATGACGAGACCATGTCGTTTTTGGGAGAATCGGATATAAAGTTGAGTGCCATGAAGCGCTCGTTGTTGGTGCAGTCGTCAAACTTTCCTCTTGAAGTGTTGTTTCTGAGGGATGACGACATTCCGCAGTCTGTGGCTACTGGGGTGGCTGATATAGGCATTGTGGGTGAGAATGAATTTGTTGAGAAGAATGAGGATGCGGAGATAATCAAGCGTCTGGGATTCAGCAAATGCCGTCTGTCTCTTGCCATGCCGAAGGATATTGAGTATCCGGGGGTGAAGTGGTTTCACGGAAAGAAGATTGCGACATCTTATCCGGGTATCCTTTCCGGCTTTTTGAAAGAGAATGGGGTGAATGCGGAGATACACGTCATTACGGGGTCGGTAGAAGTGGCGCCGGGCATCGGTCTGGCAGATGCTATTTTCGATATTGTAAGTTCCGGTTCTACGCTGGTGAGCAACCGTTTGAAGGAAGTGGAGGTTGTGATGAAGTCCGAAGCGCTACTGATTGGCAACAAGAACATGAGCGAGGAAAAGCAAGAGATATTGAGGGAGCTGTTGTTCCGTATGGATGCCGTGAAGACAGCCGAAGATAAGAAATATGTGCTGATGAATGCCCCGAAAGAGAAACTGGATGAGATTGTCTCTGTACTTCCGGGCATGAAGAGCCCCACGGTAATGCCTTTGGCACAAGAAGGCTGGTGCTCGGTACATACGGTGCTCGACGAGAAGTGTTTCTGGGAGATTATCGGAAAGCTGAAAGCGCTGGGGGCAGAAGGCATTCTGGTGCTGCCGATTGAGAAAATGATAATTTAAAGCCTCGAGGATGTGTCAAAAGTATATAAACGCTTTCTTTATGTTACGACATTAGGTACGAATTACGCGAAATAGCGCGGAATCGGTAAAATGAATCCGTGAAATCCGCGTAATCAGCGCCTAATAGAAAGTCTTCAGAGAGTTTTGACACACCTCCAATAATATCATGGTTTATGCATAAATCTTTAAAAACATGTCATTATGATATTGATTAGTAATCCCGATAAATCCCAGTGGCAAGAGATTCTGAAACGTCCGGTGATGAATACGGAGAATCTGTTTGATACGGTGCGGAGTGTTATTGACCGTGTGAAGGAGGAGGGAGACCGTGCTGTGCTGGATTATGAAGAAAAATTTGATAAAGTGGTGTTGGCCTCGCTGGCAGTGTCGGAAGAGGAACAGCAGGAAGCGGAAAACCTGGTGAGTGAAGACTTGAAAGCAGCTATTCGCCTGGCAAAGCAGAACATCGAGACTTTCCACGCCGCACAACGCTTTGAGGGCAAGAAAGTGCAGACTCAGCCGGGGGTGACCTGCTGGCAGAAAGCGGTTGCCATAGAAAAGGTGGGATTGTATATCCCCGGAGGAACGGCTCCGCTGTTTTCTACGGTACTGATGCTGGCCGTTCCCGCCAGGATTGCCGGATGCAAGGAGATTGTTCTCTGCACCCCTCCGGGACGTGACGGAAAGGTACATCCCGCTGTGCTGTTTGCCGCAAAAGTGGCAGGTGTCAACCGGATTTTCAAAGCTGGCGGCATACAAGCCATTGCCGCTATGGCATACGGAACGGAAAGTGTGCCTAAGGTTTACAAGATATTCGGTCCGGGAAATCAGTATGTCACGGCTGCCAAACAGCTTGTGAGCTTGCGTGATGTGGCGATAGATATGCCGGCAGGACCTTCGGAAGTAGAAGTTTTGGCTGACGAAACAGCTAATCCGATTTTTGTCGCCGCCGACTTGTTGAGCCAGGCAGAACACGGAGTGGACAGTCAGGCTATATTAATTACGACCTCTGTCGAATTGCAACAAGCTGTAAAGGTGGAAGTGGAACGCCAACTGGCCTTACTGCCACGTAAAGAGATTGCCGAAAAGTCTCTTGCCAATAGCAAACTGATTGTAGTGGACAGCATGGCAGAAGCCATTGAATTGACCAACGCGTATGCTCCCGAACATCTTATCATAGAAACCGAGGATTATCTTTCCGTGGCAGAACGTATCGTGAATGCCGGTTCCGTATTCCTGGGTTCTCTTACTCCGGAGAGTGCGGGAGATTATGCTTCGGGCACAAACCATACCCTGCCGACAAACGGCTATGCTAAAGCATACAGCGGTGTCAGCCTCGACAGCTTTATCCGCAAGATAACTTTTCAGGAGATAAAGCCGGAAGGATTAAATATCATCGGCCCTGCCATCGAGCTGATGGCTGCCAATGAACAGCTGGATGCGCATAAGAATGCTGTGAGTGTGAGACTGGGGCAGTTGGAAAATGGAAATGGAAAGTTGAAAATTGAGAGCTGATGGCTTAAAGTAATTTTAATCGTAAATTGTCAAATCATAAATAACATGGTGAAAACATTACAAGAACTTACCCGTCCGAATATCTGGCGTCTGAAGCCTTATTCTTCAGCACGTGATGAATATAATGGTGCTGCGGCATCCGTTTTTCTCGATGCAAACGAGAATCCTTATAACATGCCGCACAACCGTTATCCCGACCCCATGCAGCGGGAGCTAAAGACAGAATTGTCTAGAATTAAAAAGGTGAGTCCCGATTCCATCTTTTTAGGGAATGGCAGTGATGAAGCTATCGATTTGGTGTTCCGTGCTTTTTGTGAACCCCGTGTGGACAATGTAGTGGCCATCGACCCTACCTACGGCATGTATCAAGTCTGTGCTGACGTTAATGATGTGGAGTACCGTAAAGTGCTGCTCGATGAGGATTTCCAGTTCTCTGCCGACAAGCTTCTGGCTGCTGCGGATGAGCATACCAAACTGATTTTTATCTGCTCTCCCAACAATCCTACCGGCAATGACCTGCTCCGTAGCGAAATTGAAACGCTGATTCGCCGGTTTGATGGGTTGGTGATACTGGACGAGGCATACAATGACTTCTCCGAGGCACCTTCCTTCCTTGAAAATTTGAATCAATATCCGAATCTCATTGTACTGCAAACCTTTTCCAAAGCATGGGGATGTGCTGCCATCCGTCTGGGTATGGCATTTGCCTCACCGGATATTATCGGCATCCTCAGTAAGATAAAATATCCCTATAACGTGAACCTGCTGACACAGAAGCAGGCAGTGGAAATGCTTCACCGCTATTATGAAATAGAACGTTGGGTAAAGACACTGAAAGAAGAACGGGAGAATCTGGAAGCCGAGTTCGCCGCACTGCCATGTACGGTGAAGATGTTCCCTTCCCATGCCAATTTCTTCCTAGCTCGTGTGACGGATGCCGTGAAGATTTACAATTATCTGGTAGGCAAGGGTATCATTGTCCGCAACCGTAATTCCGTGTCACTCTGCGGAAATTGCCTGCGAGTGACGGTAGGAACGAGAGGGGAGAATGAAAAATTGATTGAAGCGCTGAAGGAATATATGTAGAAGGAGTTAAAGGGAGTTAGAGGCCGATACTGCTGTTTTATATAAGTAATGCTTATGCAAAGAACTATCGGCCTCTAACTCCTTCTAACTCCCGATAACTCCCTTTATTCCCTCAAAAAAATATCCTTTAAAATGAAGAAACTACTTTTTATAGACCGTGACGGGACTTTAGTCATTGAGCCGCCCATTGATTATCAGCTGGACTCCCTGGAGAAGCTGGAGTTCTATCCGAAAGTGATGCGCAATCTTGGCTTCATCCGCAGCAAGCTGGATTTTGATTTTGTAATGGTGACCAATCAGGATGGGCTCGGCACAACTTCCTTTCCGGAAGAGACCTTTTGGCCGGCACACAACCTGATGATGAAGACATTGGAAGGCGAAGGCATCACCTTCGACGACATCTGCATAGACCGCAGCATGCCCGACGACAATGCACCGACTCGCAAGCCGCGTACCGGAATGCTTGCCAAATACCTCGATAACCCGGACTACGATTTGTCCCACAGTTTCGTCATTGGCGACCGGCCTACGGATGTGGAACTGGCAAAGAATCTGGGCTGCCGCGCCATTCTTCTGCAAGATGACACGGCGTCATTGAAACCCGTTTCCGAAGGTGGCGGTGCCGCTTGTGACGGACTTGAAGATTACTGCGCCCTCGCCACCAGGGATTGGGATAAGGTTGCCGAATTCCTCTTTGCCGGTGAGCGTACGGCGGAAGTACGTCGCACTACCAAGGAGACAGATATATACGTATCCTTGAATCTGGATGGTGACGGGCATTGTGACATCGCGACCGGACTGGGCTTCTTCGACCACATGCTGGAGCAGATAGGCAAGCACGGCGGCATGGACCTCACCATCCGTGTGAAAGGCGACCTCGAAGTGGACGAGCACCACACCATCGAGGATACCGCTCTTGCTCTGGGCGACTGCCTTTATCAGGCCTTAGGAAGCAAGCGCGGCATCGAACGCTACGGCTATGCCCTTCCTATGGACGATTGTCTCTGCCAGGTGTGCCTCGACTTCGGCGGTCGCCCGTGGTTGGTATGGGATGCCGGGTTCAAGCGCGAGAAGATAGGCGACATGCCTACGGAAATGTTCCTGCACTTCTTCAAGTCCTTGAGTGATGCCGCCCGGATGAATCTTAATGTAAAAGCCGAAGGGCAGAACGAACATCATAAGATAGAAGGCATCTTCAAGGCGCTGGCACGTGCGCTGAAGATGGCGGTGAAAAGGGATATTTATCACTTTGAACTGCCAAGCTCGAAAGGAGTGTTGTAGAATCGTATAGACAACTGCTGCAAAGTTACTGCATACCTTTTGCAGTGTTGCTGCAAAGCAGTTGCAGTGACGCTGCAAGGCTTTTGCAGAGCCACTGCAGATGTATTGCAGAGCTACTGCAGATGTATTGCAGAGTTTTGCAGTTGTATATCTCTGATTAATAGATAAGTAGTGTTATGTCACATTTAGCCCCTTTGATAGCTGATTTAGCTCTGATATTGATTTGTGCGGGGATTATGACCCTGCTTTTTAAGAAATTGAAGCAACCGCTGGTGTTAGGATATGTAGTTGCAGGATTCCTTGCCAGCCCTCACATGGCCTATACACCGTCGGTGATGGACACGGCTAATATACAGACCTGGGCGGATATAGGCGTTATCTTCCTGCTGTTTGCACTGGGATTGGAATTCAGCTTCAAGAAGATTGTGAAGGTGGGAGGCGCGGCGATTATTGCTGCGTGTACCATCATCTTTTGTATGATATTGTTGGGAGTGGCGGTAGGTACCGGGTTCGGCTGGCAACGGATGGACTGTATCTTCCTGGGCGGTATGATTGCCATGTCGTCCACTACCATTATCTATAAGGCGTTTGATGATTTGGGGATGCGCAAGAAACAGTTCACGGGGCTGGTGCTCAGTGTGCTTATCCTGGAGGATATTCTTGCCATCGTATTGATGGTGATGCTCTCCACGATGGCAGTCAGCCATAACTTCGAGGGTACGGAGATGCTGGGGAGCATTGCCAAACTGCTGTTCTTCTTGATACTTTGGTTCGTGGTGGGGATATACCTCATCCCCGGATTGCTGAAGCGGTGCCGGAAGCTGATGAGCGAGGAAACCTTGCTGATAGTCTCTCTCGGACTCTGTTTCGGTATGGTGGTGATGGCCGCGCACACGGGTTTCTCGGCTGCTTTCGGCGCGTTCATCATGGGCTCCATTCTTGCCGAGACGGTAGAGGCGGAGAGCATAGAGCGCCTGGTGAAGCCGGTCAAGGACTTGTTCGGCGCCATCTTCTTCGTATCGGTCGGCATGATGGTAGACCCGGCCATGATTGTGGAGTATGCGGGACCTATTGTCGTGATTACTCTGGCGGTCATCCTCGGACAATCCCTTTTCGGAACGCTGGGCGTGCTGCTGGCAGGGCAACCGCTGAAGACGGCTATGCAATGCGGTTTCAGTCTGACGCAAATCGGTGAGTTTGCCTTTATTATAGCTTCGCTGGGCGTGTCGCTGCATGTCACCAGCCATTTCTTGTATCCTATTGTGGTGGCGGTGTCTGTCATCACTACCTTCCTTACTCCTTATATGATTCGTTTGGCAGGCCCCGCTTCCAATCTTGTGGATACGCATTTGCCGGAAAAATGGAGAAAGTTCTTGACCCGTTATGCTTCAGGTTCGCAGACGATGAACCATGAAAGTCTGTGGAAGAAACTGATATTTGCACTAGTCAGGATTACGGTTGTATATTCTATCATTTGCGTGGCGGTGATAGCTTTGGCGTTCCGTTTTCTGGTGCCTTTCGTGCACGACAGTCTGCCCGGGGTATGGGGCTCTTTGTTGGCTGCCTTTATCATCATTCTGTGTATAGCTCCGTTTCTGCGTGCTATCATGATTAAAAAGAATCATTCGGAGGAGTTCGTGACTTTATGGAAAGATAACCGTGGAAACCGGGCGCCGTTGGTGGCTACCATTGTACTGCGTCTGCTGCTGGGTGTTTCGTTTGTCATGTTCGTTATAGCCGGTTTGTTCAAGATGTCTGTGGGACTGGTATTTGGAGTGGCGGTGTTGCTGGTGACTTTAATGATACTCTCCCGCCAGTTGAAGAAGCAGTCCATCATGATAGAGAGGACATTCTTCCAGAATCTGCGGTACCGCGACATGCGTGCCGAGTATATGGGAGAGAAGAAACCGGAGTATGCGGGACGTCTGCTGTCGCGCGACCTGCACCTGACGGATTTTGAAATCCCCGGCGAGTCGGCATGGGTGGGCAGGACATTGGCGGAGCTGAATTTCGGAAAGAAATACGGCATCCATGTGGTCTCCATCCTTCGGGGCAAGAAACGGATTAATATTCCCGGAGCGTCTGTCCGCCTTTTCCCGCAGGACAAGATACAAGTGATTGCTACGGACGAGGAACTGAACGTCTTCGGCAAGGAGATGGATAAGGTGTCTGCCATGAATACGGATGTGATAGAGAAGAGTGAGATGATTCTGCGCCAGTTCTGTGTGGACGGGCAGTCTCCTTTCCTGAACAAGACCCTGAAGGAAGCAGGGATACGCGAGAAGTATCACTGCCTGATTGCCGGTGTGGAGCGGGGAGGGGAGACCCTGCATGCTCCCGACCCGCATGAACCTTTTGTAGAAGGCGATGTGGTATGGGTTGTAGGCGAGAGTGCCGATGTGTACAAGCTGGTCGGCCGGAAATGTGAAGGTTTCGACATGGGGTAAGGTCTACCCCATGAACGCTAATCAGAGTTTGTTCAGTATTTTGTCCATTACCCAGTTAGTCAGAGTGGCGCTTTCACCGTCACAGCCGCAGACTGACTTGCCCAGCAGGTGGTCTACCACTGCCTGTATAAGCGGTTGCTGGACGTAGGTGGGATTTTCGACAATGATTTCCTCACGCCCTCTTTCTGTGTGCAGCGCAATGGGGTCATAGGTGAATACGGAGAAACAAATCATGCCTTTGTCTCCAATGATTTCTATACGGTCTTCGCGGGCGGATTCGTGGGCGACAAAGCACCAGGAGCCGCTGCCCACCAGTCCGCTGTCAAACTGGAAACATGCGCTTAGAGTGTCTTCGGCAGGATATAGTCTGCCACGGTTGCTCTTGTAGCCGCTGGCTTCGAGGATACATCCGAAGATTTCCTGCAGCAAGTCTATCTGGTGGGGCGCAAGGTCATAGAAGTATCCTCCGCCGGCAATGTCCGGCTGCACGCGCCACGGTAGGTTTTCCTTGTTATGGTCGAGGTCGCGGGGAGGCTGGGCGAAGCGGATTTGAATGTTGATGACATTGCCAATATGTCCCTCCTCTACCAGTGACTTTACCTTCAGGAAGTAGGGCAGATAGCGGCGGTAGTACGCAACAAAACATGGAACACCCGTTTCTTTGGAAATGCGGTTGATGCGGCAGCACTCTTCGTAGGTAACAGCCATCGGCTTCTCTATGTAGACCGGTTTACCTGCCTTCATGGACATGATGGCGTACGTAGCATGTGAAGAAGGAGGAGTGGCAATGTACACGGCGTTCACCTCTTCGTCGTCAATCAGCTCCTGGGCATCGTCGTACCATTTAGGAATCCCTCTTTCCTTGGCGTAGGTCTTGGCCTTGTCACCATTTCGGCTCATGACGGCCACTACTTCGGAGTTCTCTATTTTCTGGAATGCCGGTCCGCTTTTGTATTTGGTCACTTCTCCGCAACCGATGAATCCCCATTTAATTATTCTCTCGCTCATAATCTTTCCCTTATTTTTACTCTTCCTCAAAATCGAATTCAAAGTCGAAATCATCCAGAAATTCCGGTTCTGTAAATTCTTCCAGACTCCGGCGGTCTTTTTTCGTTGGTCGTCCGGTACCTTTGGCACGGTTGACGAAACCGCTAACACGGCTCATCTCCAGCAGTTCATACTGTTCCGGAGTCGTTACATTCTCCATCATTTCGGCCACTAACTTTGCGCCAACACGCTTTTCGATGGGCTGCAGAACTTTGAAGGAATAGGTGACGGGGGGCTTGCGCACCTGGATGACGTCTCCCGGTTTCACCGTACGGGCAGCCTTTGCCAGTGCGCCATTGATGCTGATGCGTCCTTTTTTGCAGGCTTCGGCGGCTATGGTACGCGTCTTGAAGATGCGCACGGCCCACATCCATTTGTCAATTCTGGCTTCGTTCATTTCTTGTTATATTGATTCATGGTGATATCTATTCCCGCCAGGCAGAAACTTTTGATGATTTCTCCGGCTGTTTCCAATCTCTCGCCCATTGTTTTCCAATCTTCATCGGTAAAATGTCCCAGCACATAGTCAATCTGTCCGCCACGGGGAAAGTCATTGCCGATGCCGAAACGCAGGCGTGCATAATTCTGGGTGCCCAGCGTTGATGCAATATGCTTAAGGCCGTTATGTCCCGCATCGCTTCCCTTACCTTTCAGGCGCAGTGTGCCGAAAGGCAGTGCCAGGTCATCTACCACTACCAACACATTCTCCAATGGAATGTTTTCCTTTTGCATCCAGTAGCGTACGGCGTTGCCGCTGAGGTTCATAAAGGTGGAAGGCTTCAGCAGTAACAGTTGGCGTCCCTTGACTGACAGTGTTGTGGTGAAACCATAACGTCCGTCGGTAAAAGTGGCACCCGCTGCTTTGGCCAGAGCATCTACTGCCATGAATCCGATGTTATGGCGGGTTTCGTGATATTCGGGGCCGATATTGCCCAATCCTACAATTAAATATTTCATAGTCAGTGCTTCCTGTTTATGAGGGTGTTAAAACTAGTATTCACCACAGATTACACAGATTAACACAGAATGAATTTAATGTACCGATAATCAAAGATGTCTATCTGTGCAAATCAGTGTAATCTGTGGTGAATTATACACTCTCGTGAGCCGTAAAAAGAACGCGGATTATCGCAACTTTCCGCGGAAATCAGTATGAAATCTGCGTTGGCTGCGTTAATCCGCGTTCCCGAATATTTAGTCTTTCTTGAAAAGAATCGATTAGTTGCCTGCAGCAGCAGCGGCACCTCTTGCAGCACGAGTCAGCTTAACGGCGCATACAACAGCTTCTTTGGCATTCAGCAATTCCAATCCTTCGTATTGCAATTCGCCAACTTTAACAGTCTTACCAAGTCCCAAGTGGGCAACGTTGATAATCAGTCTTTCAGGAATTACGTTATACAAAGCTCTTACTTTCAGCTTACGCATCTGGAGTACCAGCTTACCACCGGCCTTAACACCTTCTGCCAAACCTTCCATCTGTACCGGAACTTCCATAACGATAGGCTTAGCCTCGTCAATTTGATAGAAGTCAACGTGCAGGATAGTATCCTTTACGGGGTGGAATTGGATATCTTTCATGATAGCGTTTACTTTCTTGCCATCAATCACCAAGTCAACTACGTAGATGTGCGGAGTGTAAACCAAGTTACGCAGACCCTCTGCAGGTACAGTGAAGTGAACATTTTCACCTGCACCATAAAGTACGCAAGGTACACCGTTGTTTTTACGAATAGCTTTCAAAGCTCTTGCTTGTTCCGAAGAACGTTCTGCAATAGTTCTTGCAGTTCCTTTTACTTCAATTGATTTCATTTAAAAAATTTTTGTGTTACTCTAAATTAAGTAAATTTTTTGCTTAATTCACCATCACACGATGTGGCTTGCCACACGATGTTGCAAAAAAGCGGTGCAAAAGTACAGCTTCTTTTTGAATTATCAAAAGGTTATAACTTAAAATTCAATGTCTATCTTGATTTCTCCTTCCAATGAAGACGCTTTTTCCTCTTTCGGCAGTTCTTCTTTTCCCGTTTCGGGACTTTCAGCCTCTTCGTCAGTGGTATGTCTTGTATAGCAGCCTTGCTGTTCCTGGATGAAGCCGATGGCTTGCTGAAGTCCGTTCATGAACTTTTCAAAATCCTCTTTGTATAGAAAGATTTTGTGCTTTTCGAAACTTACCTGCGAGTCGTCTCCTTCGCCCATCACAATCTTCTTGCTTTCCGTGATGGCGAGAAACATTTCGTCTTTTCTGTTTTTCTTGACGTCTAAATAGTAGATGCGCTTACCTGCTTTGATGGATTGGGAGAATGCAATCTCCTTGTCGTTCATGTCCGCTGCGTTTTTCTTCTTAAAGTCTTCCATATTATAATAGGTCTCAATTTTGATATTATCACCTTAAAACTTGTATCTCGTAGCTTTTAGCTCTTTATCGGGCTCAAAATTGACGATTTTTTTTAAACTGTCAAAAGAAAAAGACCGGATAATCAATATCTGCATTAAAAAATGTGATTTATTTATGTAAACTCATTAAAAATGCCTACTTTTGCGCCTTGTTAAAACACTAGTATTTACTTTAGAATTATGATCAACAGAGTTCTTATTCGTCTTAAGATTATACAGATTGTATATGCTTATTATCAGAATGGCAGTAAAAATTTAGACTCAGCGGAGAAAGAATTGTTCTTTAGCCTTTCAAAGGCATACGACCTCTACAACTACCTGCTGATGCTGATGATAGCTTTGACGAACTACGCACAAAAACGTATTGATGCGGCAAAAGCTAAGCTGGCTCCCACTGCCGAGGAGCTGTATCCCAACATGAAATTTGTGGAAAACAAGTTCATAGCCCAGTTGGAAGTGAACAAACAATTGACGGAATTCATTGCCAACCAAAAGCGCACGTGGGCCAATGATGAAGACTTTGTCAAGGGATTGTATGAGAAAATTGTGGAATCAGATATATATAAGGAATATATGGCTTCTTCGGACAATTCTTACGAATACGACCGTGAATTGTGGAGAAAGCTGTATAAGACTTTTGTCTTCAACAACGAAGCCTTGGACAATGTGCTCGAAGACCAGAGCCTCTACTGGAATGACGACAAGGAGATTGTGGATACTTTCGTACTGAAAACCATCAAGCGCTTTGAAGAGAAGAATGGTGCCAATCAGGAACTTCTACCAGAGTTCAAGGATGAGGAAGACCAGGAATTTGCACGCCGTTTGTTCCGCCGTGCCATCTTGAACTGTGACTATTACCGTCACCTCATCAGCGAGAACACGCGCAATTGGGACTTGGACCGTGTAGCCTTTATGGACGTTGTAATCATGCAGTGTGCCTTGGCCGAAATATTAAGTTTCCCGAACATTCCGGTGAGTGTTTCGTTGAACGAATATGTCGATATTGCCAAAGTTTACAGCACGGCCAAAAGTGGCAGCTTCGTGAACGGTACATTGGATGGAATAGTTAATCAATTAAAAAAAGAAGGTAAGTTAACGAAAAACTAATACCTTTGTTTAATAATAGAAACCAAAACTGAGTATTTATGAACTTAATGACTGTATTCTTCCTGCAGGCTCCCGCTGCAGGCCCTGCCGGTGGTGGTAGCATGATGTGGATTATGCTGATAGCCATGTTCGTTATTATGTATTTCTTTATGATTCGTCCTCAAAACAAGAAGCAAAAGGAAATAGCAAACTTCCGTAAATCGCTTCAAGTGAATCAGAAAGTAATCACAGCTGGTGGTATCCATGGTGTTATCAAGGAAATCAACGACAATGATGTGGTGCTTGAAATCGCTTCTAACGTTAAGATTCGTATAGACAAGAATTCTATTTTTGCTGCAGCTGCTGATGCGAACAGCAGTCAGGCATCTAAATAATAGAAATGTGAGCCTATGTTTGAACGTAGGAACATACAACGTACATATCTGAAGATATCAAGAGAAGTGAAGGACTTTCTGCTTAGCGATAAAAGCAGGGAGTTCTTCATTTTTTTGTTTTTTTTCTTTGTAGCCGGTGGCTTCTGGCTCTTGCAGACCTTGAACAACGACTATGAGGCGGACTTTTCTATACCGGTGCGGCTGAAGGGAGTGCCCAATAATGTGGTGATTACCTCTGAACCTGCTTCAGAACTCCGTATCAAGGTAAAGGATAAGGGAACGGTACTGCTCAACTATATGTTGGGAAAGAGCTTTTATCCCGTTATTCTCGATTATGCCGATTATAAGGGCGTGGATAATCAAGTAAGGATATATCCCTCGCAGTTTGAAAAGAAAGTGCTGAACCAGCTGAATGCCTCTACCCGCCTGCTTTCCATGAAGCCGGATACATTGGAGTACATCTATTCGACGGGAGCCTCCAAACTGGTGCCGGTGAAGCTGCGCGGCACGCTGAGTGCCGGACGTGAGTATTATCTTTCGGATACGATATTCAGTCCCGATTCCGTATTGGTGTATGCGCCGCAAGGCGTGCTGGATACGATTGCTGTTGCCTATACGCAACCGGTGAAGCTGGAAGATATATCGGATACCTTGAGGCAGCAAGTCCCCCTGCGTATCCAGAAAGGTGTGAAGTTTGTGCCTTCTTCCATTGAGATGATGCTTCCGGTGGATATTTATACGGAAAAGACAGTGGAGGTGCCGTTGCGTGGCGTTAACTTTCCTGCCGACAAGGTGCTGCGCGCTTTCCCTTCCAAGGTGCAGGTCACGTTTCAGGTTGGTCTGAGTCATTTCAGGCAGATTAACGCTGATGATTTTCATATTTACGTGTCCTATGAGGAACTGCTCCGTCTGGGTTCCGACAAGTATACGGTAAAGATTAAGAATCTGCCGAAAGGGGTGAGCCAGGTACGCTTCAATCCGGCACAAGTGGATTTTCTGATAGAGCAAGTTTCTCCTGATTATGGCGATTAAGATAGGTATAACCGGTGGTATCGGTAGCGGAAAGAGTATGGTATCCCGGCTGTTGGAAGTGCTGGGTGTTCCCGTCTATATCTCGGACTTGGAAACGAAAAGGCTGATGGCATCCGATTCATTGATCCGCGAGGATTTGTCAGCTTTGCTTGGTGCGGAAGTGTATGCCGGTGGCACGCTGAACAAGCCTTTGTTGGCGTCTTATCTTTTCGGCAGTCCGGAGCATGCCAAAGAAATCAACTGTATTGTGCATCCTCGTGTAAAGGAGGATTTCAGGCGGTGGACACAATGCCGCACCGCTTTTCCCATTGTCGGTATAGAATCGGCCATTCTGGTCGAAGCGGGGTTTGCGGGTGAAGTGGATGCTATTGTTATGGTCTATGCGCCCGAAGAGGTGCGCATTTTACGTGCCGTCCGGCGGGATGCTTCCTCGCGCGAATTGATAGAAAAGCGTATCCGTAGCCAGATGAATGACGAAGAAAAGCGTAAATATGCAGATTTTGTCATTGTAAATGATGGCGAAACCCCATTGATTCCGCAAGTTTTAGAGCTAATCGGTTCGCTATCTGAAAAAATGCACTATCTGTTACGCAAATAGGCATCTCCTTAACAATAAAAATAAGCAAGCTTATTTTGTATTGTCTTCGGCTTACATTATCTTTGCCCCCCGAAAAAAATAACTACTAATCATCAAAACAGAATATATTATGTTGAAGACTATTTTGTCCATTTCCGGTAAACCGGGATTGTATAAGCTTGTTTCTCAGGGAAAAAATATGTTGATTGTAGAGTCGCTTGCAGACAAGAAGCGTTTCCCTGCTTATGGTAATGAGAAGATTATTTCTTTGGGCGATATCGCCATGTATACAGATACGGAAGATGTTCCTTTGAAGGAAGTGTTTCTTTCCATGAAGAAAAAGGAAAATGGTGCTGCCGTAGTGCTGGATTTGAAGAAAGCTACTGCTGACGACTTGCGTGCTTACCTGGCAGAGGTATTGCCTACCTTCGATCGCGACCGCGTATATCCGTCCGACATCAAGAAATTGATTGTTTGGTATAATTTGCTGGTGGCAAGCGGTATGACGGATTTTGAAGAAACTCCTGCGGCAGAAACGAAGGAGGAAAGCAAGGCCGAGTAATCGGAGAAGGATTGAAATACAAAATAAAAGAGGCGATTCTCAATAGTCGGGAATCGCCTCTTTTATTGGGGGATACGGATTGCTTTTAATTTCTGAAAACCAGTCCGTCGTCAGTGGTATTGGCATCCACTGTAATAGGCTTGCTGCGGTCTACTTCCTGAGCCAGCAGCTTCTTCGACAAGTCGTTCAGCAAATAGTGCTGGATGGCACGTTTCACCGGACGGGCGCCGAATTCAGGGTCATACCCTGCATTGGCAAGGAAGTCTATGGCGGCATTTGTCAGAACAAGTTCCACGCCGTTACCGGAAAGCATCTTCTGCACACTCTTGATTTGGAGCACCACAATTTGCTTGATTTCGGGCTCTGTCAGTGGCAGGAACATGATGGTTTCGTCGATACGGTTCAGGAATTCCGGGCGGATGGTCTTTTTCAGCATATTCATCACTTCCTTTTTGGTTTCCTCTACGATTTGCTCCTTATTGCTACTGTTGAGCTTCTCCATCTGGCTTTGGATATAGCCGCTGCCCATGTTGGAGGTCATGATGATAATCGTATTTTTGAAGTTGACCGTACGCCCTTTGTTGTCCGTCAGACGTCCGTCATCCAGCACTTGCAGCAAGATGTTGAATACGTCCGGATGCGCTTTCTCGATTTCGTCGAATAGGACGACAGAATACGGTTTCCGCCTTACGGCTTCTGTCAGTTGTCCACCTTCATCGTAGCCCACATATCCCGGAGGCGCTCCAACCAGACGGGAAACGCTGTGTTTCTCCTGATACTCGCTCATGTCGATACGGGTCATCATTGTCTCGTCGTCAAAGAGGAACTCCGCCAGCGCCTTTGCCAATTCCGTCTTACCTACACCGGTGGTTCCCAGGAAAAGGAATGAGCCGATAGGACGTTTCGGGTCTTGCAGTCCGGCACGGCTGCGTCGTACGGCATCGGATACGGCCTCGATGGCTTCGTCCTGCCCGATAACCCGCTGGTGCAGTTCCGCCTCCAGATGCAACAGTTTGTCCTTTTCGCTTTGCAGCATCTTGCTTACCGGTATGCCGGTCCAGCGGGATACTACGTCGGCGATGTCTTCAGCGTCCACTTCCTCTTTAATCATGGCCTTGTCGCCCTGCATCTCGTGCAGTTTTTGCTGCGTTTCTTCAATCTCCTGGTTCAGCGCTTGCAGTTTGCCGTAGCGTATTTCGGCCACCCGGCCATAGTCGCCTTCCCGTTCAGCCTTGTCGGCCTCGAACTTCAGGTTCTCTATTTCCACCTTATTCTGCTGGATTTTGTTGACAAGGGTCTTTTCACTTTGCCATTTCGCCTTGTACGAGTTTTCCTGCTCCTTCAGCTCGGCAAGTTCTTTGCCGATTTGTTCCAGCTTGGGCTTGTCGTTTTCGCGCTTGATGGCTTCACGTTCAATCTCCAGCTGCTTTATCTTACGCGAAATCTCGTCCAGCTCTTCCGGTACGGAATCGACCTCCATACGCAGCTTGGCGGCGGCTTCGTCCATCAGGTCGATAGCCTTGTCCGGCAAGAAACGGTCGGTGATGTAACGGTTGCTCAACTCTACGGCGGCGATGATGGCATCGTCCTTAATCCGTACGTGGTGATGGTTCTCATAACGTTCCTTCAGACCACGCAGAATGGAGATGGTGCTCAGCGTGTCCGGTTCGTTCACCATGACAATCTGGAAGCGGCGCTCCAACGCTTTGTCCTTTTCGAAATACTTCTGATATTCATCGAGGGTAGTGGCCCCGATGCTCCTCAGTTCACCGCGTGCCAAGGCGGGTTTCAAGATGTTGGCGGCATCCATGGCACCTTCGCCCTTGCCGGCACCCACCAAGGTATGGATTTCATCAATGAAGAGGATAATGTCTCCTTCCGACTTCTTCACTTCGTTGATAACGGCCTTCAGACGTTCTTCAAATTCGCCTTTGTACTTGGCGCCGGCCACCAGTGCACCCATATCCAGGGAGTAGACTTGTTTGTTCTTCAAGTTCTCGGGGACGTCTCCACGCAAGATACGGTGGGCAAGTCCCTCTACGATGGCCGTTTTACCGGTACCCGGTTCACCGATAAGAATCGGGTTGTTCTTGGTACGCCGGCTCAGAATCTGCAGGACACGCCGTATCTCTTCGTCACGGCCGATGACGGGATCCAGTTTGCCGCTGCGGGCTGCTTCGTTCAGATTGATGGCATACTTTTCCAATGACTGGTAAGTGTCTTCGCTGGATTGTGAAGTTACTTTTTCTCCTTTTCGCAGTTCGTTGATGGCTTCCCGCAGTTCGCGTTCCGTCATCCCGGCATCTTTCAGAATGGTGGATGCAGTGCTTTTCACATTCAGCAAAGCCAGCAGTACCGGTTCCAGGGAGACGAATTCATCACCCATTTCCTTGGAATATTGGGTGGCCTTCTGGAACACTTCGTTCGTTTCACGGCTCAGGTATGGCTCTCCGCCGGATACCTTGGGCAGAGAATCAATTTGCTTGTCCAGTACAAGTGCTATCTGCTGACCGTTCATGCCCAGCTTCTGGAAGATGAAGTTGGTGACATTTTCACCCACTTTCATCACGCTTTGAAGCACATGCACGGGCTCGATGGCTTGCTGTCCACGGCTTTGTACCAGGTTCACAGCCTCCTGCACCGCTTCTTGCGCTTTAATGGTAAAGTTGTTAAAGTTCATATTTTGTTCTCCTTTCTATTTTATCAGTTTCATAACACTTGGGAAGGCGCAAAAGATTTGCCATTGGCACATTTCGGACAAATTGTCTGCATATAAAATATGTAAAATGACAAATTGTCTGTAAATCAGTCGTTTTGTTTCTTTCTACTTCTTTAGATAAGAAGTTGGAGCAAAGTTCCTTTTCGTATTAAACTCTATTGGTTAAAGAGAAGGGCAAATAAGGATGTCATGCATGAGATGTGCATCTCATGTAGTACGAGGTGTACATCTCATGTAGTACGAGATGCACATCTTATGTAGTGAGGGCCTATATGTTTTAGTAGCTAAGTCTTCGTGTTCCAGCTCCAAGGTTTCCGTGTTGTGGGGGAAGGATATTCTCTTTCCGCTTCGGAGATATAGATTAATTGCTTGGGATGATACAAGTTATTGATAAATTTGTCGTACTTTTACTGCTTCAAAGTTTTGTGCTTTCTGTGTGGTAGGTTTTCGGAGCTCTGCTTGCAGAGGAGCATTATGTATAATTATGTATTAAGATAGGAGATAATGGAGGATAAGATAAAGTTTCCGGCAAATGTGATATTGATAGATGTTGCATTTCTGAATGAAGTGGTATATGGTGCAAAGAACTTTTTGGAAGGTAAGTTGGGACGGAAGCTACCCGATGTTGACCTGCCGGCATGGTTGAGCTATCTGGCATTGGACGCCGGCTTGAGAGAACAAGAAAATGAGGTGGAAGTGTTGCTGGTGCATACTCCGGCAGCGGACGTGCTGAAGTGTTGTGAACCATCCGATGTGAATAAACTGAATCACCAGGCATGCCGTACGCCGTTGGGCGAATTTGCATTTTCTTCCGTCACCTCTTCCGGTTTAGTCTCTACCGAAGAGCTGTTTCTTGACCTGATGAACCTGGCGCTTGATTCTGCAGATGTGAAGTGTTTGATGCTGTTGCCTTTCCATCAAGTATATGGTAATGGAGTGGAGGAGAAGCTGGCGGGTTTCTTCAAAGACAAGAATGAGGAAGAACGGGGCAAAGCTGTGTACTTCATTACGGAGGAACCTCTGAGCCCGGTGTATTGCCGCCTGGAGCCGGTGTTCTATTCTTTGGCGCATGCTTTCGGCATCAAGTCTGACGAGTTATAAGATATAAGAAGTATATGAGTGATTTCCGTTTAAAAGTGTTTCAGTCTGTTGCCAAGAACTTGAGTTTTACAAAGGCTTCGCAAGAGTTGTTTGTAAGTCAGCCGGCTATAACCAAGCATATCCAGGAGCTGGAGGCCACTTACCAGACGAGGCTTTTCGACCGGCAGGGAAGTAAAATCAGTCTGACCGAGTCGGGCCGGCTGCTTTTGGAGCATTGCGAACGGATATTGGAGGACTATAAACGGCTGGAATATGAAATGCACTTGTTACATAACGAATATATTGGCGAACTCAAGTTGGGAGCCAGCACTACCATTGCGCAGTATGTGCTTCCTCCGTTGCTGGGCAGTTTTATCGGCAAGTTTCCGCAGGTCAACTTGTCCTTGCTCAATGGAAATTCCCGGGAAATAGAAGCCGCTTTGCAGGAACACCGCATTGACTTGGGATTGGTGGAAGGGGTTTTCCGCCTTCCCAATCTGAAGTACACTACTTTTCTTGAGGATGAACTGGTAGCGGTAGTCCATTCCAAAAGCCGTTTGCAGTTGCCCGAAGAGATTACTCCCCAGGATTTGCCCGCTATTCCTTTAGTGCTCCGTGAGCGCGGTTCGGGTACGCTGGACGTGATAGAACGCTCACTCCAGAAGCACGGCGTCAAGCTTTCCTCACTCCATGTACTGATGTACCTGGGTAGTACCGAAAGCATCAAGCTCTTTCTTGAAAACTCCGATTGCATGGGAATCGTGTCTATCCGTTCCATCTGCAAGGAACTGGCGGCAGGCACTTTCCGCGTGGTCGAGATAAAGGATATGCCCATGCTTCGCGACTTCTGCTTTGTCCAATTGCAAGGGCAGGAAGGAGGATTGTCACAAGCCTTTATGAACTATATGTTTATGTCCCGATAACAATAAGTTATAGTCTATAAGTAGAAACGATTGGCGGGTGTACTAAAATAGAACTACCTTTGCACCCGGAAAATTAAGGAATAAACATTAGTAATAATAGTAAAATAAACAGTATGGCTTCAAATCGAGTTTTGGCTAAAAGCATTAATATGCCTTTTCTTCAAAGTAATAATAAATTTATTTATGTATCTCTTCTGGTTGTCCTCTCCTTCTTTCTACTGCTGGATTATGTGCCCGGTATGCATGCCTATTCGGCGTGGGTCACTCCACCGTTGGCGTTGTTCTTGGGGTTGGCCTTTGCATTGCTGTGTGGGCAGGCACATCCGAAGTTCAATAAGAAGACTTCAAAGTATCTATTGCAATACTCTGTTGTAGGGTTAGGATTTGGAATGAATCTGCAGGCTTCCCTGGCTTCGGGCAAGGAGGGAATGGAGTTCACGATTATTTCTGTAGTAGGGACATTGCTCATAGGCTGGCTCATAGGACGTAAGTTCCTGAAAGTGGACCGTGACACTTCTTATCTTATCAGCTCCGGTACGGCTATCTGCGGAGGCAGTGCCATTGCGGCTGTGGGTCCGGTATTGAAGGCAAAGGATAGCGAGATGTCTGTGGCATTGGGCACCATCTTTATATTGAATGCCATTGCATTGTTTGTTTTTCCGATGATAGGCCACGCTTTGAACATGAGCCAGCATGAGTTCGGCACATGGGCGGCCATTGCCATACATGATACGAGTTCGGTAGTGGGGGCAGGTGCCGCATATGGCGAGGAGGCCCTGAAGGTGGCAACGACTATAAAGCTGACACGTGCCTTATGGATTATTCCTTTGGCTTTGGTAACTTCGTTCATCTTTAAGAGTAAGGGACAGAAAATCAGTATTCCCTGGTTCATCTTCTTCTTTGTGCTGGCTATGATTTTCAATACTTATGTGCTGGGCACTACCGAAACGGGTGCCATGATTGGGGAGGGAATCAATTCTTTGGCCCGCAAGACGCTGACTATCACTCTGTTCTTTATCGGTGCCTCTCTGTCACGTGATGTACTGAAGGCAGTAGGCATCAAGCCCTTGATACAAGGCACCTTGTTGTGGATAGTGATTAGTGTGAGCACGTTGGCATATATCTACTTGTTCTGATTGCATCGGTCCGGCAGTTCTTGAAGTATAACTTCCGGTTGAAGAAGTCGGTAGGATTTTTGCAACGTATTTCTTTCCTCATTGGATATATAGACGAATACACATCTCGGGATAACCGGGGTGTGTATTTCTTTTAATATCCTTCCCCATTGACGCCGGACCGGAGCAAGTGGAAGCCAAGTTATGATACCTTTTGCTTCCAGCGTTGCTTTTGTCCTCGGTTCGGCGTGCTGACCAGTTAATACAATGTTCCAGAAATGTGGTTCTTTCAGCTGTTTTTTTATATCTTGAGAAGTCATAGTTAGTTCACTTTTTTGATGATAAAGTCGAAAGAGGTGAAGAATTGAGGGTGCTTACCGATAGATATGGGAAGGATAATGGTAATGGAGGAATTCCTTCCTTTCCGAATATCTTTCTTGTTGTATATTTGAGAGTTATTTGTCGTATAAGTTGTCACACCAATCTTTTGGCTTGTTTCTGCCTGGCTTTTTATTATTGCAAAGGGAGTTTCCGCTTCTGCCAGTATGGGGTATTTGACTTCTGAGGTTCTTCCGTCCACAATGAATTGCATATTTTCCCAGTTTATTCGGATATCTTCTGAAGAGTTGTTGCGAATTATAATTTCCCATTGGGAGTCGTTTGGAATAAACTTATAAGTAACCCCATCTTTTGTATACTCTAATTTCCCTTTTTGGTTCTCCAGCCATTTAAAGGATACTTGGCATCCCGCATCAACGTATTGTGCAGATAAAGTGGTTGGAAATAGGAGAAACAGCAAAATGGCCAGCTTATTTTTCTTCTTATATTTCCGGTAGTCATTGTATATCCATAGCATAATAAAAATAATGCCGATAGGGATGGCTATGAGAATACATGTCAGTAAATTCATGATAGCAGATATTATTTGTTTGTTTATATGAATATGTTGCAAAAGTATCATAAAATATTTGATAAAACAAACGAATTATGAATAAAAAGAACGATACATACAGACAAATTGGTATTGGTGTTCCTTATAATATGAATGATTAATTTGTACCTTCATATAAATGGAAAAAAGTAATATATACATCGGAGAGATAATCAAGAACGTGATGCTTGAACAGCAGGTTACCAAGGCGGAACTTGCACGAAGACTGAAAGTTAAGCCTCAAAGTGTAGACTATATGCTTACGAGAAAAAGTGTTGATACGGATACGTTGTATAATGTCTCACGTGCCTTGAACTACGATTTTGCTTTGTTGTATTCCATTCATAAGGAACAGATAAATTATGATACGTTAGAGCAGGAATACAGACTCTCCACAGCGAAGGTGTTGGTGGAGCTTGAGCTGAAGCCTGAAGACATTGCAAAATTGAATCTTAAAAAGCGGATTGCTGATGTCTTGAAATAAACGCACTCTTGGGCTGGTGCTATTGGTGTTTTCATTTTTTTTCCATTTTTTCTTCCTGGTCGTGTAACAAAATCCTTTCCCCCTACGTCTGAAGGGTATAAACAGGAATCTACTATTGATAAATAGCCCATGGACGCTGAAAGTTTTAAAAAAGAGTTTCTGCCATATCATCGCAAGCTGTACTGCATAGCTTATAGGCTGTTGGAGAATGCTGCCGACGCTGAAGATTTGGTGCAGGAAGCTTATCTGAAGTTGTGGGACAAGCGGGAAGGACTGGCCATTATCAGTAATCCGGAAGCATTCAGCGTTACTCTGGTGAAAAATATGTGCTTTGATTTGCTTCGTTCGGGAAAGTATACTTTGAGCAGACAGAGTGTGGAGTTGGCCGAAGTGCATAATATGTCTCAAGCAGATAACTTTGAAGTGAGGGATGAAGCGCAGCAGGTAAGGCACATCATTGCCCATCTGCCGGTGCAACAGCAGAAAATAGTAACGTTGCGTGATGTCAAGGGATGTTCTTATGAAGAGATAGAGCAGGTCACGGGATTGAATGCTACCAATGTCCGTGTACTGTTGTCCCGGGCAAGAAAAAAGATACGTGAGGAATTTAATAAATGGAGTAACTATGAAAGTCGAGGAAATTGAAAGGCTGCTCGCCGAATTTTATGAAGGGAATACCAACGAGCAGGAAGAAGAGTTGTTGAAGGAAGCTTTCAGAACCGAAGAAGTGCCCGAGCACTTGCAGAAGGACAAGAAACTCTTTCTCAGCTTTTTTCCCGGGAAAGTGGTGGATAATGTTCCCGCCGGATTGGAGGATAAACTGAGCCGGATGATTGATGAAAAGGCTGAAGAGGAACAACGTTTTTTCCACCGGAACAAGGCCAAACGTAATTGGCGCTGGATAGGAGGTATTGCTGCCACCATTCTGGTTCTTGTAGGTGTAGGTTATGGCATTACGAACATGGGAGAGGATATGCGTCCTCCTACACCTCAGGACACTTTCTCTGATCCGGAAGCTGCTTATAAGGCATTGCAGGCCACTTTAATCGAGGTGTCTGCGAATCTGAACAAGGGAATTGAGCAGATAGAGGAAACGCGGATAGACGTAACGAAGGTGAACCAGGAAGTAAGAAAAGAAATTCAACAATAATCTGATATGAAAACAATGAAAATGATTTTGGCAGGTGTACTGCTGATGTTGCCTTTGCTTTGCCAGGCACAGAAGAACCTATTCAACAAGTATGGAGATATGAAAGGCGTGTCGTCCGTCTACATATCCAAGGCAATGATAGAAACGAATCCCAACTTGTTTACTAAAGATGTTTATATTGGGAAAGTGTCCGGACAGTTGAACTCTGTGCAGGTACTTTCTACAATGGATAATAATGTAAAGAAAGAAATGCGTAAGGATCTTCGTTCTTTGGTGCAGTCTTCCAGATATGAATTGCTGATGAAGCAGAAGGGAACAGTCTCCAGTTCTGAATTCTACATGAGCCGTAAAGGGGAAAAGGTGAAGGAGCTGATTATGATTGTAGATGGTGCAGCCACTCTGAAATTTGTTTATCTGGAAGGTGATATGACTTTGAAGGATATACAGAATATCATGATGTATCAGAATACCAGCTGGAATGGGAACAATGTGAATATACAGCTTCCGGATATAAACTGGGCGGAGATAGAGAAGTTGAAGAACCGCGATTGGCTTGGAGAATTGAAGCATTCGCAAGAACTGGCATTGAAAGGGCTGGAAAATGTAGCCAAGCTGAAAGACAACAAGTATCTGAAAGAACAAATGGATACCGATACATGGAAACGTTTTGAAAAAAGCATGGAGGCTTTGGAAGAACGTTTGGAAAAGATGGAATAGGAAGCGGTAACCTTTTAGGGAAACTTGCCAATAGAATGTTTTGTTTTTCTATTGGCAAGTTTTTTTGTTATTTGTCTTTTCTCAATTCTGCAAAGATAAGCCCTTCCAGCTCTTCTGCCAGTTCCGGATTGTCAAGGATGACCTGCTTGGCGGCGTCGCGTCCCTGGGCAATTTTCGTCTCGTTATAGCTGAACCATGAGCCGCTTTTCTTGATGATGCCAAGCTCTGCACCCAAGTCAATGATTTCGCCTGCACGGGAGATGCCTTCACCGAACATGATGTCGAATTCCGCTCTACGGAAAGGAGGAGCTACCTTGTTCTTCACAACTTTCACTTTGGTCTGCTTGCCGATTACTTCATCGCCGTTCTTGATGGCTTGGCTTCCACGGATGTCAAGACGTACGGAGGCATAGAACTTCAGTGCATTACCGCCGGTAGTTGTTTCGGGATTGCCGAACATGACACCGATTTTTTCGCGCAACTGGTTGATGAAGATGCAGGTGGTGCGTGTTTTGCTGACAGCTGCCGTCAGTTTACGCAAGGCTTGTGACATGAGCCGGGCTTGCAGACCTACTTTGTTGTCACCCATATCGCCTTCAATTTCAGCTTTCGGGGTTAAGGCAGCCACAGAGTCCACTACAATGATGTCAATAGCGGAGGAACGGATCAGTTGCTCTGCGATTTCCAGTGCTTGTTCGCCATTGTCCGGCTGTGATATCAGCAGATTGTCCACATCCACACCCAGTTTTGCTGCATAGAAGCGGTCGAAAGCATGTTCTGCATCAATGAATGCGGCAATGCCTCCTGCCTTTTGCGCTTCGGCGATGGCATGAATGGCAAGGGTTGTCTTACCGGAAGATTCCGGGCCGTAAATCTCGATGATACGTCCGCGGGGATATCCTCCCACACCAAGAGCCACATTGAGGCCGATGGAACCTGTGGGAATAACTTCTACTTGTTCGACGCTTTCGTCGCCCATTTTCATGATAGAGCCTTTACCAAAGCTCTTTTCTATCTTGTCCATGGCAGCCTGCAAGGCTTTCAGTTTTTCGCCCGATGCCAGATTGCTGCCATTTTCAAAATTCAGTTCGTCTTTTTTTGCCACGTTGTTAATGTTTAATGATTATAAAATTTGTGCCGCATGGTCTTTGGTCTTCACTTCTTTCGGAGTGATGATGCGCTCTACAATACCTTCTTCATTAATGATGAAAGTTGTGCGGAACGTTCCCATATATTTGCGGCCATACATGCTTTTTTCGCCCCATACTCCGAATTGTTCTACCAGCTTCTTGTCGGTGTCTGCAATCAGGGTAAAAGGCAGATTGTTTTTCTCAATAAATTTCTGGTGTGACTTTTCGCTGTCCACACTGACGCCGATGACTTCATAACCGGCTTTGCGCAGGTCGGCATAATTATCCCGCAGGTTGCAGGCTTGTGCCGTGCAGCCGGATGTCATGTCTTTGGGGTAGAAGTAAAGTACAATCTCCTTTCCCTTATAGTCGCTCAAGCGGATTTCTTCACCTTTTTCGTTGATACCCAATACTTCGGGTGCTTTATCTCCTATATTCACTTTATTAATGTTTAATGATTAGTGGATAATGATTAATGTTTAATCATTAATTTCAAACTTCCAAGTCTCCGTCGATAATCTCATGCCAAGGCAGGCCTTGTTTGTTGAGCTGTTCCATGAACGGGTCCGGATTGAATTCTTCAACATTCCATACACCCGGTTTTTTCCACAATCCCTTGAGGAACATCATGGCACCAATCATGGCGGGCACACCGGTGGTATAGCTTACGCCCTGCATACCGGTTTCCTTGTAGGCCTCCTGGTGGCTACAGTTGTTATATACATAGTAGGTACGCTCTTTGCCATCCTTTAGTCCGCGGATGCGGCAACCGATGGATGTTTCGCCTTCGTAGTTTTCGCCCAGGTCTTGCGGGTTGGGGAGGACGGCTTTCAGGAATTGCAGCGGAACAATCTTCATGCCGTTATATTCCACTTCGTCTATGCGTGCCATGCCGATGTTCTGGATAACGCGCAGGTGGGTTAGATACTCTTGTCCAAACGTCATCCAGAAGCGTGCACGCTTGATGGTGGGGAAATTCTTCACCAGAGACTCCAGTTCTTCGTGATAAAGCAGGTAGGAGTCGCGCGGACCGATGTTCGGATAAGTCAGGTCTTTGTGGATTTCCAGCGGCTTGGTTGTCACCCATTCTCCGTTTTCATAATAGCGGCCGTTCTGTGTAATCTCACGGATATTGATTTCCGGATTGAAGTTGGTGGCGAATGCTTTATGATGATTTCCGGCATTGCAGTCTACGATGTCCAGATATTGTATTTCGTCAAAATGATGTTTGGCGGCGTATGCAGTATAGATGCCGCTCACTCCCGGGTCGAAACCGCAACCGAGGATGGCGGTCAGTCCGGCATCTTCGAAGCGTTTCTTATAGGCCCATTGCCAACTGTATTCAAAGTGGGCAACATCTTTCGGCTCATAATTGGCGGTATCCAGATAGTTGACTCCACTTTGCAGACAAGCCTCCATGATGGTGAGGTCTTGGTAGGGGAGGGCTACGTTGATGACGATTTCGGGTTTGAAACTATTGAAGAGTGCTACCAGTTCGTCCACGCTGTCGGCATCTACCTGGGCGGTTTTGATGTTCGGGTTACCGATTGCCTTGACAACAGCGTCACATTTGGACTTGGTGCGGCTGGCTATCATGATTTCTGTAAACACATCAGGATTTTGAGCCACTTTGTGCGCAACAACGGTACCTACACCGCCTGCACCGATAATAAGAACTTTACCCATTTCTTTGTACTATATTATTATATTAGGTTTATAAAAAATACGGAGAGCAAATATAAGGGTTAATTCTTAGATAAACATTAAAATCCTGCTAAATACTTTGAGGTAAATGCTTCAAATATTAAACAAATTACTTGCATTTGGGTTATTTTCTATATATTTGCCCCTTGAATAAATTAACTTAAACAACGAATAACAATGAAAAAAGTATTTGTTTCCCTATGCATGGCAAGCGTGTTGATGGGCTTGTCTTCTTGTGCATCAACCAAAAATGCCGCAACTCTTTCTTCCATCAGCGGTGAGTGGAATATTATTGAAGTGAATGGTACTGCCGTAGTCCCTGCTCCGGGTCAGGAATTTCCCTATATCGGTTTTGACACAAAGACTGGAAAAGTATTTGGCAACAGTGGTTGCAACCGTATGATGGGTTCGTTTGACGTGAATGCCAAACCCGGCACGATTGACCTTGGCGCTTTGGCAAGTACCCGTATGGCTTGTCCGGATATGACTGTAGAAAATAATGTGTTGTCGGCTTTGAACAAAGTGAAAAAGTATAAGAAGCTGGGAAAGGAAAATATAGCTTTATGCGGTGCTTCCAATCGTCCCATAGTCGTGTTGCAGAAGAAAGAGTCCGTTTCCAAGTTGTCTGATTTGGAAGGAAGGTGGATAATTAGTGAGGCTGCGGGCGAGGCTATTCCCGACGGAATGGAGAAGCAGCCGTTCATTGAATTTAATATTGCAGAAAAGCGCTTGCACGGCAATGCGGGTTGCAATCTGATTAACGGCGCTTTCCAGGTTGATGATGAAAATCCGTCGGCAATCTCTTTCCCGCAAGTTATCAGTACCATGATGGCATGCCCTGATATGGAGGTGGAAAGCCGTGTGCTGAAAGCCTTGAATTCCGTTCAGTCTTTTGGCAAGCTGGCAGGCGGAGGCATCGGGCTGTACGATGCTGACAATAACCTGGTGATGGTGTTGGTGAAGAACTGACAAGATAGGTTGAAATAATAAAGGCTCTTACAGAAATAATCTGCTAAGAGCCTTTTTTGCATCTTGACATAAAAAGGTCTTTTACTTTTTCTTTAATCCTGCGCGTATCCGGCTCAGGGATTGCGGAGTGATGTAGAGATAAGAAGCCAGATACTTGAGCGGTACATCCTGCAGCAGTTCCGGATTCTCTTCCATCAGTGTCATGTACCTTTCTTTGGCAGTGGGAGGGGTGCCGTAGGCTACTGTGGAACTGTCTACCGACAGAATTTCCCGTTCAAAGATTCTTCTGCCGAAGTTGGCCATGTCTATGGAATGCGAAAAAAGGGCTTCCAGCTCAGGCTTACTGATACAATAGGCGATGCTTTCATTCACTGATTCGATGTTGATGAGGGAAACCTCGCTGTCCACATATCCCCACGATGAGAAAGCTGTGTCGCCCGGTGCGGCGAACCAAAGGGAGTTTTCCGTGCCGTCTGTCAGGTAGTAGGCGCGCCAGATGCCTTTCTTCAAAAGATAGAAGTTGCTGTTCCTTTCCCCTTCGCTGATAATGAGTTCTCCCTTGCTGAAACGAACTTCTGCCATGTGTGACAGAAGTTCGTGCAAAGTGTTTTCCGGTAGTTTATACTTCTTGCAGAATTTCTTTATCATAGTTTCCATGCTGCAAAGATAGTGTAAACCGAAGACAGGACTTTTATGCTTGCATGAAAAAGTTATGTTGGGGTACAGCCCATCTTGTCTAAAGATACGGATTTTTCTTTATGCTCCTTTTTCCCGGATATGTAAATCACGAGGATAAAGAGGGTTGTCAGCATTTCTGCAAGAGGAGTGGCAAGCCAGATTCCCCGGTCTCCCAATAGCAGGGGCAGTCCGAAAAAGCAGGCTGTCAGCAGGATAAAACCACGCAGCAGGGTGATAACTGTGGCATACTTGGCACGCTCCACACTCTGGAAATAGCCGATGGATACGATGTTGACGGCAAAGAACACGAAGCCGGTGGCATACAAAGGCAACCCTTTTACCGCTATGTCATAAGCCGGATAACTGCGGTCTATGAACATGCCGACAATTTCAGGGCTGCAGAATATTGTGGCCAGGGCAAAACATACCCCGCAGCCTATGGCCGTTTTCAGTGCCAGCAAGTAGGCGCGGCGGACACGTTGGCTCTCGTTCAGGCCGTAGTTATAACTGATAATCGGCTGCGCCGACTGCGCAATGGCATTATATACCATAAATATAATAGGAAAGAAATAGCAGGCAATGCTGAATGCCGCCACTCCGTCTTCCTTCAAATAATGGATGAACACCTGATTGCCGACAAACATCATGCAGGCAATCGCCACCTCGCACAAGAAGGCGGAGGAACCCAATCGGCACATATAGCCAATGTTGCGGCGCATCAGTTGCATGCTTTTCCGGCTCATCTTAATGGGGTGGAAGCGCAGTGCGCACCGGCGGCGCATCAGATAGAATACTATCATCAATGCACCTACCGTGGTACCTATGGCACTTGCCAGTGCGGCACCGAACATTCCCCAGCCAAAGGGGAAGATGAACAGATAATCCAATAGGATGTTCAGAACGGCAGCCACCACATTGCACATCATGGCGAAGTTGGGCGAACCGTCCAGCCTCAGAAAAAACATACCCGAATTGAGCAATGCCGTGAACAGAGAGAAAGGCACAAACCAAAGCATGTATTCCACAGCCAATGGCGTGAGCCGTTCAGACCCTCCGAGCAGCTTTACCACCTGCGGGGCAAATGAACAGAATAGGGTGGAGGTGCACATCAGCAACAAGGAAGATATGACTACCGACTGCGTGATATTGATGCGTGCCACCTTGACCTTTCCGTGTGACAGATGAATGGAGGCTACCACAGAGGCGCCGACGCCGAACATAAGTCCCACACCCGTAGAAAACAACCATAGCGGTGCCACAATGTTGACCGCCGCCAAAGCATCACTGCCGATTCCTTTTCCGACAAAGATGCCGTCGGTGATAACGAATAGTGCGGAGAAAATCATCCCCAGTACAGTAGGGAGCAATAGTTTGCGGAACAATGTCTTGATGTCCGTGTTCTTGAAGTCGATACTGTCTCTCATTTTTTCCATACTCATCTTATTTATTTCTTTAATATGTGAAAACCAATCATTTCCGTTGCTACGATTAAGCCCAATGTTAACTAATCCTTAATCGTTCCACTATGGTGGAACGATATTTCCCTCGTGGTGGAATGATATTTTCTCCACGGTGGAACAATATTTCCTCCATGGAGGAACGGTTAAAGGTATGCAAGGGAAATGATTAATGTTGTTCATGTTTTATCATCTCTGATTCGGGCGACAAAAGTAGAGCTTTTGAATGGAATGGAAATTAACAAATGGTAATTTCCGACAGAAAAAATGATTTTAATTCTGCCAAACTGACAGATAAACTGCCACAAGTATAAATCTGCGGCTGCTCTGAACAATTTGGCACAACGTTTGTCTTTTTATTGGCGTCTGCCACTGAGGCGGACGTCGAAACAGAATAATAACAAATAAAAAAATAACGATCATGGGAAAAATTATTGGTATTGACTTAGGAACAACAAACTCTTGCGTTGCAGTATTCGAAGGTAACGAACCTGTAGTAATTGCAAACAGTGAAGGCAAGCGCACCACTCCTTCAGTAGTAGCATTTGTTGATGGTGGCGAACGTAAAATCGGTGATCCTGCCAAGCGTCAGGCTATCACGAACCCCACCCGTACGGTTTTCTCCATCAAACGTTTCATGGGCGAAAACTGGGACCAGGTACAGAAAGAAATCGGCCGTATGCCTTATAAAGTAGTAAAGGGTGACAACAATACTCCGCGTGTAGACATCGACGGACGTCTCTATACCCCGCAGGAAATCTCTGCAATGATTCTGCAGAAGATGAAAAAGACTGCCGAGGATTATCTGGGACAAGAAGTGACAGAAGCTGTAATTACCGTCCCCGCATACTTCTCAGACTCCCAACGCCAGGCTACGAAGGAAGCCGGTCAGATTGCAGGTCTTGAAGTGAAGCGTATTGTGAACGAGCCGACTGCCGCAGCTCTTGCTTACGGTATTGACAAGTCTCACAAGGACATGAAGGTTGCCGTATTCGACCTTGGTGGTGGTACATTCGATATCTCTATCCTCGAATTCGGTGGCGGTGTGTTCGAAGTATTGTCAACCAACGGTGACACTCACCTGGGTGGTGATGATTTCGACCAGGTAATCATCGACTGGCTGGTTCAGGAGTTCAAGAACGACGAAGGTGCCGACCTGACTCAAGACCCGATGGCTATGCAACGTCTGAAGGAAGCTGCTGAAAAGGCTAAGATTGAACTGTCCTCTTCTACAAGCACTGAAATCAACTTGCCGTACATCATGCCGGTAGGCGGTGTGCCCAAGCACTTGGTGAAGACGTTGACCCGTGCCAAGTTCGAGGCTCTGGCTCACAACTTGATTCAAGCTTGTTTGGAACCTTGTAAGAAGGCTATGAGCGATGCTGGTCTGAACAATGCGGACATCGATGAAGTAATCCTTGTAGGTGGTTCTTCACGTATCCCGGCTGTACAGAAGTTGGTAGAAGACTTCTTCGGTAAAGTTCCTTCCAAGGGTGTGAATCCGGATGAGGTAGTAGCCGTAGGTGCTGCCGTGCAGGGTGCCGTTTTGACGGACGAAATTAAGGGCGTTGTGTTGCTGGATGTTACTCCGCTGTCTATGGGTATCGAGACTATGGGTGGTGTGATGACGAAGCTGATTGATGCCAACACTACCATCCCCTGCAAGAAGAGCGAGACATTCTCTACTGCTGCCGACAACCAGACGGAGGTTACCATCCATGTATTGCAGGGTGAGCGTCCGATGGCTGCACAGAACAAGTCAATCGGCCAGTTCAACCTGACAGGTATTGCTCCGGCACGTCGCGGTATTCCTCAGATTGAGGTGACATTCGATATCGACGCCAACGGTATCTTGAAGGTGTCTGCCAAAGATAAGGCTACCGGTAAGGAACAGGCTATCCGTATCGAAGCTTCCAGCGGTTTGAGCAAGGAAGAAATCGAAAAGATGAAAGCCGAAGCCGAAGCCAATGCCGAAGCAGATAAGAAAGAGCGTGAGAAAGTAGACAAGTTGAACCAGGCCGACTCTATGATTTTCCAAACCGAAAATCAGTTGAAGGAACTCGGCGACAAGCTCCCTGCCGACAAGAAGGCTCCGATTGAAGCTGCTTTGCAGAAGCTGAAAGATGCCCATAAGGCTCAAGACCTGGCTACCGTAGATTCTGCCATGGCCGAACTGAATACGGCATTCCAGGCTGCAAGTGCTGAAATGTATGCCCAGAGCGGTGCTCAGGGTGGTGCACAGGCTGGTCCTGATATGAATGCAGGTCAACAAGGCGGTGCTCAGGATAATACAAAGCATGGCGATAATGTGCAGGATGCTGATTTTGAGGAAGTCAAATGATTCCGATAAGGAAACAGATAATAAACAATAAGCAAAAGCGTGCAGCTCAATGAGTTGCACGCTTTTTGCGTTTATGGGGTTCATGGTTGCTATGTGTTTTCTATGGGCTTTTTTATCTCTTATTTGCGACATGTTTGCGACAAGACAAAAAAGTAGATAATGTGGTACTTAATCACACTTATACATACTAATACATACTTAAAAGTAGATAATATGCCAACAATCGGATTTGAAATCAAACGGAAGTGCAAGCTCTGCGGCAAAGTGTTTGTCGCAAAAACACTTGACAGTCACTATTGTTCCCCTAAATGTGGTAAAGTGGCTTGGAAACGCAAAAAGGATGCAAAGGATAGAAACGCGAAGTTAGAAGCCATTGTCCAACAAGTACCAGACATCAGAGAGTACATTTCTGTAAAGGAAGCTGTTGCTATGTTTGGAGTGGAACGTAGCACCCTGTATCGCCTGATTAAATTGGGACGTATTCCCACTATCAATATGGGTACAAGGCTCACACGTATCAAACGCTCTGAAATGGAACGGCTTTTTCTAAACAGACCGGAAAGTATCGCAGAGAAAGAAAAGCCTGTTCCTAAAACATACAGCTTAGAGCTGGAGGATTGCTATACCATTACTGAGATTTGTGAGAAGTACCATATTAATGACAGTTCAGTATGGGCGCACGTTAGAAAATACTCTATTCCCTCAAGACAAATAGGAAACTATGTGTATGTACCCAAGCAAGAAATTGATAATCTATATAAATCAGAAATAGAATGAAGAAAGCATTACCAAATACCAAAGTGACTGTCAAACTCAGAAGGTCGAATTATAAAGAAGAGTGGTATCTGATTATAGAATCATACCCTGTTTACAAACGAGGTTCAACCCGTGCAAGCCGTGTGGTAGAATCCATTAACCGAACTATATCTACACCAGTTTGGGACAAATCGTCCATAGCACGTATCTTACCGGACGGAACATTCAACTATAAGCCTAAGCGTGATTTGAATGGAATTATCCAATGTCGTTCAACGATAGACCAAGAGGCTTGTATTTATGCCGACAATGTGCGGAAGTTACGACAGCATGAATACGATAGTGCCATCCTTTACACTGATAAGGAAAACGAAATCGCTGCACAGAATGAGCGGAGCGAACAGGATTTTATCAAGTATTTCAATCGTATTATAAGCACACGTCATCCCAATAGTTCCGATTCGATAATAGTCAACTGGAGGCGTGTAGGTGAATTATTGAAAATGTATTCGCAAGGGCAGCCAATTCCATTCAAGGCAATTTCCGTTAAACTGCTTGAAGATATTAAGATGTTCCTTCTCCGTGCCCCAATGGGAGGGAATAAGAAAGGTACTATCTCACAAAACACGGCATCGACTTATTTCTCTATACTCAAAGCTGGATTGAAACAGGCATTCATTGATGAATATCTGACCGTTGATATAAGTGCGAAAGTAAAGGGAATAACAAACATTGAGAAACCTCGTGTTGCGCTTACTATGAATGAAGTGCAAATGTTGGTTGATACCCCTTGCAAGGATGATGTTTTGAAACGTGCGTTCTTGTTCTCTATTCTCACTGGATTGCGGCATAGTGATATTCAAACTTTGAAATGGAAACAAATTCAGCAAACAAGCAAGGGTACATGGCAAGCTGTCGTAATTCAGCAAAAGACAAAAAGGCCCGATTACAAGCCGGTCATTCAACAGGCACTTCAACTATGCGGCATACGTCCAGACGATGATGAAGCACTTGTTTTTGAAGGATTGACTGATGCCTCTTGGATTTCTCGCCCGTTGAAAGTCTGGATAGAAGCATCCGGTATCAAGAAGCACATCACCTTCCATTGTGGCCGCCATAGCTATGCTTCGCTGTTGCTGGAAAATGGCGTTGACATATACACTATCAAGTCTTTGATGGGACATACTAATGTCAAAACCACGCAAATCTATACGCACATCGTAAACGAACACAAAGAGAAAGCCGCCAATACGCTGCATATAGACAATTTGGATTTATAGGTTATGGTGGTTGTATCCACCATTGAGCACCAGCGACTTATGTAATACCAATCATATACTTACCACCGTTTACCCCTCATGAAGCATCGGCTTTTTGAGGGGTGTTTTGTAGCATTGAGGCTTTCGGTAAGGAAGGTGTCAGTCCCAATAGTGGTTTATTTCCCTTTTATTATGCCTTCCAATAAACTCTCGTATTAATGAAACTTAAATCTGTCAGTGGTAAATGAGCGGTTGATTGGTGGCGGTCAAGCACCTATTTAGCACCTATAAGTATCCCTATACTTTTGCGGCATAAACTTTAATACGAAGGAAAAATGGCCTATAAAGTAAATTCATTGGAGGAAATGCCGAATGCGTTGTCCTACCTGATTGAGTCCGTAGAAGCACTGCAATCTAAAGTAAATGCCTTGCAGCATAAGCAGGCAAGTAACTCACCCAAGTGGATGGATATAGACGAGCTTTGCGCTTATCTTCCATCACATCCAGCCAAGCAAACGGTTTATGGATGGGTATCAACCAAACAGATTCCCGTACATAAAATAAATAAGGCGTTGGCTTTCCTGCAATCAGAGATTGACGATTGGTTGAAGAACAAATCGCATAAGACACAGGATGACTTAATGGAAGAAGCCAGACGATTTGTCGAATCTAAAAAGATTATCAGATGATGGAAACGACAGACTATTGCTTTTCGTTCTTTCGCAAGCCTATTCAAAACATCGAACCGATAAGGGCGGTAGGTATTGTGGATGTGTATCGTTATATCATAGGGCATTATGCCCAACCACAAACCGAAGCCCTGCGTTTGATGCTATCTTCTCCCGAAGCCCAAAGATATAAAGTCACTCATTTTGACTATTGTACTTTTTCGGGATTATTTCGCAAGCGTAATGAGAAGGAACTGATTATGCACTCAGGATTGATGTGTTTGGATTTCGATCATGTGGATAACATAGGGGAGTTAAAACAGCAACTGCTCAACCATGGGTATTTTGATACGGAACTGTTATTTGTCAGTCCATCCGGTAATGGATTGAAGTGGATAATACCTGTTGACTTGAAAGGCTGGGAACATTCCCGGTACTTTAAGGCTGTTGCCAACTGCATCAAAGCAACAGGTTTGCCATTAGTAGATATGTCCGGCAGTGATGTGGCTCGTTCATGCTTCTTACCCTACGACCCACAAGCATATATTAACCATAAATACAAAGATGATGTCGAAGAAAATATTTTCCGCCCAAGATTGGGAGAATGTCCCTTCTGAAATACAACAGGCACATACACCAAGTATTGCCCCTATATATAATAAGGTGGAGGATGATGTGGAAAGTGTTGTTCGGGAGATAGAACAGTGTGCCATTGATATAGCCCCTCATTATAAAGATTGGGTGGAGTTGGGCTTTGCGCTTGTGAATGGATTGGGAGAGAACGGACGGGAGTATTATCACCGCATCAGCAGGTTTTACCCTACCTATCAAAGGGAAGAAACGGATAAACAATATACGCATTGTCTGCACTCCAAAGGGCAAGGCATTACTATCCGTTCTTTCTTCCATTTGGCAAATCAAGCCGGAATCCCATTGGCTTCGTTCAGTAAAGAGCATTTATCCATTTTACCAAATATCCAAAATGGTAAAACGGGTAAATGGATAAAATCAGAAGAGGAACTTCCTGTATTTCCTGAATGTGTGTTTGAGCATCTTCCTCCTTTTCTAAATGAGGTTGTCAATAATTCCATTTCAGTAGATGACCGTGATACGATACTGATTGGGGCTATTGTGTGTTTGTCGGTCTGCTTTCATAATGTTTGTGGTGTTTACGATGAGCGCATTGTTTATCCGAATCTCTATCTGTTCGTTGTGGCAGATGCAGGTATGGGAAAAGGAGCATTGACCTTATGCCGGGAATTGGTAGCTCCCATCAATCGTAATTTGCATGAACTTTCCAAACGATTAGAGCAGGAATACAAAGAAGCGATGAGCGCTTATATCAAAGGTAAGAAAACTGATGGAATGACTATGCCAACAGAACCGCCCATGCGTATGCTCGTCATTCCTGCCAATAGTAGCGCAAGTTCTTTCTTGAAGATATTGGGGGATAATGACGGAATCGGGCTGTTGTTTGAATCGGAAGGAGACACATTAAGCCAGACTTTGAAGTCTGACTATGGCAATTATTCCGATGTGTTGCGAAAGGCATTTCACCATGAGTTGGTAAGTTTGAGTCGGCGCAAGGACAGGGAGTATTGCGAAGTAGCTAATCCGAGAGTTTCGGTAGCTTTGGCTGGAACTCCAGAACAGGTAAGAAGATTGATACCTGATGCAGAGAACGGATTGATGAGTCGCTTTTGTTTCTATATTATCCGCTTCAAACGAGGTATAAGAAATGTGTTTGCCACAAGTGACGTTTCTCAATCCAAGAATGCCATGTTCAAACTGTTGGGAGATAAATTCTGCCATTTACATGAGAATTTTGTACGGCAGGGTAATTATTCCTTTTCTCTTCCCTCTGATTTACAGGAACATTTTATTGAATATCTCAGTCGGGTGAATGAGGAATGTTGTGACGAAGTGGATAACAAGATGCAAGGAGTAGTCAGACGGATGGGACTGATTGCTTATCGTATAATGATGGTGTTGACTGCTGTCCGACATCTGGATAATGTGATTCACAAATCTTCTTCTGACGAGACTACACAATTGGTTTGCCATGAGTTTGACTATTCCATAGCCATGAGTATTTGCGACACCCTGCTTTATCATGCCGTATTCATTTATCAGAATTTGTCAGGAAATCAGTCTAAACGATTCAATACCGTTTCGCAAGAGACGGGCGTTTATGCACGAAGGAACACCCTTTATAATATGTTGCCTGACACTTTCACAAAGAAAGATTATGATGCGGCGGTTTTAACTTTGGGCGAGAATGGAAGTACGGCAAACAAGTGGATAGAAGCCTTTATTAAAGATGGCAAGCTATGCCGAATAGAGCAGGGGAAATATAGGAAGATTTTTTGAGTGGCAAGTTTGTGTTTTAGTGCCACTAAAACCTATGCGGCAAGCGATAGAACTGCCACTCTCAAAAAATAATTTATCAATATCGAGAATCAATATGAGTATAAAGGAAAAGAAACTTGGTGGCCGCCCAAAGTTGGCGAGCTATCAGAAACGTACCAAATGTTTTCGGGTAATGTTTACTGAGAACGACTACATTTATATCCAATCCAAAGCGGAACAGGCAGGATTGTCTGTCAATGAATTTTGCCATCAGGCTGCAATGGATTGTCAAGTCTGTCAACGTATCAGTCCGGAAATGGTATCGGCAATTCGTGACCTTTCCGGCATCGCCAATAATGTCAATCAGATTGCCCATCAGATGCACATCGATGGATTGGAAACAGTCAAACAACAATGTTTTTCTATTATCTCGGAAGTTAGTAGAATTATCACCCAAGTAAAGAATACCTGTCATGATAGCGAAGATTAAAACAAGAGTTGATTTCGGAGGTATTGTAAACTATGCCAACGACCAAAAGAACAAGAAGAAATGCGCTACACTTTTAGCGCACGAAGGAGTATGTGCCATTAGTAATAAGTTGATCACCGATTCTTTTTGCCTTCAAGCATCCATGCGCCCGAAAGTAAAGAGTCCTGTGAAGCACGTATCACTTGCTTTCTCTTCGCAAGATATTAGCCGTTTTCCTGATAATGGAGAAGGGGATGCGCTTATGGTGGAGATTGCCAAGAAATGGATGGAACAAATGGGGATTCGCAATACTCAATATATCATAGCTAGGCATCACGATACGAAACATCCTCATTGTCATTTGGTATTCAATCGGATAGACAATGAAGGCAATCTCATTTCTGACAGCAATGAAAGAATACGCAATGCAAAAATCTGTCGTGCTTTGACTAAAGAGTATGGACTTTACTTTGCCCCTAAAAATAGCAAAGCCAGAAATAAGAGCCGTTTGCGTCCTCATCAACTACGGAAGTATAATCTTCGTTCCTCTGTGCTTGATGCACGAGCAAATTCTCATTCGTGGAATGACTTTTTTAGCATTCTCAAAGGCTTGGGTATAGATATGCGTTTTAATCACGCTGAGAATGCTGATAAAATTCGTGGTATATCATTCTGTCAGGATGAGTATAGCATGGCTGGTTCTAAACTTGACCGTGATTTGAGTTTTAACAGTCTTTGTGCTACATTGGGTAATGTGGCAGCAGAACTGATTATTCAACCCCATCAAGCCATAACTCCTAGTGGAGGTGGAGGAGCCAACAATGAACAAGGATGGCGAGACGATAAAAACAAAGACAACGAAAGAAGCGAACCCTTTTATAAAACCTCAAAACGTAGAAGATAATGAAAGAAGATGTAGTAGCTGCAAATCTTGCGAATTTGCGCCAAAGTATCAACGAACTGAAAGTGTGTATTGAAAAACAGAATGCCACTGTTTCTACACCGGAACAATCTGTAAAAACGGATTTCAATGAAAAGGCCATTTATACAGGAATTGCCAACAGTTTCTGTACTTGCTGGAATGAAGCCTTGTCTGTGGTCAAGAAACATATCTGGCAACAGCAGCCCAACACATTGCCGTTTTCGCTATGGTTCCCGAAACTCATTGATTTATTCAAGCAGAAGTCCAAACTTCTTGAATATCTTTATCGGCACGTTTGCGATTACAATCAGAATCGTATGACTATCGAAACTAATACCCGATGTATATTGAAACGGCAGGATGAGATATTGGCAAAAATCAATGAGCTGAAAAGCCCTGTAACCGTTATTTCACCTAATATCAGTGGGCTGTTTATATATGGCTATCATATAAAACTCCAGTATATTGTACCCATTATTGCCGTTATTATTATATGGGCTGTTGCTGCTTCTGCTAGTAGTATGAAGTTTAAGGAAGAATCCTTTGCGCATTATTCTATGTATAGGGCAGTGAAGGAACAATATCAGCATTTAGTGGAAATTACTTATGTAAAATCTAAGTCTGATGCGGAATAATAAGTTTTAATAGATTACTATTTGTCTATTTTACCATATGACACTTCCGGTTCTGCAGCCATGAAATTATTGTCATTTTCTGCTATTTGATATGTTTTGACTTTTCGGTCTTCAAGAAAAATGTGATTCAATGTATATGCTAATGATTCAAGTGTTTGTATGCGGACTTTAGGTTTTAGTTGACATTCCCAAATTGTAATGCAATGCCAGCCCATAGCTGCAAGCTGGCATTGCTCTTTTTTATCACGCTCTTTGTTTCGTTCTATTTTCTTTTGCCAAAAGTCAATGTTTGTTTTAGGTAGGCGAAAGTATCTGCAATTATCATGACCATGCCAAAAGCAGCCGTTCACAAAAATAACTGTTCGATATTTGCGAAGTACCAAATCAGGATGTCCGGGCAGGCGTGGATGGTTTAGCCGATAGCGGAAGCCACGGCTAAAAAGGAACTTGCGAACCAGTAATTCAGGTTTTGTATCCCTCCCTTTTACAGCGGACATACAACGGTGGCGTTGTTCTCTATTCAGTACATCAGCCATATCGTTTATTTGAGTTGTTCTTTACAGTCTTTATACAGTTGAATTAGATGATATATAGACATATCTATGAGAGGCTCAAACATAAAACTGTTTACATGAATTAGTTCAGGGGTCATCATATTAACACGCTCTATAATATCATAATGAGCATCTTTCGGACAGGCTTTTTTAAATAGATCTGTCCACTTCCCTGTTTGACTACCTGTTACAGCTAAATCTTCTTCACTTTTACCTTTTGCTATCATTTTGTCGTACATATAATTTTCCGCCAAGTGTCTTATGGCAATAGATAAGCACACTTTATTTTCAATTAGCACTTGATTAGGATTGGTTTCGGTTATGATGCTATCTGCGGTTTGCATAATCAAGTCGTAAATTTTATCTGTTGATTTAGGGCGTTTCATACCTTTACCTTGTGTAAAATCAGTCATAATATTTATCAACTGCTCAATTGTTATAGTTCGTGTATTTGCTTTTTTATGAAGGCATTCTGTTAATGTTCTGTAATCATCATTTTCCCCTTTAGTATATTCTATCAGATTTCTAACAAAAGGAATCATACTTATAAATATTTTATCGTCATTATCATGCTTGATAAAAGCATTAGTATATATATTGCCTTTATACTGACCTTGGTTGATGATTACCTTTCCATTAGCTAAGCGTTCTGCCATCCATAGATTTGGTGGGAATAGACTAAGACGGGATGACAATGTTCTATAGAAATCATAGTTATGAGTCAACACGAGCATATAGAACTTATTGCTATTGTCAGCAGCAATGTCTTTAATATATTCTACTATCGCATATTTGTTTTGATAATCAAATGAATCTGCTATATCATCCATAACTAAAATTGTATCATGATCCATAGTCTTACGTGCTTCCATTTCAAAGAGAAATTGCAGGATAATGAAAGCGCGTTTTTCGCCTCGACTAAGGATTTTCTCCAGCACGTCTTTCTCCACAGTTGTTTCTGTACTTGAAGTTTCAACGTAAGAAAACTGTAGTTTCGCTGCTTCTTGTTTTAGTATAATATCCTTTTGATTGGCTATAGAAACTTTTATTGGTACATGAAAACGTGCATTATAAAGGGCTATAATTTGTTCCCATCTTTCTTGCTGCGAGCTGGCTTCTTCTAAGACTTGCTGTAGTGCCTCTTTATTTTCATTATAAACTTGTATATAAGCATCAAACAGAGGCTTTATCTCATTGTCTGATAAATACCCTAACCAGACTTTTTTTCGGAATACTTCGTAGTTAATGATTTCAGGTATCCATTCAGGATGATTGTTCAAAACAGATTTAAAACCTCTCAATTCGACATTTTTGTCAATTGCTTTTGTGATTTTATCAAAAGCTTTCTTTAAATTTTCATCCTTTAAAAGACGTTGTTGTTCACTATTAATAAGTTCTTGCAACTCTGTCTCGGACGATAATTCCGTATTGTCCTGAAGTACAATTTTATGATTAACACCGAAAAATGAACCATCAGAAACATACTGTTGTAATTGCGCAACATGATACGTTCCAAATGTATGACCGGCCACAGTTCGGAATAGCTTGGAATCTTCTAAAAGTCTATTGTAATTGTCGATATATATATTCAGGTTATCTTTATTAGATTCTATAAATTTCTTAACATTCTCTTTGGTGTCAAATACATCATTATACTTAAATTCAAACTTTGGTAAACCTGATTTGACTTCACTGTTTAAACGCTCAAGTATGCTAAAGATAGTGTCAGCATCATTTTGTTTGAAAGTACCGAATATCTCTTTTTCACAGTCGGAACTTAAAGAGGCACTTTTTAATTTACTTATTAGGAGTTCCTTCTTTTCAGACAATTGTTGATATATAGAATCATACCTGTTTTTTAATTCTGAGCTTGCAAGGAAATTCACAAACGACTTTGAACAATCAATATCATCATCTCCATTAACTACGAATATATTTTCCTTAGACACATCTAAACCGTCCGCTTTTAGAATGAAACTTGATTTGTCTTTATCGTGTAGCTTGTCACATGGTTTCTCTTTGGACTGCCCTGATAAATAGCGCATAGTTTTAGCAAAAGATGTTTTCATTGAACCATTTGGAGCATAGATTAAATGTATTTGTTTACCAGAAGTAAACTGGAATTCTTGGTTGAGTTCCTTAATACCATAACAATTTCTCCAATCAATTTTTATTTTTTGTATCATAATTTGCAATAATGGGATTTTATATTTATATAAATATCTATTTGTTAACTGTATAATAGGTCATTACATTTGTTGGTGTAAAGATAATTATGACTCATTTACTATCAACCACTTTTCTGTCTCATCAAACGTAGTGTCAATAAAAGTATAATTAATCATCTTGTGAGTATCTATCTGCCGATAATCCTCAAATAACCTACGGCTGAAACGTAATTCAAATGCTAAACGCATATCATCTGTTGCATCTTCACCTTCGGCTTGTTTTGCCTCTTTGCCAGTTATAGTTCTTATACGGATAATTTCATATATATCACGAACACCTTCACCTTTTATATAAGGAACAAAGTAGTGAAGGTCATGCAATGAAATGGTTGTTGGGAACTTTGGCCCTGTATAATACAATGTGGCATTACCGTCAAGGAAACTTTGTGTATATCCAGGTCGTGAACTATTTCCGACTAAACCAATAAGAATACGATTAGGCACTTGCAATAACGTGCCCTTTTGTGGTATTACTTTCGATATTGTTTCATGTGACTTATTTTGAATTAGCTCTTCTATGAATTGCTCTAAAAGCAATCGGTTGTGTGTGTCTTTGGGACGAAGTGGGAATGCTCCAATATTTACCTCATCTATAGTCTTACGGAACTTAGATACGGCAACATCAGTTGGCTCACCATCACCTGGAAACAGGATATAACCGCCTATTACTTCTTTTTTCAAAGCATCCGATTGACAATCTTTATAATAAATGGCATCACGGTATCTATGCATCTGGTTGATTGCATCTTCGGGAGGAACATCTACTCCATTTCTATCCTTTCCATCAATACGGTATTTTGCATCAAACAAGTAAGTCATTTTCATTCCTTCTTGCAAATCGTTTTTGGTAAGCTGCAACACAATATCCGGTCTTTGGGGCACAGTTGGTACTACCAAATCAGTTATACCGACAGAGTTATTTTCACGTTCTGAACTCTTTGGATTATAGATTAGTTCCGCCAGTTCCACATTATCTTTCTTAAAAAGAATACGCGAATGTTCACCTTTGCCTAAATCCCATGTAAACAGACCATTCATTTCCATACGGTTTCTATGGTCTATATCTTCATCAGATAAGTGCAGTTTTTCTTTTACTATATGGCTTACTTCTATGAAACACCAGATTTCATAAAGCGTTGCAATGTCTTTGGTCTGCAAGCGATATATGCCATCATTCAGTGAATAGGAGCGTTGGAGTAGGCTCCATGTACGATATACCTGACTATATCCGGTAGCCTTTTGTAAGGCCAAGCTTTCTTGATTCATACCTTTGTAATTTCCTATAGTGCGGAAAAAGGGATTTCGTTGTAGATGTTTCAGTATCGTTAACGTGGCTTGCATATCATCCTTCATTACATCAGAGGCATTCTTCACTGCTTCTATACGCTTCTTCAAGACCTCATATTTGTCAGTAATTTGGCCAAGAGCAAATTTCAAGAACCTGTTTTCCTGCGTATCGTTTGTCCAAACATGTTCCTCTACACGGTATAAATGAGCACAGCCATTTCTGTGTTCTGCCAATTCGTTTTCTATGTAAGAGGGGATAAATGTCAGCTTGTCAGCACGTTTATAGGCATCCTTTCCATGTAATCGATGTCGTGGGCGGTCAATGATATTTTTACAAGCCTTTATGAATTTCTGTTGTTCATTGGCAAATACGCTCCACCAGATTATTTCCGGAGTTTCTCCACTTGCATCGGGCGAAAAGCCATGAAAGGTTCTTCGCATATAATCAAGTGAAAGCATCCTGTACTCCTGTTCAATATCCTCGATAATGGTTTTCCAATGCTCGTGATAGTTGAGTTTTGTGCTTAATACTTCAAAGGAGAAGGCAAACCTACGGGTCTCTGTCCCTATTTGATATATGAGCTGTATTTCACTGCGCCCAATCTCATTGCCATAATTCAAGAAACCGGCTAATATCTGTCTGCGAAAAGTAAATTTCTCATTTTCATTTTGAAGAATGGAACCAAACTGTGCTTTTTTTACATAATCCTTGAATTCAATCCAAATAGGATAATCGACATTATCAAAAAATACGGCAGGGGCCTGTTGGCTATTCTCAATTGTAACTCTTTCTCCGATATGGTCTAGAGTAACAGATACGACTCCCTCCGACCAAGAGTAAGTAGAGTGTAAGCCTTCTCCTCCCACATAACTCTTAGCCTTGCGCCAAATGTCATCGAACTTTGTACATTCGACAATCATTTCAAAATCCTGATGTCTTATGGTAAGCAGTTCCATTGTCTCTTGCAGAAGTCTGATAGTTTTAACTCCAAAAACTTGTATAACCGGATGACAGCCGTCCTTGCATTTCTTTCAGTTTGGCTATGGAGACAGATTCTATTTTCTTATCTTCTCCAGTCAATGCCAACAACTGCGTTTCGATAGTGGCAATCAACTTTTCAAGAAGTGAATGCTTGACTTTTGTATCGTCTCCTTCAATACGCGACAATATTTTCATGCTTGTTATTTCATCCAATGCTATCGCTATAACTTCATCCTCACTGAAATCATTTCCGTTTTCATCCGTGTTGTATGGCAAGTTGTTTACCACATAAAGTAAGAATTCGTTTCGTGCGCGATAGGCGATTTTGAACGGTGTGCCATCAAGGACATTATTCACAGCTTGCAAATAGGTTAGTGCCTTGTTACAAACCTCCTCATTATCGGCATAAATATCCACACCTTCTACGGCTGTACCGATAAGCATATCACTGTTTAATTTGCCAATACGCTCATATTTACTGTCTAATCCGGCATACAAATCTACTTCATTCATTTCTATGGTCATTGCGCGATCGAGTACCTTTCGGGAAAAAGAGAAGGTTGTTTCATCCATATTAACTGTGCCGATAACTATGAAGTTTTGAGGTATGCAAATGCCTTCTTCATTGAATCTCATTCTAATGTCTTCAACTGTGGTCAAGGATGCGGTTAAATTGAAATACCATTCTTCATCTACCTTCTCAAGTATTGGATCTGTTGTTACGTTTCCGCCTTCATGGCTCTTGCGAGATTCGATTACGCTCAGATATTCTGCAAAATATTGTTCTACAGGGGCAAGATTCATTTCGTCTAAACAGAGGAAATAAGGTATGTCTGGATTTTCCCAAGCTCGTACAATAAACTTTAAGAAATGGCCTACCACATACGTTGGTTTCCCACTAACACGACTGATATACCCCATTAATTCAGTGGAATCATGCCAATTGGGTTTCACCTGAATCATTTCAAAATTTTTAGGTTTATGAGCATTATACTCTGTGGAGCCTTCATCCCAACAAGCACGAGCTAGTTCACGAACAATACGGCTCTTGCCTGTACCGGAAATACCGGCTAGTAACAGGAAAGGTTTGGACTTGATAGCGGTGATATAGGGACGGTAGTTAGAACTTTTTTTGTAGTTAATACAATCTATGCTGTTATTAGACTTTACGGTATTGCCATAAAGAGACAGGTAGTCTGATTGTAAGATAAGAACATAGTCTGTAATCTCCAGTCCAGCATATAACGTTTGAACAAAAGGGCCACGGCTTATTTCGCCAGGAGAAGCTACAACGCTTCCTTTTTTTGCATCAATATTTTCCTTAGACACATCGACACCGATAGCTTTCAGTTCTGATTTGAGTACAGACTCAGAATACAAGGAATCCGTAAACACAGTTTCTTTGGTACGAGTGTTGAAACTACTTGAAATGATGTTCAATGGAATATTGAATTCTTTTGCAAACCTTTGGAGAATATCTTCCTTGGTCACATTGTCTTCAAAAGAATTTCTTCTGTATGCCCAAATTGCTACATCATAGATATTAGGGAGGTGCTTTCCTTGGTCGTTAAAATATTTATCCCATTTGTTCGAGAATACAACATGCAATGTACGTCCACTCTTATATTTCTTTTTTGTTTGACTTAAATTGAATATATCTTCAAGGAAGTTTGATACTTCGTCAAGATCAACCTCATAAGGTACTGAAGGGCAAACTCTATTCTTGCATCCTTTTAGCAAAGCCAAATAGCCCCATGACTTATTGGTCATGCAATCTTGAAAGCCTTTGTAGGCCTCAACGACAGACTTTACATTTATGTATTTCATTTTTCAAGAGTTTTTTCGTAAGTTTTAATCATATTGTTCATTATCTTTACGATAATTGGCACACTGACAGAGTTTCCTAACTGTTTATATGCTTGGGCATCGGACACAGGGAATACAAAGTCGTCTGGGAAGCCTTGAAGTCTTTTAGATTCAAGTACAGACAGCTTTCTGCGAATATCCCAAAGTTTTGGAGTCCTATTAGCTATAATTGTAGAAGCATATGTGTCAAGACAAGAATAGAATGCCTCTTGAATCTGCGTTTTAGCTGGATCCCCAACATGAAATCGTAAAGAGCCGTCTGTCTTTTGAAAAGAAAAAACACCATATTTTCCTTTTTTTGTATTTGGCTTATATTTCGAGTTGTCATGTTGGATTCTATCGCCAGGTTTGGCGTTTGCAAAATGATAATCTATTCTGTCTAATTCAAATTTAGAAATAGCCAAAGATGGGTTCCTGTCATTCATTTCTATGATGTCACGTAATACAGGATGTCCTTTTATGGGCTTAGGCCATTCAAAATCGACATCGGTTCTAAAGGCTACACAATACCATCTTTCCCGTTTCTGAGGAAGACCATAATCTAAGGAAGATAAAATAGTCCAATGTGGGTAGTAACCAAGTTTTTTTAGAGTGTCCAGAACGGTCTGAAGCGTTTTCCCTTTATCGTGGGATTTCAAACCTTTTACATTCTCAAGAAATACCATTGGAGGTTTATGGTATTCTAGAATTCGACATACGTCAAAAAAAAGTGTACCTCTTACTTCATCATTAAAACCTTGTTTTTCTCCTGCATAACTAAATGGTTGACATGGAAACCCAGCTGTTAAGATGTCAAATTTTGGAATGTCTTTTTCATCAACAGCCTTTATATCTCCCGTCGGCACTTCATGGAAATTCGCCTCATAGGTTTGTTGTGCAAACTTATCATTATCAGATGAGAATACACACTCCACCTGACTGCTGTTCATGGCAAGTCGAAAACCGCCTATACCACAAAACAAATCTATTCCCTTATATTTTTTCTTCATTGATGTCTGTCCTCTTTCACTTAGTATTTTTAATTGACCATAATAAATCCTTGATGTCCACTTCAAGGACTTTTGCGATTTCAACTAATGTCTCCAAATTAGGTTGCATGGTGTTTGTGCACCATTTTGAAACAGTTCCTGGATCTTTTCCTAGCTGTTCAGCCAACCATTTGTTAGTGCGTTTTTTTTCTGCCAAAACCACCTTTAGCCGATTTATATCTTTACTCATATAACTTATATTGTAGATATTTGGATGCAAAGTTAATCATTCTTTTTGAGTTTTCGTCTTATAATAGGATTTATGGGATGAAAATATGTTGGAAAACAACTCTATATTGACATATATTTCAATTATATAAGTGTTTGTTGGCTGTGGTTTTCTCTAAAAAGAGTATTCGATATAGTTACATATACTTTATTTCGTGTAATTCTGTAGATTGGCTAAAGATATTTTTCCTGAGGTGTCATATTTTGCAAGAAAAATAGTATCTTTACAAGTGTAAAAGGTGGTTTGTGACATTAATTTGTTGCCGAATATGAATAATGCTAACATAGAGTATGAAAAATTTGCCCAAGAGGTTTATCAAGAATTAGTAAACGCTGATGTTGTAAAAAGTACTGAAGTCAGGCATGATATAAAGATTCTTGGTAAATCAGGGCAGAAACATCAAATAGATGTGTATTGGGAGTATGAAATAGCAGGAGTATTACACAAAGTTGCTATTGAGTGCAAAAATTATAATAAGCCTGTTCCCGTCAGCAAGGTTCGTGATTTTTATGGTGTTTTATCGGATTTAAATAATGTATCTGGAATTATGGTTACAAAGATTGGTTATCAGGAAGGGGCTAAAAAAATTGGCAACCATTATGGTATAAGCCTAAAAGAATTAAGAACACCTAATCAAGGAGAGGCCATTATTGCAGAAGTAAAAACTTGTATAAACGTATCAATCAGACATTGTCTTTTTGAGGTAGATGAAATTTGGGCGAAAGAAAACGGTTTAAATCTTCAATCATATAAGCAACAATTGGATTATCTAAACTTTCCTCCAAAAGAAAAATGGGTTCATTCCATTTATATTCCTTTACAAGTTAAAGGTGGGAAAATCTGTAATGCAAAAGGAGAAATTATAGACACATTGGATAATTTGGAAAATCAGTTGCAGCCTAATAAAGACCGTATTTTTTCTTTGGAAGATTCTTATGTAGATACCCCTTGGGGCTTAGTAAAGATTAGAGCTATAAAATATGAGTGTGAACAAAATAACAAAACCATAAATATGTCTATTGATGCTCAAGAGTTTATCAAGGCAATTTTAAAGGATGCCTTGAATGGGGAAATTAAATTAATTGCCAAACGCTAGTGTTACAGTTTTAACGTGACACTAGTGCTGTTGTTCCTTTTCTCTTCTCTCCCTAACCTTCTCTAATCCCGGCATCTTTTTAGCCAATGCACTTTCTCCGGCAGGAAAATAGAGAGGAAAAACTTTATATAAGAAACCCACAACTTCACTACGACTTTTATCCATATTGTAAAAAGCAGAGCAGACAAAGTACATTAATTCTTGCTGACTACATGTTTCTTTGGGCTGTATACTTATTGAGGGAGCAACTATCAAGTCATGTTCAGCAAATGATAGAGCACTAGCAAGAATAACTTCCTGTTCTTCTTCGGTAAACATCTTTATTTTCCCAGCTAACCATTCAAGCTCTTTTTGCTGAAGTGCTTGTTGCTTTTCATTCTGATGCTCCAATAGGATTGCTACATTTTCTTGTTGCTTTTCTGTCAAGGCATTTTCTAAGGCTTGGTTCTTTCGTTTAAGAACATTGAATTTCAGCAAAGCTGCAATGTACATACAGAAATACCCTACTGCAATTTCGAATATCAGAACAAGCAGGTAATTGTTGTTTGAATTTTTGGTGTCCTCAGCCATATACTCACTAATAGGAATAACGGCTAATAACATGATGATGGCTATTGCATAAAGTACCCTGTATCGCGTCTTGTGGTTTACCTGCGGTAAGGAAGCAAACAGAAAGGCGATAATCAAAGCGGCAATTATTGCACCGAGTGGTATGAAAGGTGTTCCCATAGGTTTATTGCTCAGTTTGAGGGTTAACAATAATGCGCCAATAGCCGGATTTATCAGAACCTTCGTGTGTAAGAATACCTCTTTCACGGAGATTTTTAATCTGTTTCTTGACACCATCCAAAGAGATACCCAATTCCTCTGCCATTTTCTCACGAGTTATCATCGGGTTAGATATAACCATATCTATAATACGTTGAGCCGTTCTGCCAACAGGTTTGTTGATGTTGCGATTTACAGGGTACTTTTCGAGGGTACTATTTCCGTTTACAGGGTACTTTTTCTCCGAACCTTCTTCATTTACAGGGTACTTTTCGAGGGTACTATTTACCCTATTGGCTACTTCTTCCACAGGTATTCTTCCGCTTTCGTTCCAGTTCAGATTATAGAACGTGGTGTAGAAAGAAGTCGCTTCCGTTTGATATTGCGGTTCTTTTCCTTGCAAGAAATTAGGTAATTTCTCTGTAAGCTCCCGCATTTTCCTTAAACCCGAACCACGTTTCTCCATATAGTCCAACTGCGTGAACACATCCGCAATGACGGGGTTACGGCGCATGGACGGCACTTTGTATATGTCTCGGTCTTGAATCTGTGTACCGTCGAGCATGGCACCGGGTGATACCAGTTCTACGCGGTCATCATAAATGTCAATATGCACTTCACCGCCCATCACGGTGTAATCCCGATGGATAAGGTGGTTGACCAATCCTTCAAAGATGGCACGGTCGGAATAGTCGGGAAGATTAAGGCGATAGTTAGGCATCTTTACCCAACCACTCATGGTATAATTTTTAATGAAGTCCATACCATACTTTAACAACAATACGAGGTTTTCCCTATGCTCTATGGAACTGATGGCATCATCTTTATAGAGTCCTGTCCAACGAGTACAGAAAATACGTGATTGGAATACGGTACAATTATCTACAAACAGCAATCCTGCATTGGTCAGTTTGCCATCAGGAGTTACCAGTCCGAATGATTCCAGATACTTGTCATTCCATTCCTGATGGGTTTGCTCACGGAAAGTATTGGCAAGGATGATGAAAGAATGTTTGCTGGCATCCACTTGGGTAGGCAGTGAATCCCAAGTCATGTGCGTACCTTTCAATACCAACGAAAGTAATTGTTGGGAGTTGCATTCTACACTTTCATTGCCAACTCGTACATATGCGGTACGTGTCCCATCCTGATAATAGTAATAGGGTGTAAGCGTTCCTGACTTTACTTTCACTTCAAGCAGGGTATGCCCTTCATGTTCTATCGGAATAAGTTGAACTTCCGGCACAGGGTCAAGTCTTGCCTTTATCATTTCACTGATAAAATCAGCATCGGCTTGTGGATTCTCCAAACCTACAATCACTCCGTCATCGTTCACTCCATAGAACAAGCTGCCACCGTCCGTGTTGGCAAAAGCCGATACGGATTTAAGCCACGACTTCACTTTCTTACGCTCCAACATTTCCTTGAAATCGTAAGCCGAGCATTCCGCTATCAATGTATTGTTATGTATCTGCATAGTTTCTTTATTGTTGTTTGGGTATAACATCCCAATATCATACACAAAGGTAAGGATAAAACCGAAGAATCTGTTAAAAACATCGTTTTCTTTTGATTTTTATGCGTTTACATCTCGTTATTTATGAATAAAAATCGTACTTTTGTGAGCAAGAGCGTGTGTTGCTTATGAATGCTTATTTTCGGGTTTGCGTTATATTTGCAACACGTGTACGCAAGTCGCTGATAGATATATCACGTTGATTTTGAGGAAGTGAAGTAAGTTGCAATAGGTGATTTTATAGAAAAAAGAGGCGTGTAATCCATTAAGTTGCACGCCTCTTGTGTTTTTGAATTTCAAGTCAATCTTATATACTTATTTTTCAGTTTGAGGATTAATGACAATGCGCCAATAGCCACCAAAGTCCGCACCTTCACGAGATAAGATACCCATAGACCGCAATTTTGCAATTTGTTTTTCTACGGCACGAGAACTTATACCAATCTTGTAAGCCATAGTTTCGGCTGACATAGGAGGATCGGAAATGACGAAATCGATAATCTTCTGTGCTGTCTTTCCTATGTTTTTAGGGGCATCTGTGCTCTCTCCGAACCTTGTCTCCGAACTTTTGTCGTTTACACCGAACATTTTCGCATTTACACCGAACTTTTCGACCGAACTTTCTTCGTTTGCAGGATACTTTTTGAGGGGACTGTTTACCCTTTCGGCCACTTCTTCTACGGGTATTCTTTCGTTCTTTCCCCAATTCAGATTATAGAATGTAGTGAAGAAAGAAGATGCTTCCGTATTGGCAAAAGCCGACACGGATTTAAGCCATGACTTCACTTTCTTACGTTCCAACATTTCCTTGAAATCATAAGCTGAACATTCCGTTATCAATGTATTGTTGCGTATCTGCATCGTTTTCTTTTTGTTGTTCGGGATAACTCTCTAATATAGTTTACAAAAGTAAGGATAAAACCGAGGAATTGGTTAACCCCCCTCGTTCCCTTTTGATTTTCATGCATTTACATTACGTAGTTTATAACAGTTATTTTATCTTTTCTTTATAACACTATTCACTACCCGTATAGAGGAAACCAGTTTATTGGTGGAAGTAAATACGTCCACATTCCACACATGGGATGAACGCCCTTTATGAACGATGGTTGCCACTGCCCTTACGGTATCTCCTTCGTGTGCAGAAGAAATATGATTTCCGCTGACTTGCATTCCCACGACAATCTCATCAGGTTCGCAGATAATCATGGAGCCGAGCCCGGCAACGGTTTCTGCCAAGGCAAGGGTGGCACCGCCATGCAGAATGCCGAAGGGTTGGCGGGTACGGTAGTCGACCGGCATGGTTGCTTCTACGCGCTCATCCGAAGCGTATGTGTATTGAATGCCCAAGTTTCCCATCAATGCGTGTCGTGCCCGTTCGTTCAGTAAATCAAGAGGCACCTCTGCTGCACGCACTTCTGCCAATATTAGTTTTTCTACGGCCAGGGCCACTCCATCTTCTTCATTCGATGCGGTCACATAGTCTGCACAGACCTTTACAGAATCTTGTGAATGTCCCATAGCTACCCCCATGCCGGCCAATTGGAGCATGGTCACATCGCATACGCCATCTCCAACGGCAATGACTTCTTCCCGTGTTACTCCCAAATGCTCTAATAGGGCGCCTAGCGTATTCGCTTTATTGACTCCGCAGGGCACCACCTCTAAAAAGTAAGGCTCGGAACGGAAAGCGTCCAGAGTACCTGCCAGGCGTTTTTCCCAATGTTGTTCCAGCTCTATCAGAGCTTCTTCCTTGTCACTCACCAGCATGCACTTGCAAGGTGCGAAGTCTATGGCAGTAGAGAATTCATCTTCCTTGATTATCTTCAAATTGTTTAGTAGGGCTTCATTCTTTATATATTCATTGTCCGGGCTATCCGTAATGAGGGTATCATTGTGGTAGGTGAAGATGGCAAAGCCGTTCTTGCGGGCTTTCTTTTCCAGATAAGGCAGCATTTCCGGATTGATGCGTCGTTCAAACAATATTTCTCCGTTCTGTGCTTTTATTATCTGGCAACCGTTATAGGAGAGAACAAACCCTCCATAATTGCCGAGTTCGAGGGTTTTGGCTAGTGGCATCAGTCCATAAGTCGGCCTACCGGATGCCAAAACTATGCGCACTCCCATTTGCTGGACCTTTAGCAGAGCAGCTAATGTCCTTTTACTAATTTCTCTTTCATCATTGAGTAGCGTTCCATCTACATCAAGAACCAATAACTTATATTTCATGGCAACTCAATTTTGGGGTCATTATGTTACAAAGTTAAAAAAATGACTGTTAAAACGGTAATATTCGTTTTATTGTTTACTGAAACTTCTTTTATTTATCCTATCTTTGTCCACGTTTTGTTCCGCGTTCTCTATCCGGAGAAGCGGATGAAAAGGGAATCGGGTGAAAGTCCCGAACAGTCCCGCTGCTGTGAGTTCCATGCTCGGTGTATCATACTTGTGCCACTGTTCTTCGGAAAGAACGGGAAGGCGATGTACCGGGAACGAGTCAGAAGACCTGCAAAACAAAGTCGAAAAATTGTCCATTCGAGGAAAGTGGGCAGTGCGCAAATGGTTTAAGATAATCTTCATTTATTCTATGTCAGGAAGGACTAAGGTATTACTGGTCTGTGCTGTTTCATTGGGTGCAAGTATACTCCGGCTCTCTGCCCAGGAGGTGGGGGGAGATACGATTACGGGGAAAGTGCATCAGATAGAGAAAGTGACAGTGACAGCACGCAGGTCGCCCAATAAAGTGACTTCTGCCGTACCCATACAGACAATGTCACGGCAGGATATCAGCCAGCTGGGAATACAGAATATGGCAGATGCTGTACGCCGTTTTGCCGGAGCCAATGTAAAGGACTATGGAGGCATTGGAGGACTGAAAACGGTTTCCATACGCAATATGGGAGCAGCCCATACAGCTGTCAGTTATGACGGGGTGGCGGTGAGCAATTGTCAGGCAGGGCAGATAGATATCGGGCGTTTTTCGCTGGACAATGTTTCCATGCTTTCGCTCGCCATCGGGCAGTCGGAGGACTTGTTGCAGTCCGCCCGCTTGTATGCGTCGGCCGGTGTGCTGGGCATAGAGACGGAAAAACCTCATTTTGATGACGGGCGCAATGCCGCTTTTCAGGCACGGGTGCGCGGAGGGTCGTTCGGCATGGTCAGCCCCTCGCTGCGCTGGTGGCAGAAACTGGGCTGCCGTACACGCGTGGCGGTAGATGCCGGTTATATGAGGGCAGACGGTAATTACCCTTTCACGCTGGTCAATGGGAAATACGTGACGGAAGAGAAACGTAACAACTCCGGCATCTATTCCTGGCAGGGCGAAGCTACCTTTTATCATACTTTCAAGGATGACAGCGAACTGGATGTGAAGGGTTATTACTTCTATTCCCGCCGGGGACTTCCAGGGGCGGTTACGCTCTATAATCCCCTTTCCGATGAAACGCTTTGGGATGAGAATACTTTTGTGCAGGCACGTTATAGGAAGCATTTTTCGCCCCGGTGGAGTTTGCAGGCACAGGCAAAGTATAATCATGGCTGGAACCAATATAAGGATGAGGGCAAGGAATATGCCGACGGATATTATCGGGAAAATCACCGGCAAGACGAATATTATATTTCCGCGACCGTTCTCTACCGTCCTTTGGAAGCTTTGACCCTTTCGTTGGCGCAGGATGGGGTGATAAACAAGTTGCGCAACAGTTTGCCGGAATGTCCTTTCCCTACAAGATATACTTCCATCAGTGCCTTCAATGCACGCTACCGGCAAGGATGGCTCACGGCCACGGCTTCGCTGGTGCATACTGCCACTTCGGAGCATGCCGAGAAAGGTACGGTCCCCGATGACTTCCATCGCTTTGCCCCCTCTTTATCAGTCAGTATGCAGCCTTGGCAGGACGAGTCGCTGTATTTCCGGTTGATGTATAAGAGTACGTTCCGTCTGCCCACTTTCAACGACCTCTATTACTACCGGCTGGGCAACCGTAATCTGCGACCCGAGAAGGCAGACGAATATAATGTCGGTATCACATGGAGCAAATCCGGATTGTCTGTGTTCGACTATATCTCCGTTACGCTCGACGGTTACTATAATGATGTGACGGATAAGATTGTGGCTTTTCCCACCACCTATGCGTGGAAGATGGCGAACTACGGCAAGGTGCATGCCGCAGGTGTGGATGCCACTTTGGCGGCAACCGTTCCATTGACGGAGAAAATAAGACTGATTATGTCGGGCGGATATACATGGCAAAAGGCCATTGACCTGACCGATTCCGACGCGAAGAACTATAAGGACCAATTGCCTTATACTCCTCTTCATAGCGGAAACGCGTCCGCCATTGTAGAAACGCCGTGGGTGAATGTGGGCTACTCGGCGGTAGGAGTGGGAAAGCGTTACTATTTGTCGCAGAACATTCCGGAGAATGAGATTGAGGGCTATCTGGAGCATACGATGAGCCTCTCTCATGAGTTTGCTTTGGGCGGTTGCCGGCTTCTGTTGCAGGCCGAGATTATAAATCTGACCGATGAACAGTATGACGTGATAAAATATTATCCTATGCCGGGTCGTTCGTGGCGGTTGACGGGTACTTTCAAGTTTTGAATAATCTATTTATGAACAACAAAAACTAATTATAAACAATAACAACTGTGATTATGAAAGTAAGAAGTTTATTATTCGGTATGCTCTGCATGCTTGCTTTGGGTGCCTCTTTGGCATCTTGTAGTGACGACGATGACGATTCTCTGGATGACGGCGGGTCGAAGGTGACACTGCCGCAGACGCGTGTTTATATTCTGAATGAGGGTGGTTGGGGAGCTAATAACGCAAGACTTGCCTTTTATGCACCCAATAAGGATGCGGATTTCATCAGTGATATTTACCAGACTCAAAACAACGCCAAGTTGGGTGACCTTGGTCAGAGTATGATTGAGTATGAAGATGAAATATATATAGCTGTAAGTGGTTCCAATTATCTGACTAAGCTGAATGCTGCGGGTGTGGAGTTGAAACGTGTTTCGTTTGTAGACGACAACGACCTCAGTGCAGGCATTCGTTATATCGATGCTGAGGATGGATATATCTATGCTTCCTTCTACGGAGGAGCTGTAGCTAAAATCAATGCGAAAACGTTGGAGGTAGTGGATAAATTGACCGGACTTGGCGACAATCTGGAAGGTGTGGCAATCTGCGAGGATATGCTTTATGTGGCGAATAGCTGTACTGCTGATTGGAGCACTTATCACAATGACGTAAAGGTGATAGATTTGCGTACTTTCAAGTTGAAAGAGACGTTGACGGTAGGTTTGAACCCCAATGCTTTGGTTGAAGAGGATGATAAGGTTTTTTTGATTTCATGGGGTAATTATGTTGATATTGGCTATTCATTACAGATGATAGACCCTGCTGCCAACAATAAGGTGACGGAATTAGGCAGTGCCACCCGTATGTGTGCTACTGATGATATTCTCTATTTGACTTATTCAAATTACACCAATCCTACCGCTTCTTTTTTTACTTATAATATAAAGACTGGAAAGATGGATGAAGCTTCTTTCTTGAAGGATATACCGGAAAAGTTGAAAACTTCTACGATTTATATGTTGGAAGTAAATGATAATAACGGTGATTTCTATATTGGTACTTCTGAATATACCACGAACGGCACCATTTATCGTTTCAAGAAAGACGGTACCTTTATAGAGCAGTTCGATGCAGGAGGTATGAATCCTAATTCTGCTATCTTCTTCAATTAATATCAATGAAAAGAAATAGTTTACTTATCTGTCTGTTCGCAGTCCTGTTTCTTTCCTCCTGCGGAGGAAGGGGCAAGACTGCCTCTGCTTTGGCCAACGGTGACACCATTCCCTTACGTTATGCAGAGAATCTTACCTTAGTGTCCTATCCCGGCTATACCCTTGCCACCTTGCGCAATCCTTGGGATACGTTGCACACGCTACATACCTATATACTGGTCCCGAAAGACCGCGAACTCCCGGCACATCTTCCGGCAGGTACTGTGGTACGTACCCCGCTCTCCAAATCAGTCATCTACTCTTCCGTCCACTGCGGACTGATGGATAATCTGGGTGTGTTTGGTAGCATCGGCGGTGTCTGCGACTTGAAGTACATCAAACTGCCCACCGTTCACGAAGCCTGCCGCCGGGGCACCATCGCCGATTGTGGCGACGGTATGAATCCCGATATGGAGCGCATCATCGACCTGCATCCCGATGCCATCCTTCTGTCTCCGTTCGAGAACAGTGGCGGTTATGGCCGTATCGAGAAACTGGATATTCCCATCATCGAATGTGCCGACTACATGGAAACCTCCGCTTTGGGACGTGCCGAGTGGATGCGTTTCTACGGACTGCTCTTCGGGGTTGCGCCACAAGCCGACAACCTTTTTGCTGAAGTGGACAGTTGTTACCAACGCCTCAAGATGCGTGCGCAACTTTCATCCACCTCGTTCTCCGTTGTCAGTGAGTTGAAAAGCGGCTCGGCATGGTACGTGCCGGGAGGGCGTAGCACCATAGGAAGGCTTTTTCAGGATGCTTGCGGGCGTTACGCTTTTGCCGACGATACCCACAGCGGCTCTGTTCCTCTGGCTTTCGAGACCGTTTTCGACAAGGCGGGCGATGCCGACGTCTGGCTGGTGAAGTACAACCGTGACCGCGACATGAGCTATGCTGATTTGGAGGCGGATTATATCGGCTACACCGGTTTCAAGGCTTTCAAGACCCGGAATGTCTATGGTTGTAATACGGCGAAAGTTCCTTTCTACGAGGAGGCTCCGTTCCGTCCCGATTATTTGTTATCCGACCTGATACAGATTCTGCATCCCGAAATAGGAGATTTGGGAGGCTTGCGCTATTTTTGCAGACTGAAGGAGTGATGAACACAGAGATACGGAACTTTTGTGAAAGTAATAGAAAACTCTGTGCCTCCGTGTCTCTGTGTGCTAAATAATGTAACTATGAGTAAAGGCTGGAAATATGGTATCGGGTTGGGAGTAGTAATCTTATTGCTTTTTGCGGGCAATCTGCTGGTAGGGTCGGTTTCGATTCCGCCTGCCGATGTTTTCCGTATCCTGCTCGGTGGAGAGGGGGAGAAGGCAAGCTGGAGCTTCATCCTTTGGGAATCCCGTTTGCCCCAAGCGCTGACGGCGCTGCTTTGCGGTGGCGCATTGGCTGTCTGCGGACTGATGTTGCAGACGGCTTTCAAGAATCCGCTGGCAGGACCATCCATTCTGGGCATCAACGCCGGGGCAAGTCTGGGAGTGGCCTTCGTCATGCTGCTGTTTGGCGGTAGCATCACGGCAGGGGCGTTCAGTCTGTCCGGCTTCTTCTCCGTACTGCTTGGCGCATTTATCGGAGCCATGCTGATTATGGCACTTATCCTTTTCTTTTCCACGCTGATAAAGAGCAATATCATGCTGCTGATAACGGGTATCATGATAGGCTACATCGCTTCTTCGGCCATTGCCCTGCTGAACTTCTTTGCTACGGCAGAGGGGGTGCAGTCCTATATGATATGGGGGCTGGGCAACTTCGGTGGAGTTTCCCTACAGCAGATGCCGGCCTTTGCGCTGGTCACCATTGTGGGACTGTTCGGCTCATTATTGTTGATAAAGCCCCTGAACGCCTTGTTGCTGGGAGAGCGCTATGCCGAAAATCTAGGTGTCAATATCCGCCGTGTGCGCAACTGGCTTTTGATTATCACCGGGCTCTTGACGGCTGTCACCACCGCTTTCTGTGGTCCGGTCGCCTTTATTGGCCTGGCCGTGCCGCATGTGGCCCGCATGATATTGGGGACAACCAATCACAATTCCCTATTGCCGGTCACCATCCTGAGTGGCGGTGCAGTGGCACTGCTTTGCAATCTGATTTGCGTCTTGCCCGGCGAAGCGGGTATTATTCCCTTGAATGCCGTCACGCCCATTATCGGTGCGCCGGTCATCATCTACGTTATTCTGAGCCAGCGGAAGCCCCAACAATTCAACTAAGCTATTGCCGACAGCTTGACAAGTTTTTGCCTTACTATTGGCAAGACTTTGCCACCGCGTTGGCAAACTTTTGCCATAGGCATGGCAACGTTTTGCCAAACCTATGGCAATGTCTTGGCAAAATTTCTCTCTGATTATCAACGTGCTACTTTTTTTGTATTTTTCTCTCCATTCTATAGGGTTTTATCTTCCTCACCGCTCTTATTAATAGAAACCCCTTAAAAACATGCCTTATGAAAAACTTTGTAGGATTTACACTTGGGTGTTTGTTTGCATTCTTATCTTCGGGTATCACCCCGTTGATGGCGCAGGACGCGGCAGTGAACGAGCTCGTCATCACCGGTACGGTCAAGAACAAGGACAGCAGGAAGAAACTCGAAAACGTGAACGTCTCTGTTGTCGGCAACAATATCGGAACGGTGACCAATGCCGACGGCACATTCTCCTTGAAAGTAGCGGAAGCGGAAGCTTTCCGTGGACTGGAAGTCTCCCATATCGGCTATCTCACTACACACCTCTCTCTGGAAGAACTTGAAAAAACGGGCGGGCTGACCATCTGGATGATACCGGCTCCCAATCTTTTGAGCGAGATTGTGGTCTATGGCAATAATCCCCGCGTCATAGTGGAAGAGGCCATCAAGAAAATTCCAGTAAACTATTCTGGCAATGACAACATGCTGACCGCCTTCTATCGGGAAACCGTGCAGAAGCGCCGCCGCTATATCAGCGTGTCCGAGGCAGTGATGGATGTCTATAAGACGGATTATAACTCCCGCGATGTGGACCGCGACAAGGTGCAGCTGCTGAAAGGCCGCCGCCTGCTGAGCCAAAAGCAGAGTGACACGCTGGCTGTGAAAGTGGTGGGAGGTCCCAATTTGTCCCTTTATCTGGACATTGTGAAGAATGGCGATGCGCTGTTGAGCACGGACAATCTGGACTATTATGAATTCCGTATGGAGGACCCCGTCAATTTGGATAACCGCATGCAGTATGTGGTCAGCTTCCGTCCGCGGGTCAGCCTGATGTATGCCTTGTTCATCGGGAAACTGTATATAGACTACGAACGGCTTTCCTTTACACGTGCCGAGTTTGGTCTGGACATGGCAAACCGGGTGAAGGCAGTGGAGGCCATTCTGCATAAGAAGCCCGTCGGCTTACGGTTCCGCCCGCAGGAAGTCACCTATCTGGTGACCTACAAGCAGCAGGGGGCCAAGACTTACCTGAACTATATACGGAATGTCATCCGCTTTAAATGCGACTGGAAAAAAAGGCTGTTCTCCTCCAGCTACACCGCTTTCTCTGAAATGGTGGTGACCGACAGGACGGAAAGCCCTCTCTCCGGCATCTCCAACAAGAACACCTTCAAACGGAAGCAGGTATTCTACGACCTGGTGGATGAGTACTGGAACGAAGACTTCTGGAGGAACTACAATATCATAGAACCTACGGAATCCCTGGAGAATGCAGTCAGCAAATTGCGGAAACAATCCAATTGATTATCTGATAGTTTTCCTTATATTTGGAGCAACCGAGAAAAAACACCGTGTATGCTGGACGAACTGATGATACTGGCCAGAATAAAGGAGGGCGATATAAAGGCGTTCGAAGGAATCTTCCGCCGGTATTATTCCCCTCTTTGCTGGTATGCTGCGGGCATCACGGGTGATACGGCGTCTGCCGAGGAAATTGTGGAGGAGCTGTTCTACGTGCTGTGGAAGAACCGGGAGCGGTTACAAGTATTCCAGTCCGTGAAAAGCTATCTCTACCGTTCTGTGAGGAATGAAGCCGTGCAGTTTTGTGAGCATCAGGAGGTCAAGGAGCGCTATCGGGCATCTGTCCGTACGGAGTCCGGGCCGGGCTATTCGTCCGACCCCCACGCGCATTTGGAGTACGAGGAACTCCAGACCCTCATCCGGCATACGCTCGACAAGCAGCCCCGGCGCCGGCAGCAGATTTTCAGGATGCACCGCATGGAGGGGAAGAAATATGCAGAGATTGCCTTGTCGCTTTCGTTGTCCGTCAAGACGGTGGAAGCGGAAATGACCAAGGTACTCCGAACCTTACGAAATGAAATTGATAATTATATCCGGACACAATGATGGAAGTAGATAAAAAGAAGACAAGGACCGACGAGGCATGGGTACGGCTTTATGCCCGCTTCGAAACGGACTGCCTGCTGCCGGCAGATGCGGAACATGCTCCGGCAATGCACCGCAGGCTTTACCTCAAGTGGGGGAGCGTTGCGGCAGCCGTGATTGCCGGAATCGTATGTTTTGCCGCATGGTGGGCCGTACCGGAACAAGGTGGGGACAGTCGTAGCTTGCTGACGGAGGAGAACCGGGAGAAGCCCACACTGGTCAAGACCCTTGAAGACGGTTCGGTGGTATATCTGGCGCAGGAAAGCACGCTGAAGTATCCCGAACATTTTGCGGAAGACAAGCGGGAAGTGAACCTGCAGGGTGAAGCCTTCTTCGATGTGGCAAAGAAACCCGAGCAGGCTTTTACGATTGAGACGGCGAGGGTGCGTGTGGAGGTGCTGGGCACGGCTTTCAATGTCAGGAGCAATGAAGGGGCCCCCTTCAGCTTGTCCGTGAAGCGCGGGAAGGTGAAGGTGCTGCTGAAACAAGAGGAACAGACGGTCTTTGTAGAGGCGGGAGAAACGGTTATCTTGCAGGGGGGCAGTCTGCTCGTCAGCGAGACGGAGAATCCGGAGCTCTTTGACCGTTACACCAGCAACATCCGTTTCAAGGACGAGTGCCTGGAGGATGTGCTGCGTGCCATCAATAAGGAGTCTGCCGGCTGGCAGATAGAAGCCGCGTCGCCAACCCTGGGCAAACGGCGGCTGACGGTCGAATTTTCGAATAACTCCCCGGAGTCTGTGGCCGAGCTGATATGCTGGACGTTCGACTTGAAGTGTACACGTCAGGGCAATAGACTGATATTGTCGGAACAATGAATTCAATGAAATGCTTCATTCTCCATTTTTCACTCTTCATTTTCTTCCTGGCGGGCAGTGCAAGAGCGGACGGAGGCGATGTGCTGGACCGCATCGTCCGGCTGCCCGGAATGAAGGGAACGGTTTATGCGCTGTTGGGGAAAGTCTCGGAGCAGTCCGGCTATCTGTTTATCTATGACAGCAAGGTCATCCATAACGACTCAGTAGTGAGGGTCAGGAAGCAGGAGTGTTCCGTGAGACAGGCCATTCATAGGATAACCGGCAGCCGGAACCTCGAATTGAAGGTATTAGGCAACCATATATTGATAACACGGGCGGCAGAAAGGAAGAGTATGGAAGAAACGGTACCCCTGCCGCCCCGACCGGCATATTCCACCATTGCCGGAATCCTGCTGGACAAGGAGACGGGAGAGCCCGTCGTCAGTGCGTCGGTCATCGCACAAGGAACCTCACTGGGTAACATTACCAACCAGAACGGTGAATTCCGGCTCAACCTGCCCGACTCGTTGAGGCGCTGCATGCTCTCCTTCTCCCATCTGGGTTATGTGGGGCAAACGGTGGAAGCCTCTGCTTTGGAAGGACGCAGCAATGTCCTGAGCCTTGAGCCGAAAGTCATTTCCTTGCAAGAAGTGCTTATCCGCTTGGTGGAGCCTAAAAAGCTGCTTCGCGAGATGATAGAGCACCGGGATAGGAACTGCTCCACTTCTCCGGTCTATCTGACCACCTTCTACCGGGAAGGTGTACAACTGAAGAACAAGTTCCAGAGCCTGACGGAGGCCGTTTTCAAGGTCTACAAATCACCGACGATGGAACCCGGACAGAAAGACCAGGTGAAACTGCTCAAGATGAGCAAGATAGATAACCGGGAGCAGACGGACAGTGTGCTTGCCAAAATCAGCTCCGGGGTGGAGGCATGTCTGCAGTTGGACATCATGAAGAATCTTCCAGACTTCCTCTTGCTGGAATCCGGCGAGGAACTTTATACCTATACTTCGGGCGACATCGTATCGGTGGACGACCGTACTGCCAACGTCGTCTATTTTGAGCAGAAACGTGGGGTAAAGGAGCCTTTGTTCTGCGGAGAACTCTATATAGACTCGGAGAACAGCGCCTTGCTGCGTGCCCGCTTCGAAATTCATCCCCGGTATGTGAAGGCCGCCACACGGCTTTTCGTGATACGCCAGGCTCCGAAAATCAGGCTGACAACGGAGAAACTTGTCTATACCGTCTCATACAAACCCTGGAACGGTACCTATTATGTCCACCACATCCGTGGCGACCTTTACTTCAAGATGAAGAGAAAACGCATGCTCTTCAGTAATCCCACTCTGTATACCTGGTTCGAGATGGTGACCTGCCGGATTGACGGGGAGAACGTGACGCGCTTCCCGCGTGCGGAACGGTTGCCGGTGCATACCGTCTTCTCTGAAACCGACTTCAAGTATGACGCCGATTTCTGGGGCGACTTCAATGTGATTCCGCTGGAAGAGGAGCTTGGAAAGATTATCGAGAAGGTCTCCCTGAAGATAGAGCAGACGGAAGCTCCGTAAACATGGCCCTCAATCGTTTGCGGTGGGTAGGTTGTATATTCTACACTAAAATTATCTCTATTTTGTTTTTTTATTGTAATTTTGTCCCCGGTATTAGTTTAAATTTAAAGATTGTAACTATGAGATTACCTGAGGACCCGGTGATGCTGTACAGCTTCATCAACATGAAACTGCGTGATTTCTATCCTTCGCTGGACGCGCTCTGCGAGGATATGAACGTAGAGAAAGAGGACATTGTACGAAAATTGAAGCTCGTGGGATTTGAGTATAATCCTGCAAAGAACAGATTTTGGTAAATAATGTTTCTGTATAAAACAACTCCCGTTCCTTGTTGTTGTAAAGCGCAAGTTAACGGGAGTTGTTTTGTTATGGAACTATGGGATAAGGCAGAACGTCTTTGGACGAGGGTCGAGAACTGGAAAACAGTACGCGGCTGGCACATCTGGAAGTTGAAGCTGGTGGATGCCCGGTTGTATTTCGTCAGCATGTTCGTCGGTTTGCTGACGGGACTGGTCGCTGTGCCCTATCACTATCTTCTCTATTATCTGTTCCACCTCCGCAGTGGTTTCTTCGCTTCGCATCCGGCCTGGTACTGGCACATTCCACTCTTTCTGTTTTCTTGGGGCATTCTCGTCTTCGTCATGTGGCTCGTGGGGAAAATGCCGCTTATCGGCGGGGGAGGTATTCCGCAGACACGCGGCGTGATTAACGGGCGCATCACTTACCGGCATCCTTTCATCGAGATGGTATCCAAGTTTGTAGGGGGCATTCTGTCCTTCTCGGCGGGGTTGTCTTTGGGGCGCGAAGGACCTTCCGTGCAGATAGGCTCTTATGTGGGTAGCCTGGTATCCCGCTGGACTCATATCCTGAAAGGCGAACAGAAACAGTTGCTGGCAGCCGGGGCGGGAGCGGGGCTCGCTGCGGCTTTTGCAGCGCCACTGGCTTCCTCGCTCATTGTAATAGAATCCATTGAACGCTTCGATGCCCCTAAGACGGCCATCACTACCTTGCTGGCGGGTGTTGTGGCAGGAGCCGTGGCAAGCATGGTCTTTCCTGTGAATCCTTACCATCTGATAGAAGTAACGGAACCGGTTTTCGCCTTCTTTGTCCAGATGAAGTATTTCTTGATATTGGCGGTGATTGTCTCCGTATGCGGGAAGTTCTACTCCTCCACCATGAATGCTTTCAGGCATGTGTATGCCAAAGTCAATTCTCCGGCGTATGTCAAGATGTTCTATCTGGTGCTGGTGGCCTACATCATTTCGCTGATGCAGGTCAATCTGACTGGAGGCGGGGAGCAGTTTCTGCTGGCCCAGGCACAGAACGGCAGTACGCAGATTATGTGGGTGACGGCTGTCATGTTGCTGCATTTCGTCTTTTCCGTTTTCTCTGTCTCTTCCGGATTGCCGGGCGGCAGTTTCATTCCGACGCTGGTTACGGGAGGGTTGTTGGGACAGATTGTCGGTCTGGTAGGAGTGAGGTACGGTGTCATCGGGCAAGAGAATGTCAGTTATATCATGCTTGTTTCCATGTCGGCTTTTCTGGTGGCCGTGGTCCGTACACCGCTCACGGCCATTGTGCTGATTACGGAGATTACGGGGCATTTTGAGGTCTTTTACCCTTCGGTGGTTGTTGGTGGGTTGACCTACTATTTTACGGAACTTCTGCAAATGAAGCCTTCCAACGTCTCCCTCTATGAAGATATGATTCATGCTCCCGATTTTAAAGAAGAGAAACGCTATACGCTTTCAGTGGAGATTATGACGGATTCTTATCTGGACGGGAAACTGGTGGACGAACTGTCCCTGCCGGAGCGTTGCGTCATTATCAATGTACATCGGGATGGAAAAAATCTGGTCCCCGCAGGAACTCGTTTGATTCCGGGGGACCAGGTACAGATTGAGATGGACTCGCAGGACATAGAGAAACTCTATGAACCGCTTGTCAGTATGGCGAATATCTATTAAGCCAGATTGCCTATCTCGTCCAGATTCTTCTGGATGTCGGCATCCGTCAGCTCGTAATTCACTAAATCGCCGGACAAATACTTGTCGTAGGATGCCATGTCGATAAGTCCGTGACCGGAAAGGTTGAACAGAATCACCTTCTCTTCACCCGTTTCCTTGCATTTGTTTGCTTCGCGGATGGTGGCGGCAATGGCATGGCAGGACTCGGGGGCGGGGATGATGCCCTCTGCTTGCGCAAACAGACAACCGGCGTCGAATGATTCGAGCTGCTTGATGTCCACCGCTTCCATATAACCGTCTTTCAGCAGTTGTGATACGATGACACCTGCACCGTGATAGCGTAGGCCGCCGGCATGGATATTGGCAGGGGCAAAGTTGTGTCCCAGTGTAAACATGGGCAGCAACGGAGTGTATCCGGCCTCGTCTCCGAAGTCGTATTGGAATTTGCCGCGTGTCAGCTTCGGACATGAAGCAGGTTCGGCGGCGACAAAGCGTGTTTTCTTTCCTTCGAGGATGTTGTGGCGCATGAAGGGGAAGGCGATACCGCCAAAGTTGGAACCTCCTCCGAAGCAGGCGATGACGGTGTCGGGATATTCACCCGCCATTTCCATCTGCTTTTCGGCTTCCAGTCCGATGACGGTCTGGTGCAGGGCCACGTGGCTCAATACGGAGCCGAGGGTATATTTGCAGTTGGGAGTGGTCTGTGCCAGCTCTATGGCTTCGGAAATGGCTGTTCCCAGCGAGCCCTGATAGTTGGGATGGGCGGTCAGTATATCTTTTCCGGCGCGGGTAGACATGGAGGGAGACGGGGTAACCTGCGCACCGAATGTCTGCATGATGCTGCGGCGGTAGGGCTTTTGCTCGTAACTGATTTTTACCTGATAGACAGCGGCTTCCAGTCCGAAGAGGCGGGCGGCATATGCCAGGGAAGCTCCCCATTGTCCGGCACCGGTTTCGGTGGTCACGTTAGTCACTCCCTCCTGCTTGCAATAGTATGCCTGTGGGATGGCGGAGTTCAGCTTGTGCGAGCCCATCGGGCTGACGCTCTCGTTCTTGAAGTAGATATGTGCCGGTGTGCCGAGCGCTTTCTCCAATCCATAAGCGCGCACCAGCGGAGTGCTGCGGTAGTATTTGTACATTTCGCGGACCTCTTCGGGGATTTCAATCCACGTGTCGGTCTGATTCAGTTCCTGGCGGCAGAGTTCCTCGGCAAAGATAGGATACAAGTCTTCTGCTTTCAGCGGTTGCTTGGTGCCGGGGTGAAGCGGTGGCATGGGCTTGTTCACCATATCGGCTTGTATGTTATACCAGTACTGTGGGATTTCCTCTTCCGGGAGAATGAATCTTTTCTTTTTGTTGCTCATAGTGGTTAAAATTATTAATAATTCAATGCCCAAATGTAGCTATTATTTTTGAACCAATTTCTTTTTCCTTTTGTTTTTTGTATATCAAGGTATATTTGTCTAAGTTTGCCGCGTTTCATTAATCGATGCATTTATGAAGATTTATCATAAATTCCTTTTGTATCAAAATAAATGGATTCACCCTTACGTACGGATGACAGTGGGAGTAATGACTTCCATCACTTATTTGGCCTCCATCCTGCTGATTGTCGGCGTGGTCTATGAGCATGGCTTTACGATTTCAGAGGTCGAGGCGCATCAGCTCCAACGCTTGTACCATGGGGTGTGGATTGTTTTTCTGGTAGATGTCACCCTTCGCATTTTGCTGGAATACAAGGATACCCGGCGCACCTTCAGTAAGCTCACCTGGATACTGACCATTCTGCTCTATCTGACTCTTATCCCGGTCATTTTCCATCGTCCGGAGGAGGAGGGCGCCATCTTGCAGTTCTGGGAATTTCTGCATGGCAAGGCCTATCATCTTGTCCTGCTGCTGGTGTTTTCCTTTTTCAGCCTTTCCAACGGGCTGGTACGGTTGCTGGGGCGGCGTACGAACCCTTCGCTTATTCTGGCTGCAAGTTTCCTGATAATCATAATGATAGGCACGGGGCTGTTGATGTTGCCGCGCTGCACGGTGAACGGCATATCGTGGGTCGACTCGCTGTTCATATCCACCAGTGCGGTGTGCGTCACGGGGCTGACGTCTGTCGATGTGGCGTCCACTTTTACCCCGACCGGTTTTGTGGTAATCATTCTGCTGATTCAGATAGGCGGTCTGGGAGTGATGACACTGACGAGCTTCTTTGCCATGTTCTTCATGGGTAATACCTCGTTGTACAATCAGTTGGTGGTGCGCGACATGGTGAGTTCCAATTCCTTAAATTCCCTGCTCTCCACCCTGGTCTATATTCTGGCCTTTACGCTGGTGATTGAAGGAATAGGGATGCTTGCTATCTGGGGAGACATCCACGGGACGATGGGGATGGACCTTCAAGAAGAGCTGGCCTTTTCCGCTTTTCATGCCATTTCCGCTTTCTGCAATGCGGGATTCTCCACGTTGCCCGGAAATCTGGGTAATCCGTTGGTGATGACGGGGCACAACCCGTTCTTCATCTATATATCTCTGCTGATTATTCTGGGGGGTATCGGTTTCCCCATACTGGTGAATTTCAAGGATATTATTCTTTACCATCTGCGTCGTCTGTGGCACTTTCTGCGTACGTGGCATTGGGACGGCAAGCGTTTTTACCATCTGTACAACCTGAATACAAAGATTGTACTGATAGTCACCTTCCTGCTGCTGGTACTGGGCACGGTGGGCATTGCTGTCTTTGAGTGGAATGCCGCCTTCGCCGGCATGTCGGTGGCCGACAAGTGGACGCAGGCGTTTTTCAATGCCACGTGTCCCCGTACGGCAGGCTTTACCAGTGTGGACTTGGCAGGCTTGGGGGTACAGACATTGCTTATATATCTGTTTCTGATGTGGGTGGGAGGCGGTTCACAGTCTACGGCAGGCGGTATCAAGGTAAATGCCTTTGCGGTAGTGGTGCTGAATCTGGTGGCTGTACTACGTGGCACGGAGCGGGTAGAGGTGTTTGGCCGTGAGCTGTCACACGATTCCATCCGTCGTTCCAATGCCACGGTGGTGATGTCGTTCGGCGTCTTGTTGCTGTTTATTTTCATCATCAGCATTCTGGAGCCGGGTGCGTCGCTTTTGGCTATTACCTTCGAGTGTGTGTCGGCATTGAGCACGGTGGGGTCTAGTTTGAACCTTACCCCGCGGTTGGGAGACGACAGCAAGCTACTGGTGGCACTGCTGATGTTTGTGGGGCGTGTGGGACTGATTACGCTGATGCTTGGCATCATCAAGCAGAAGAAGCATACGAAGTATCAGTATCCGAGTGGTCAGATTATAATCAATTAAATAAGATGAAGTATATTATTATCGGTTTAGGGAATTATGGTCACGTGCTGGCAGAGGAGCTTTCTGCACTGGGGCACGAAGTGATAGGTGCGGACGTGAGCGCCGGCAGGGTAGATAGTCTGAAGGAAAAGATTGCTACAGCCTTTGTCATCGACGCTACGGACGAGCAGGCCTTGTCCGTATTGCCGCTGAACAGTGTGGATGTGGTGATTGTTGCCATCGGCGAGAATTTCGGTGCATCCATCCGTGTAGTGGCTTTGCTGAAGCAGAAGAAGGTGCAGCATATCTATGCCCGCGCCATTGACGCTGTCCACCGTTCCGTACTCGAGGCTTTTGAGCTGGAACGCATTCTTACTCCCGAGGAGGATGCCGCACGCGGACTGGTACAGTTGCTGGAATTCGGTGCCGATATGGAGACCTTCCGCGTGGCACCGGATTATTATGTAGTCAAGTTCACTGTTCCGGACAAGTTCATTGGCTATTATGCCAACGAATTGAATCTCGATAAGGAGTTTGGCCTGAAGATGCTCGCCTTGAAACGTGCCGAGACTTTGAAGAATTGCCTGGGCATCTCGTATGTGGAATACAATGTACTGAACGAACTGCCGGAAAATGACCAGATACAAGCCGGCGACCAGTTAGTGTGCTACGGACGGTATAAGGATTTCCAGAAGTTCTGGAAAGCACTATGATAATTGGTAGTTGGAAATGTGTCAAAAGTGGTATTCACCCCCATTTTCAACTAATCATAGTCCTTCTCCCGACACCGATAATGGAAATAATCAGTCAGGAAGTGTGCATTCTTGCGTATGAACTCTTGCCCGTATTCTTTTCCTTGCAAACTGTTCAGATAAGCGTCCGGAAGCATGCCTTCGTCTTGCAGGGTGCAACTCAATTGGTAGGGGATAATGTCTGGGTTGACGATGAACATAATGGCGTTTTTCTCTGCTTCCTCCTTATTATAATTGGGGTTGTCCGGAGATTTGATGCATTCGCACAGCTTGAATTGGATATGTAGGCCGGTGTGCGGGTTGGCCATCAGCATGGCTCCGGTTTCTGTATGTATGCGTGGTATGTCCAGGTCTTCTTTCAAGCCGTATTCCATCTTGTTCAGCAGAAAATCAGAGATTTCCTCTTGCGATTGGCAGAATACAAAAGATTTCCCGCCGGATGCTTTTATGAAATCATGGAATGCAGCCTTTTCATTCGTCTTTTCTTTCTGTTTCGTCAAGTCGTCCACATATTCCGCTATTTTCTGGTCGTACTTGTTTTCGAGAAGCATGCCGCACTGCCACCATGCGTTGCCAAAATAAATCAGTTCGCAGATAAGGGTGCTTTTCCCTACTTCTCTGCTACGGATAGCCGAGAGGTTCAAGGACTTCTTGGTTATCTTGAATTCGCTTTCGTCTTCACTACACAAATCTTTGACGTACAGATACTCGTCGTCTTCTTTCTCCAGCAGATAGCAACTGTTTTCCCGTGCCTTCACCTTGCCCCAAAGCTGATGTTCGGGATGGGCTTTTCCGATGAGAGCCAGCCATTCCGGTGAGGTCAGCGACAGCAGGTTGCGGCGGCCTTTGAACGTCAGTGAGGTGCGTGTGGCATATATGAGGGTCTCTGCCATTTCGGGAGTAATCTTTTCATCATCCAGCAACCGTTCAGCTTCGTCCCGGTATTGGGCGACATTTTCGATGTTGAAGTAGCATTGGTAGTGAAACCAATCCAGTATCTCCCGGTAGCGGAAGAAGTCTTCTTCTCCCATGGCAGAGTGGTATAGAAATTTCTGCATCCTTTCATTTTCGGGAGCGGTTTCGTATTCCTCTGCAAGCAGTCCGTATATCTCTTGTGCAGTCTGCTCTATTCCGGGATTCTCGGGGTTGATGGCGCTTATTCCCCGGCACAGATATTGTATATGGTGCCAAAGCAGAAAGCGTATGTCCTCCAGATTGATTTCATCCGGAAAATAATCGCCTTTGATGGGGTAGAAGGGCAGATAGGCTCCGTATCGCTTCCGGCACTCGGCAGTGAATGCCTGCCAGATGCCGGTCTGGGAGATGACGTCCTCAAACCATGCGGCGAGGCAGAGGCTTGTATAGCGTATGTTTTCCTCTTCTTCGAAGGCGTCGGCTATCGTTGAAGAGTAGAGTCTTTTGTGGATTTCGTTTGCAATGCCGACGTAGTACTGGTCAACGCTGTTTGTCTGCTTGTACGGATGCAGTTCCAACCATTCTTTGGGATATATTTTCTTCATGACTCTAAAGTGAGTTTGGTGTGTATTTTTTATATGTTTCATTTCCGGCGTAAAGATATGTTTTTTATGGGAATTTTCTTGTTTTTCCTCCTTTCGATTAGTATATTTGTATGCTACTATTAAATCGTTCCATCGTGTGGAAAAAATCGTTCCACCATGGTGGAACGATTTTTCTTCTGTGGTGGAATGATATTTTCTCCATGGTGGAACGATTAAAGAATAGCATTTCTTCTCCTTAATGCCGTGGAAGAAGAAAAAACGGAATTGCAGGACCATTTAAAAACAGAATATATATGAGTGCGTATTACGACCTTTTCGAGAAACCCGACGTCCGCCAGACCGGCGAGCAACAATCCCTTTATGCCCGCTTTGTCCCCAAGGGTACCATCGACCGCAAGGAATTTATCGAGCGTGTACATCTTTTCACCGGCCTCAGCCGCAGCCTGCTGGAAGGAGCGATGGCAGGCTTTATGGACGAGTTGCGCGACTGCCTTGCCAATGGCTGGACGGTGGAGCTGGGCGAACTGGGTTACTTCACCCCCTCTTTGAGTTGTACCCGCCAGGCGACGGACAAGAAAGAGCTTCGTGCTGCCTCCATCGCTTTGCGCGGGTTGAATTTCCGTCTGGGCAGGGAGTTCTATAAGGATTTGAAAGGTAAGATGCAGTTGGAGCGTTGTCCGCAATCGGCATCGGCGCCTGCTTCGTCTGCCGATGAGGCGTTGGGCGTGGAGCAGCGCTGGCAGTTGCTGGATGAGTATTTGCAGCAGTATCCCTGCATCAATCGCTCTCAGTATGCACGGCTGGCAGGACGTAGTTATAAGCAGGCGGTTGTCGATTTGAATAGGTTTATAGAAGAGGGGATGCTGATGAGGCATGGGATGGGGCCGAGTGTGGTGTATGCCAGAAAGAGGTAAAATTCAAGATGTGTATTTGCATCCGAATCGAAATGCAAAGGACATATCCCGTGAGCTCAATATGGATAAAGGGCTGTTATCCCGCATATTGAAAAAGCTGGAGGTAAATCATTCTCGACACCCCCAAGAATACGGACAGAGCACATCTGTTTTATGAGAAAGCCGGATTCAAGAAAATAGAGAAAGAAGAACTCCCCATCGAATACGATTATCCGTATGATGACAGTGACTTCTTCTGCCTGACCTTGAACGGATACCAATAAATTTACGGTTATTAGAAATTTAATCGGATAAATTAAGATTTATGGAGATACATAAAGTCCATTCTGTTTTTTTCAGTGCTACATTTACTACCAAAGCCATCGTGCAGGGTATCGTCAAGCAGCTGCACGCCGATAATATCCAACATGACATTACGAGTAATGTTTTAATCCCCCGGTTTGAGATTGGGACGCAATGAATTGTTGGTCGTAGGCGTGCCGTCCTATTCAGGAAGAGTGCCCGACACGTGCCATTGCGTCGGAGAACCCCATAAAGACAGATGAAAGTCAATGTATTTCATGTGGAAGGTGCATTGCCCTATGTCCTGTCGGCTCACGAAACTACCACTATCCATTTTTCGGAAAAAAGAGTTTGGAGTTTGCAAGCGCAAATTCAGAGAGAAAAGAACTTGAACTTTTTTACGCTGTCAATTAAAGATGCCGTAAAGGATAAAAACAATGTATGATTAAGGAATAAAATTTCTTAATCATTGTCTATCAGTTCCTTTCTTTTTCTCCAATATCCTTTTTTATCCTACGAAAACCTCCTTAAACCTCCGTTAAAGCACCACCCCGTTTTCTGCCCGTTGTATCTTTGCATCGTGGTCACAAAGAAACTGGTTTTGCAGACTGACGAGCGAACAAGACCGACTTTTATTAATCAATTTAAAATTAAAAAACTATGGCTTTGAATTATGAAGTAAAAAAGAGAGTATTCGGTTTTGACGAGACAAAAACGGAAAAGTACGTGGCGCAGATGAAAACTTTGGGTGTGGTAGGTTTTAAGGATTTATGCGACGAGGTTTCCAAGATAGGCATGGCGCCTCGCGGTGTGGTGAAGTTGGTGCTGGACGGATTGATCGACACCTTGAATATGGATATCAACAAGGGATTTTCAGTACAGCTGGGTGAGTTCGGCTGTTTCCGTCCCGGCATCAATGCCAAGAGCCAGGACAAGCTGGAAGATGTGAAGGCAAGCACGATTTATCGCCGCAAGATTATCTTCACCCCGGGCTTCTACTTTAGGGACATGCTGACCCGCGCCAGCGTAGAGAAGATGGATTGGTCGGGCAACGGCACCGTTTCTGGCGGGGGTAGCTCCAAACCAAATCCGGATGGCGGCGGTTCCGATGGCGACCAGGGAGAAAATCCGTTAGGATAAACATTCTGTAAATAAGGAGAATATGAACTTTCTCAGAAAAAGGTTCATATTCTCCTTGAAATACTTGACTTCGCCTTTTGAATATCGTATCTTTACATCAATCATTTAAAAATCAGACAAACTGCTATGGAAACAGAAAATGGCTTTCGTATCACGACTTATAAAAAGAAAGATTTGGCATGCCTCTATTGCCCCAATGCTACTGCACGTTGCGCCATCCGCACCCTGACGCGGTGGATAAAACGGAATCACGAACTGTATGAAGCCTTGGCGCATACCGGGTACAATGTAAGGACACGGACATTCATGCCGAAGCAGGTAGGTCTTATCGTACAGTATCTGGACGAACCTTAATATTCTTTTCAACCTCATTTATTTATGTCAAAGCGGAAAGAGATGAAGCTGGTATGAAAAAAAGTTATCTTATAGAGAACTCAAAATCAAACGATTTGCTTTATCAATCACAGATGAGTCCAGCGAGGCAAGGTAGATTTGTGTGGTAGCTTCTGAATCATGTCCCATTCCTTCAGAAATGATGGCAATCGGAACATTTCTGCTTTTGGCTATGGAGGCCCAACTGTGGCGCGCCCGGTACATTGTCAGTGGAGCAGACAGGTTTAGCTTTCTGCCAATTTCCTTCAGTTTACTGTTAACGAAATGAGCGGCATTCAGGTATTGCTTTCTTTCATTTTCTCCTGATTTTTTGATGATGGGCAACAAATAAGGAGAACCGGTGATGCCATATTTGTCGGCAATTTCCTGCATGCACTTTTCCCAACGGATAAGAAGCCGCTGGCCGGTCTTTTTTCTACGGTATGACAAAATTCCGTTGTTCAGGTCTTTTTTCTTAAGAAATGCTATATCTACGAATGACATTCCTCTTGTGTAAAGTGAGAAAAGAAAGAGGTCACGTGCATATTCCAGTGTCGGGTTCAGAGTCAGGTCGGCTTCTTTTATCTGGCGGATTTCCTGTAGTGGAATGGCGCGTTTGATCGTCTTGCCTATGCCGGTATATACATGCTTGAACGGGTGCTGTTGCGGAGTAAGTTCCTTTTCTACTGCACGGTTATAGACTGCACGTAAGTTTCTCATATAGAATGACGAACCATTTGGGCATATCCCTTTACTTTCAAGGTATGCTTCGTAGGCCACTATCAGATCAGAATCCATCTCTTTGAGCGGTATATCTATTCCCTTCATAAAACGCGAAAAGCTGTTTAGGGTAGTGGTATATGTTTCGCTGAGGCGTATCTTGCCAATACTTTTTTGGTATTCGATAACATGGTTCATAAAAGAAAAAAGTGTGTCCTGTTTTGGCGGTGCCAGCCAGGAAGCCACTATGTCATCAGCTGTGTAAGGCTGTTTTCCTTTCTCCAGCTCAGCAATCGTTTTCTCTATTTTCAGTATGTCTGTTTTTATCTTTTCCTTTACCGTCAGCAGATAGTCTCTTCTGTTGTCGCTGAATAGCGGCAGAACAATTTCTGCGGTGCAATTATTCCATTCGTGGGGAAGCAGTTTGTATCTTGTACGAATCTGGCGTACCACTCTTTTGTGAATTATTTGATAAAACAGTGAACCCTCTTTCCCCTCTATGGTTGAGGGTCTGAATTTGATTTTGATTGTCGGCATATTTATATTACTATTGATTATTTATTAAAGTATAGTTTTCGTTTCACAGAATAACAGAACAAATGTAATAATGAAATGGGTTTTCAAACAAATCCCCATACTTAAACTCTATTTCTATACTTTGTCTTGAAATCTTATCTTGAAACTCTGTTCGCGTTTTGGACACTTTAAAAACTTTTTTAATTGCTGCGTTGGAATTTTATATTTCTACTGTTTGGAAATATAGTAAATTCTATTTGTGTAATCAATTGTGTATCAAGTGTAAATGTGCGGAAAGAAAAAATGAAGGAAAAATCAAAGCATCTCTTTTGAAGAGAAGTATCAATCGTTGCAAAGATAAGCAAAATTAAAACAATAGACTATTAAAACAAAGAAAATTTAATGTTGAGCTGGGGGAATGTTGTGCGAAATTCCATGGAATGTTACACGATTTTGAATTTTCATGTTGCAAATAGTTGAATAATAATTGTATGCAGTTTGAATACTTCTCTTCAAAAGAGAAGTGCTATCGATTATATTTAATAAAGGTTTGCTTATGAGAAATTTAATATTGTCAATGTTCCTGTTCATCGGGTGTGTTCCGGCATTCGGGCAGAACAGCTCTGTGGAAATCTGCATTGAGTTTCGTGTGGGCATCGGAACGGTAGACACGGCTTATGGAAACAATGCTGTACGCCTTTTGGAAGTTATATCACATCTGGATGAAATCAGGAATGACAGTACGCTTGAACTTGTCGAGGTCTCTTTTTGTGGGGCAGCGTCGCCTGAGGGACGCTTCCGGTTGAACGAACAGTTGGCGGCAGACCGTCTTGCTTCACTTGAACGGTATGTCCGGGAACGTGTCTTCATTCCTGACAGCATCATCACAAGATGTAACGGGGCTATTGCTTGGAAACTTCTGGCCGGACTGGTTGAAAGCTCCGATATGCTGCACAAAGAGGAAACCCTGCATGTGTTGCGTAATGTCCCGGAATATACGTATGAGGGAGGCAAACTCGTAGATAGCCGCAAAAAGCAGCTTATGATGTTGCAGTATGGACGGACATGGCATTTTTTGAAAGAGCATTATTTCCGGCAAATGCGTAATGCTTGTGCCATATTTCTGACTGTACGAAATAAGCCGTTGTTACCGGTAGTGGAAGAAGCAGAGAAGGAGGAGGATTTGCCGGTTACCGGACCTGTCGATTCTGCTATTGTTTTGCAAACTCCCGATTCCTTTTCTGTGGCTGTCCGGAACTCCTCGTTCTGTATGTCACTAAAAACCAATATGCTTTATGACCTTCTTGCCGTGCCTAATATAGGTATAGAGTTCTATCTGGGTAAAAATTGGAGCATCGCTGCCAATTGGATGTACGCCTGGTGGAAGACGGACAAGCATCATCGTTATTGGCGAACATACGGTGGTGATATTGCAGTGCGCAAGTGGTTTGGCAGGAAGGCCGGTGAAAAAACGCTTTCGGGGCATCACCTCGGTTTGTACGGGCAGATGTTGACCTATGATTTCGAATGGGAGGGCAAGGGCTATTTGGGTGACCGATGGAGCTATGCCGGAGGTGTGGAATATGGGTACTCGTTGCCGGTTGCCCGTAGGCTGAATATTGACTTTACTCTCGGAGTGGGTTACTTGGGTGGTGAGTACAAGAAATACGTCCCCCGCGATGGGCATTATGTATGGAAGGCTACCAAAGACCGTCATTGGTTCGGTCCCACCAAGGCAGAAGTGTCGCTGGTCTGGCTACTTGGACCGGGTTGCAACAACAGTAAGAAAGGAGGTACAAAATGAAAAGAAAGGCGCATTATAATCTGATAATGTATATTCCACTGTTGGCGGCAGTAGGGATGTTGACTACATTTTCCTCTTGTGAGCATAAAGACTTGTGTTATGACCATGACGCACATGCGCCAAAATCGCAGGTGATGATAAAAGCGGACTATGAGAAGGAATGGCAGTACACTTATGACGACGGTGTGGATTGGAAGAACTACTCCGCATGGCAGGAATCGTTCGGGATGGGGTATGACTTGCTTTGTCCTGGAATCCCGGAGGGCCTTCGTGTGCAGGTATATGGTGCTGACGGCTTCGACCACATCCTCAATATTGCTCCGGAGGGGGGCATAGTGCAGTTGCGTGAAGGAGAGTGTTCTTTACTGTTCTACAATAACGATACGGAATACATCGTGTTTGACGATATGCAATCCTACATTTCGGCACGGGCAACTACCCGTGCGCGTACCCGTACCACTTACAACGGCAATTCCTATATGGAGAGCCGATCGGAAAATACGGTCAATCCGCCGGATATGCTTTATGGGAACTATATGGAGTCGTATACGGCGTGCCGTACGGTAGAACCGGAAGTACTGCCCGTCGCCATGCACCCGCTGGTGTTCACCTATCTGGTGCGCTACGAGTTCAGCCACGGTTTGAAGTATGTGGCAATGGCTCGCGGTGCCTTGGCAGGGATGGCTGCATCGGTCTATCTGAACAGCGGACGCACTTCGGCAGAAGATGCCACCGTGCTCTATGATTGCACTTTGCAGGACTTTGGCGTGCAGTCTTTGGTCAGGTCTTTCGGAATTCCGGATTTTCCTAACGAGCACTACACAAGGACAATACGCAGTTATGCGTTGAATCTGGAAGTCAGGCTGAAGAACGGAAATCTGAAATCGTTCGACTTTGACGTGACCGACTAGGTGGCGGCGCAGCCGCAAGGGGGTGTCATCGTGGTTAGCGGTATCGAAATTCCTGATGAAGAAGGGATGGAAGGAGGTTCCGGTTTTGATGTGGATGTGGATGGCTGGGGCGAATTCGAGGATATTGAACTCCCTTTTTAATGATGGGATATTATAATATTTGAATCTTTTATTTACTCACTTAAATTTTAGGACAGATGAAAAAGTTATTATTCATTAGTTTGGTTGCAACTGCCATGTTAGCCGGTTGCAGCAATGACGAGATGGTAGAAACAACGCAGTCGGGTGCCATTCGGTTCGACGGTTTTGTGAACAAGAGTACACGTGGGGTAGCTGACGACATCACCACTGCCTCCATTAGCAACTTCAGTGTATATGGATTTATGACAGATGCGACCGGCCAGATTTTTACCGGTGAGGCTGTAACAAAGGGTGCTGATAATGCGTGGACTTACATCAATACCCAGTACTGGACTGCCGGTAAAGAGTATTGGTTCTCGGCAATCGCTCCTACAACGGATGCGCAATGGACTTATGCTGTGAACAGTAAGGTAGAAGGCGGCATTATCACTTTCGAAAATGGGGACGGTACTCAGGATTTGCTATATGCTTATTCCGGTAAGGTGTCTTGTACAACACCTGCTGAGCAGGGCGCGGTCTCTTTTACTTTCAACCATCTGCTGTCTCGTGTAAAGTTCAACTTTACCAATTCCATGGGCAACGACAATATTACATTGAAGGTGACAGAGGTGAAAATTACCGATGCTGACAACAAGGCAACTTGCGATGTGTCGGCTGCAACCAAGACATGGACACCTGCAACCGACAACGTGGCAGGCGATTTGGCATTCGGCTCCGTATTGGCGACTGATGCCAAGATTGCAAATGCAGGTAGCAGTGCTACCGACCACAAGTATATGATTCCGCAGAAGAAGGCTTATACGTTAAGTTTCAAGGTGGTTATGTATCAAGGTGCAGTGGAAGCTGCCACTTACACTCACACTGGTGTGGAGATGCCTGAAGTAGAAATGGCTGCCGGCTTCAGCTATGTATTCAATGCTGAACTGACGGCGAAGAATATCGATCCGGACGGTGAACTCTATCCTATCGAGTTTACTGTAACGAAAGTTGAGGACTGGGAAGATTTTGCAGGAGAAACAGTAACCATACCTGAGACGACGACTCCCGAACCATAAACCATTTTCGACTGCCTTATCTGGTAAGTTGGGATGTAGGATTTTAGGGTATAAGGGGTTGAATGTCCCCTTATACTCACAATTAAGAGCAGCGGAATGACCGTCTGCTGTGTTAGTAAGAAAAACAGTTACAGCAATGAAAAGACATAAGAATTTCTGTATAGCAGCAAGTTGCATAGTTGGCATACTGTCAGGTGTCTTGCTTCTCTCGTGCGACAGCAATCATCTTCCCGGTGAAAATGAATTGGAGAAAGCCGGAGATAACATTTGTTTTGGTGTATCCCGGGCAGAGAGTGTCCTGACAGGAGGAGTATCCGGTAGTGAGGAGGAGGACTGTATCACCCGGCGTTTTGTGTTGCGAAACGATGGTGTGGCAGATACACTCTGTGTCCGTGCAACCGTTTCAGACGGGTGTGGCTTTTCCGGATTCGATGGCGAACAGACAGTAACGCGCTCTGCGCCTATTACTTCTTTGGATGCCTATGGAAGTTTCAATGTGCTGGCCTATTGGAAAAAAGGCAACGTGCTACAGTCGCAATTCTATATGGACGAAGCGGTAACAAATAAGGGAGGCGATGTCTGGAGTACCCTTCAGCCTTACTATTGGCCGGGAGCCGGTCATACGCTTCGTTTCTATGCTTATGCACCGGCAGATGCTGGCATTGTGGCACCGGATTCTCCTGAAAGTACTGTGCTGAGCTATACCGTTCCTGCCGAAGTCGGTAACCAAAAAGACATTGTGGTGGCTACTACCGACTATCTGAATGGTAACAGCCAAACGCGAGTGCCTCTTACTTTCAAGCACATCTGCACAGCTGTCCGTTTTGTGGTAGGCGGTCAGATTCAGCCGGGCACAGTTAAGAGTATAACTCTGAAAGGCATCAAGAATAGCGGTGCCTATGATATGTCGGGCACTGCGACACCATGGACACTGGCGGAAGGAACTGCGGGTTTTTCACAGACATTAGACAAAGTTACGTCCGGTAGCGAAACCGACGGTGCGGAAATTACTACTGCTGAGGGTACATTCATGATGTTGCCGCAGGTGTTGGCTGACGGAGCTACGGTAGAAGTGGTGTTTCGCGACAATCAGAGCAATCAGGATCGAACACTCTCTGCTTCGATAGCCGGAACGGAATGGCCGATAGGCAAAACCGTTACTTACAAGCTGTCCATTACTCCGGAATATGACATGGATATTGAAGTTCCGGAAGAGAAACAAGATGCTCACTACATCTCGTTTCCGATTACCGTGAATGTGAAAGACTATACGGGGAACTGGAAACTGACTTCCAACCTGCCCGATGCCGTGTATTTTACACAGATACAAACCGAATTGCAAAGACAAGGTTATTGGATTGACGAGGACAAAGGGAATGCTGAAATTACCGGAACAGGTAGTGGTGTTTTTACTTACTATGTTTATGTTACTGAAAATATTGGTAATGAATCCCGTAATATAGAATTTCAAGTTGCTCCGGTCACTACCGGTACAACGCCTGATCCTATAACTGCTACAGTGGAACAACTATGCCCAAGTTGGAACGGGATGCTTGGTTGCGAAGGAATTGAGGATGGAGATTATCCGTGGGGATTTAAGTGGGAAAAGGGAACAAAAATAACTTATAAAACAAACAACTTAAATGTGCTTGAACGCTTAATTTTAGGCATTTTGGTAAGATGGGAAAAGCCCGATTATGTGGTGATTGACGGTTTGGTTACATTCGGTGCAGACATTATTATTAATTTTGATTTAGTACCCACTTTAGATGTTGCCAAAAGTATGAGCGATGGTTGTGCAAATACAAATGAATTATATAATTTTGAAGGCATTAGTGATGCTTCAAATTTAATGAGTTATTTAGAAAGCTGGGGATGTGTACCTGATAAACAACTACCACAGAATCCTACTGAATTTGCTGCTCGCTCTTGCGCTATGAAAAACAAATTCAATAAGGTAATTAATGAAGGTGCAGAACGGGCGGTTCTGAATTCGGAGAATTTAGTATGGTATCTTCCTGCAAAGGATGAGGCTTCTCAAATAAGCGACAGCGAATTTCCTTTGTTCAATGACAAAGCCTATTGGACTTCTACAGCAGTTGATGATAATGCTACGGCATACAAGTTTGTCGTCGGCGGTGGCACTGACACAGAAAACCGTGCCACTAATCTTCATGTCCGTGCTGTACGTAAGAAGCCTGCTAATTGAAATATAATGAGATGGCATATTTAAGCCATTAAAGAGATACTTACCCAGCGGGGTAGGTGTAAATCTGCAGATGCAATTTTGCAGACGTTTTGTTTGTTTGTTGAACGAGGATAGTCTTATCAGAACTATCCTCGTTCTTTTTATCGTACAGTATCCGGACGAACCTTAATATTCTTTTCAACCTCATTTATTATGTTAAAGCGGGAAGTTGTGGTTAAACTTCCCGCTTTTGTTTTTGTCATAGATACGTTGCAACACAATAGGTATAACTAATATAGTGTATTAATTTAAAAAGAGAAAAAATGATGAAAAGAATAGTCTTGATATGGATGGCCGCCTTCCTGATGGGTGGCATGGTAATGGCGCAACATGCCCGTCGCAGTGATAAAATGCCCGATTCGAAGGTTCGTGCCGAGCGCATGACGGAACGGATGGTGAAGGAGTATTCCTTGAACGATACGCAGAAGCAGCAACTGCTGGAGGCTAATCTGACACTGGCCGATAAAATGGGAGATATGCCGATGCATCGCCGGCCGGATAGGAGGAAAGGCAAGAACCGGAACGATTCATGTTGCTGTGCCCATGCGGACAGACCTCATGCGAAAGCGGACAAGCATCCTAAGAGAGATGGCAAGCGCCGTCAATTGACGGATGAGCAGCGCGCTGCCCGTACCGCTTATGATTCGCAGCTCCAGAAGATTATGACGGAAGAACAATATGCTGCATACAGCAAGAAAGTGCAGGATAGAAAAGCAAAAATGGAATCTAAAAGAAAATAAATTTTCTATTGCATTCAATTTGTACTATTTTTGTCCGGTCAACTACTAAAAAACAGAACGATGAAGAATATAGTCTATATTTTAGTGTGTGCATCGGTCATCTTCTTCACTGCTTGTTCGTCGCAAGACAAGAATAAGAAAGACGGTACGCAGGTATTGATGCAGGATAGTACAGAAATTGCCGGCCCACAGCGCATGCAGGTGTCTGATGTAAAAACATCCTTTACGTATAAGGGAAAAGAGTATCAGTCTTCTGTAGTGCGCCGGCCGGATGAATCTCTGCCGATAGTGAAAAACGAGCAGGGGGAGAAATTTGTGGATAACCGTATCACCTTGCGCATCACGTGCGGCGGGAAGCAGGTGGTGGATAAAGTGTTCACCAAAGATAATTTTGCTTCGTTGGTGGATGCCAAGTTCATGAAGTACTCTATTCTTGAGGGGCTGGTCTATGACAAGACCACTCCGCAAGGAATCATATACGCGGCCAGCGTCTGCTATCCGCAATCCGACCTTTATGTTCCCATCAGACTGACCATTACGGCTGACGGGAAAATCTCCATGGCAAAAGAGGAACTGATGGAGGACTATCAGACAGACAGCATTGATTAGTGGATAGTTTTCCAGATTGTTTCCAGTTTTATAGACCATCTTTGCCGGTATGAAAATCCTGATTGTAGAAGATGAGCAAGATTTGCGGGAAACCATCCGCACTTCGCTCCTGAAAGAAAAGTTTGTTGTAGAGACCGCTGCCGACTATTTTTCGGCATTGGATAAAATCAATGACTACGATTACGACTGCATTCTGCTGGATATCATGTTGCCTGGCGGGAGCGGTCTGGACTTGCTGCGTGAGCTGAAGCGGCTGCACCGCAGTGACAGTGTGCTTATTATCTCGGCCAAAGACTCGCTGGACGACAAGGTGGACGGGCTGGAACTGGGAGCCGATGATTACCTTACAAAGCCTTTCCATCTGGCGGAACTCAATGCACGTGTCAAGTCATTGATACGTCGACGGCAGGCGAAGGGAGATGTGACCGTCACCCTTGGAAACCTTTTGCTCTACCCCGACAAACGGCAGGTAGAGATAAACGGAAAACCCTTGCAACTGAACCGCAAGGAGTTCGACCTGCTTTATTATTTTGTAGTCAACCCCGGCCGGGTCATCAATAAAATGAGCCTTGCCGAGTCGGTGTGGGGAGACAATATAGACCAGGCGGATTCGTTGGATTTTATCTACTCGCAAGTGAAGAACCTGCGCAAGAAGTTGAAACAGGCTGAGGCTACCATAGAACTGAAGGCCGTCTATGGATTCGGCTACAAACTCTCCGAACTATGAAATTGCTGGGCTACACCTACCGCAAACTTGCATTGCTGCTGTTTCTGTTGATGGCGGTGTGGGGTGTGCTGTTCTATTACGCAATCATTGACGAGGTGGTGGATGAGACGGACGATACGTTGGAAAATTACGGTGAGATATTGATGGAGAGTGCGCTTCACGACCCCTCTATACTTGAGACGGAAGGCTCGTTGATGTCTTTCTATAAGTTCACCCCTATATCCGAAGAGGAAGGGCGGCATTACAGACAAGTGTTCTATGATGCTACGGTTTATATCGAACTGGAGGACGAAGACGAACCGGTACGTGTCATGTGTACCGCTTTCCGTATGCCCGACGGGCAATATTATGAGTTGAAACTGATGATTTCCATTTTGGAGCGGGATGACATGGTGGAGGCTATGCTTTGGTATCTGGGAGCGCTGTTCCTGCTGTTTCTCATCTGTACTTCCATCGGCATCCAGTTGGTGCTGAGAGGAGTGTTCCGTCCGTTACATAGGTTGCTTGACTGGCTGCACTGCATTCAGCCCGGCAAGGAGGTGCCTCCATTGGACAACCCGACAAAGATACGGGAGTTCCGCCAGCTGAGCGATGCTGCATTGGATATGGGTAACCGCAGCTACAAGGCATACGAGGAGCAGAAGCAGTTCATCGAGAATGCCTCGCATGAGTTGCAGACACCGCTTGCCATCGTGAGGGGAAAAGTGGAACTGTTGGCTGAGAGTGAAGGGATGACGGAACAGCAAATGGAGCAGCTGGACGAGATATATGCCACGCTGGGGCGTGCCGTAAAACTGAACAAGTCCCTGCTGTTGCTTTCCCGTATAGAGAACGGGCAGTATACCGAGATGGAAGATGTTTCGGTGGATGAGATATTGGATGAACTCTTGCCCGACCTGATGGATATCTATGAACATAAGCAGGTGAGACTGATACGAAAACGGGAGGAGCAGCCTTTTATCATCCGTTGCAACCATTCGCTGGCGCAAATACTGGTTTCCAATCTGGTGAAGAACTCGTTGCTGCACAATAGGGAAGGGGGAGAGTTGCAGGTGTTTACTACTCCCGCTTCTCTGGTCATCAGGAATACGGGGGATGCCCCTTTGGATGGAGAGAAGTTGTTCCGGCGTTTCTATCATGGCATGGATGGCAAGAAGGACTCCACCGGACTGGGGCTTGCCATAGCGCGTTCCATTGCGTTGTCGTCTTCATTGAAGCTCACGTATGAATGGCAGAATGGTATGCATACCTTCCGTCTGGTTAAAGAAAGTAAAATTTACCGTTAACTGCGGTTATTCCCAAATCTTTCCTAATTCTCTACCGTTATTTGCAGTGTGAATAATATGAAATTTATTAGTAACATTAAAAAATAACGATTATGAAGAAAGTATTGTCTATTCTTGTGTTGGCTCTTGTAGCTGTTCAGTTTGCCTTTGCCGGTGATGTTATCACTCAGGATGCCAAGCAGCTTCCGCTGACGGCACGCAACTTTATCAACCAGTATTTCTCGAAACCGCACATTTCACACATCAAGATTGAAAGTGAAATATTGCAGACTAAAAAATATGAAGTGCTGTTGACAGACCGTACGGAAATAGACTTCGACAAGAAAGGAAATTGGTTGGAAGTGGATTGCAAGAAGTCCGCTGTTCCCGAAGCATTGATTCCGGTTCCGGTAAAGGAGTATGTGAAGGCTAACTTCCCGAGAGAGATTATTACTAAAATCGAACGCGGACGTACCGGTGTGGAAATTGAATTGGGTAATGACTACTCTTTGAAGTTCAACAAAAAGGGAAAGTTCGTCAGCATGGACGATTGATTCTCCAGTAACTATTAACCTAAACTTTATAGAGAAATGATGAGAATGAAGATTCAAATGTTGGCGATGATGTTCATCGCCGCCTTGGCACTTGGTGCATGCAGTGATGATGACGACAAGGATGATGTCAAAGTGCCCGAAGCAATGTCACAAGCATTGAAGTCCAAATACCCTTCCGCAATCCATGTGGAATGGGAACAGAAAGGGGGCTATTTCGTTGCAGATTGTAAAGTGGATGGGCAGGAAAAGGATGTATGGTTCAATAATCAGGCGGAATGGCAACTGACGGAAACCGAATTGCTTTGGAATAATCTTCCGGGAACAGTACAGACCTCTTTCAGCGCCAGTGAGTATGCCGGTTGGAAGATAGAGGAGATTGTTCTTTTGGAGTATCCGGTAGTGCCTATGCAGTTTGTCATTGAAGTTGAAAAGGGAAATGCAGAGTATCAATTGTTCTATTCGGAAGAAGGCGGCTTGCTACAGACAAAAGATGTGAGCGGTAATAGGGATGATACGCATTGGCCGGTAAAACTTGGTTAGAGAAGAGTTAAGGATAAGGGATTAAGGACATTAGTGTTGTGCAATCATATTGAAAACTTAATCCCTTAATCCTTAATCCCTTATCCTTAACTACATCGGCTTATAATCCTTCGCCAGTCCTCCTTCGCTGGTTTCTTTGTAGAGGGAGGGCAGGTCGTTTCCGGTTTCTTTCATGACTTCCACCACTTTGTCGAATGACACGCGGTGCATGCCGTCGGTGAAGGAGGAGTAAAGGTTGGCATCCAAGGCGCGTGCGGCGGCGTAGGCATTACGTTCGATGCACGGGATTTGTACCAGTCCGCAAACTGGGTCGCAGGTCATACCCAAATGATGCTCCAATCCCATTTCGGCGGCATATTCTATTTGTGCCGGACTGCCTCCAAACAATTGGTTGGCTGCGGCTGATGCCATGGAACATGCTACACCTACCTCTGCCTGGCATCCGGCTTCCGCTCCCGAAATGGAAGCGTTGGTCTTCACGATGTTTCCTATCAGTCCAGCTGTGGCAAGGGCACGAAGTATGCGTGTGTCGCTGAACTCCCGGCTTTTTTGCAGATGATAGAGCACTGCCGGTACAATGCCACACGAACCGCAGGTAGGTGCAGTGACAATGACCCCACCTGACGCATTTTCTTCACTTACTGCCAAGGCATAGGCAAATACCAGTCCGCGCGACTGGAGGGAAGCCTTGTAGCCACTGGCACGTATATAATAGGTAGAAGCCTTTCGGCGCAGATTCAGAGGGCCGGGCAAGACTCCTTCACTATCCAATCCCCGTTTTACGGCAGCCTGCATGGTTTTCCATACCTCCTGCAGGTAATCCCAAATGTCGCTTTCCTCGCATTCCTTGACGTACTCCCAGTAACTTTTTCCGGTACGTTCACACCATTGCAGTATTTCGGTCATACTGTTCATTTCGTATACATCCGGGGTGTTTACGGATGATGCTCCATCATTCTCTTCTGCCAGGGCACCGCCGCCGACGCTGAATACGGTCCATTGGTCGGTCTCCTTGCCTTCGCTGTCCAAAGAGACGAATTTCATACCGTTGGGATGGAAGGGCAGGAATATTTTGGGCTCCCAGATTATTTCTACCGGTGCTGCGGGTTGCAGTGTCTCGGTGATGGCAACATTGGTCATGTGCCCCTTGCCGGTAGCGGCGAGGCTTCCGTATAGGGTTACTTGGAAGGCGGCTGCTTCGGGATGCCTTTCCAGGAATATCTGAGCTGCCTTGCGCGGCCCCATAGTGTGGCTACTGGATGGACCGGTACCGATACGGTAGAGTTCTTTGATTGATTTCATATATTTCAGATTTATGATTTCAGATTTATGATTTAATTATCAACTGTCAATTATCCATTAACTCAAGTCTACTACGGTAATGCCTGCTCCGCCGAACTGTATATGTTCGTCGGCAAAGTGGCGCACTCCGGGAACGGTTTCCAGATATTGGCGGATAAGCGTGCGCAGGATACCCGTTCCTGTTCCGTGAAGGATACGCACACGCGACATGCCGACGAGGATAGCATCATCAATGAAATAGGTGACGGCTTGCAGCGCTTCGTCGCCACGCATGCCACGGACATCAATGTCTTGCTTGAAATGTAGTTTCTTCTCATACATGCTGTCTTGGGTCTGGACGCTGATGAAAGTGCTTTTGGCGGACACGTCAGCTTGTTTGGGCTGCGCGTTGGTGCGTTCCAGCCTGTCCAGCTTGACGGTAGTCTTGATGCTGCCGAACGCGATAATCGCATTCTTGCCGTTCACTTCCATTACCTCGCCCACAGAGGTCTGTCCCTTTATTCTGACGTTGCAGCCGGGGACGATTGCCGCGAGGCGTTCCGCTTCTTTCCGCGCCTGCTGTTCTGCCAAAGCCTGGGCAGACGGTCCGTTCTCTTTTCCATCGCCTGCTTTCTTTTCCTTTTTCCGGTTCTGCTTTTCTTTCAGCTTTTCCATCTTGCGGGCAATTTTTTCTTCCAGTTCCTTGTTGGCAAGCGCTTCCATTGATTCGCGGAAGTCCGTCAACTCCTGGCGGGCCTGGCGTGTCTTTTCTTTTTCTGCCTGGGCTTCTTTGATGGAGCGTATGGTGTTCTCGATGCGTGCATTGGCTTCCTGCATCAGTTGATCCACCTCTTCTTTCGCTTTGCGCAGAATATCCTTCCGGGATTTCTGCAAATCTTCGATTTCGGTCTGATAACGCTCGATGGTCTCTTCCATGTGCTTTTCACGCTGGCGTATTGTCTGGCGTTTGCCTTCCCAATAGCGTTTGTCGCGCACAATGTCCTGCAGGTACTTATCGGCGTTGATGTATTCGCTGCCCACAATTTCCGAGGCATCGGCGATGACATCTTCCGGCAGACCTATCTTGCGGGCAATCTCCACAGCGAACGAACTGCCCGGATTGCCTATCTGTAGTTGGAACAGTGCCTGCATCAGATGGCGGTCGTAGAGCATGGCGCCATTCACTACACCTTCGTGGTCTTCGGCAAAATGCTTCAGGTTCTGGTAGTGTGTGGTGATGATACCGAACGTCTGTTTCTGGTTGAAACGCTTCAATACGGCTTCGGCAATGGCACCTCCTATCTGGGGTTCTGTTCCGCCCCCGAATTCATCAATCAGGATGAGGCTCCGTTCGTTGCAGCTTTTCATCATGATTTTCATGTTCGTAAGGTGGGAGGAGTAGGTGCTCAAATCATCTTCGATGGACTGCTCGTCACCGATGTCGATGAATATGCTGCTGAATATTCCGGCATGGCTGCGTTCGTGCATCGGGATGAGTAGTCCGGATTGCAGCATGTATTGTAATAAGCCTACTGTCTTTAAGCAGACGGACTTGCCGCCTGCGTTCGGACCGGAGATGATGAGGATACGTTGCTTCTCATTCAGTTCGATGTCAAGCGGTACGACTTTTTTGCCATGTTTGGCGAGAGAAAGTTGCAAGAGTGGGTGTACCGCCATTGTCCAGTCCAGCAGTTGTTTGTTTTCGAGAGCCGGTTTCAGTCCGGATATTTGCTCGGCAAACAATGCTTTGGCACGTATGAAGTCTATTTCGGCAAGGAACTCGTATGATAGCAGTACGTCGGAGATGGAGGGGCGCAGCTGGTTGGAGAAGTCCGTCAGGATGCGGATAATTTCTCTGCGTTCGTCACCTTCAAGTTCTCGTATGCGATTGTTGGCTTCCACTACTTCGGCAGGCTCGATGAATACGGTTTTACCACTGGCCGACTCGTCGTGTACAATACCGCGTATTTTCCGTTTCAGTGCTGGTGCAACGGGAATGACCAGACGGCCGTCACGCATGGTGGGCGTTACATCTTTGTCCACAACGCCCTCGGACTGGGCATTTCGTAGAATACTGTTCAGTGAGCGGGAGATACTTCCCATAGTACTTGCCAGTTCCCGGCGGATGCGTGCCAACTCTGTAGAGGCATTGTCCTTGATTTTTCCGTAAGGAGAGAGGATGCCGTTTATTTTTGCTATGAGCTGTGGGAAAACGGTGATGTCTCCTGCCAATCTTTTCAGACAAGGGTAGGGGGAAGCGCCCTCTTCCTCATCATCGTCGCTTTTCTGTAGGAAACGTACAATATCACGTATGGTTTCCAGTGAACGGCGTAGGTCAAAGAGCTCTTGTTCATCCAGATACATGCCTTCCACGCGTATGCGTTTCAGTGACGGGCGTACATCAAAAAAGTATTGTGCCGGGAAGTTGTCTTCTTCTTGGAGTATGCGTACAAATTCAGTGACTTGGTCCAAACGCTCCTCTACCTCTCCAAAGTGGTCGGAGAATGCCATGTCCATCACCCGTTCTTCGCCAAGTGTACTGAGGCATTTTTCTTTCAGCAATTGGCGTATTTGGTCGAAACCTATTTTCTGTTCAAAGTTCTGCGGATATATCATGGTGCAAAAGTACTATTAATTCATGAAAAAAGAGAAAGGAAGTTTGCAGAATTAAAAATGATTTGTACCTTTGCACCGCTTTAAAGAGGAAAGCACTTCCCGAAAAGGAAGTTTTAGGAGAGGTGGCAGAGTGGTCGATTGCGGCGGTCTTGAAAACCGTTGTGCTGCGAGGCACCCGGGGTTCGAATCCCTGTCTCTCCGCAACAAACGCTGAAAATCAGCAGATTGCAAAACAAACACCCAGTTTTACACCCAAGAATGTAAAGTCGGTGTTTTTGTTTTATTTAAGATAATACAACCACTACATAATAAAAGAGTAGCGATATTAAAAGAATCCGATGAGAAAAGACTAATATTTATCTATCCATTCAGTTTGATTTTTCAGGACTTTACATCGTCCTGAAAGTATTTGTTATTGTATTCCAACGTCAGGAGTGGATTATAATACAAGTTTTTTGTGTGGATAGAATTTCGTTTTGCTTAATGTACGAAAGTACTTATCTATAAACGCATGAAATATTAGCACAATGAATCATTGGAAATCAACTTTGGCCGTGATAGGAATAGGCCAACTCATATCTATTTTAACAAGTACGATTGTTGGCTTCTCCATTATTTTTTGGATTAGCAACGAATTTAAATCCCCGACAGCTTTATCTCTGGCTATTTTAGCTGGATTTTTACCACAATTTGTATTAGGCTTGTTTGCCGGGGTCTATGTTGACAGATGGAATCGAAAGAAAACGATGTTTTATTCGGACTTGTTCATCGCGTTCTGTACCCTATGTCTTTTTATTGTGATAACCAAGGGTTATAAAGACCTTTCTTTTTTTTATCTATTGACTGCTTGTCGTTCAATAGGCAGTACGTTTCATGCACCTGCTTTACAGGCAAGCATCCCTCTACTGGTTCCCAAGCACCATCTTGTCAGGGTATCAGGTTTGTACCATTCCATTCAATCCTTCAGTGAGGTGATAGCTCCCGTTGTAGGGGCAAGCCTCGTTGTTTGGCTTCCCATACAGTATATTCTGCTCATAGATGTGATCGGAGCTGTTGCTGCTTGTCTGACCTTACTTTGTGTCCAGATTCCTTCTCTTCAAAAAACGAAAGTTCTTCCAGATTTCAAAAAAGAACTGACGGAATGTTGGCATACCTTGCGGCGTACAATGGGCATTTTGCCTTTATTCGTATGCTTTACGCTGGTGACTTTTGTCCTTATGCCTGTTTTTACGTTATTTCCTTTTATGACGCTTCTGCATTTCAACGGAAACATTTTGCAAATGGGAGTTGTGGAAATGGGTTGGGGCTCAGGGGCATTGTTGGGCGGTTTAGTACTTGCCTGTAAGGCTTTGAAAAGCAAGCAAACATTAGTGATGCATACGGCTTATGTGATATTGGGATTGTATCTGATTAGCGCCAGTTATTTACCATCAAGCGCATTTATAGGTTTTGTTTGCCTAACATTTACAGGAGGCATAGCCTATTCCATTTACCATGCGCTTTTCATCGCTATTATTCAGCAGAACTTGGCTTCGGACATGCTTGGACGGACTTTTTCTCTCATCTTTAGTTTGAGTACCTTTCCATCAATGCTGGGTATCGTAGCTTCAGGATATTGGGTGGAAGCATGGGGTATCACATCCGTCTTTATGATCAGCGGATGGGTTATCTTTCTGATTGGAGTGGGTGCAAATTTTATTTCTTCAATCAAGCAGTTGGATAATTACGCATAGTATTATTTATTAAAGAATTATTATATGACAAAGAAAGAACACACTACGATTACAGAGTTATTTCAAGTTTTGGACTTGTTGGAAAGCCTGGACATGCAGTTTTGGTTGGATGGAGGCTGGGGAGTGGATGTCTTGTACGGACAGCAAACCCGCTTGCATAGAGATATTGACATTGATTTTGATGCCAATTATACAGACCAACTCCTTGATCTTTTGCAGGAGAGAGGATATCAAATTGAAACAAATTGGTTGCCCACCCGTGTGGAACTGTATAGCAAAGAATTAGGCTATATTGATATCCATCCTTTTGTCTTGAATGCGGACGGCACTTCCAAACAAGCCGACTTGGATGGAGGCTGGTATGAATTTCAACCGGACTATTTTGGAACAGCAGTCTTTGAAGGCAGAAGCATCCCTTGCATTTCTGCAAAAGGGCAACAAGTATTCCATTCGGGCTACGATTTAAGAGAGAAGGATATTCACGATTTATCTATAATTAAACAATGTATAACAACAATGAGCCTAACAATTAGATAAGAACAAGAAAATGACAGAAAAACAAATTGTCTGGTATATCTTACTTACAGAAGTAAAGATAGACAGTGACACCCAGTCTGTCACATCCCTGAGTGTAGCTCCATTGGCAGTCTTGCCGGAATTCCAGCGTAAGGGAATTGGGGGGGGGATGTTGATTCAGTAAGCCCATCAGAGGGCAGCACTTTTGGGTTACGGCACAGCAGTCGTATTGGGGCATAAAGAGTATTATCCTCGATTTGGCTATCGCAAGGCTATCGATTTAGGAATTGAATTTCCTTTCGAAGTCTCTCATGAATATTGCATGGTGGCTGAATTAATACCTGGAGCTACTGAGAATGTGAAAGGTATGGTTTGTTATCCAACTGACTTTAAATAGTTTAACAAGTAAAATTCATTATATAACTCGGACTGGGTATTTCAATTTCCCAGTCCGTATTCTGATAGTACTTATTCAATTGGAAGATTGTGTTGCTTCAAGAATGAAAGTTTATCCCAATACCCTCTTTGAAAGACGATTTTGTTATCTTTTACATGAAAAAATCCGCATCCACGAAGTCCAAGAGAGTCTTTCCATTCCATGATAGCCCATTCGCCATCTTCAAAAATATTTTCCACCATACAAACCATTTTAGCAGTGGCAAATTCATTCACAAACATTTTGTAGATTGATTCTTTACCTATTATTGGTTCGTTTGCGACTTGATGATTTACTGCATTAGTAGCATACAGCTCTGCTATATGATAAGCATCTGCTTTGTTAAAGCAATCTATCCATTTTTCCAAAACTTCTTTAGGCTTCATTTTTTATAAATTCTTAGGATTTTGATTCTGTAATAAAAACAATCTGTTTGGATGCATAGATACTTGATTTTATTAATAATAGGCTATTCTATATTCTAAATCCTCTGGATTTTTGCTCTCTCTGCACCGAGTTACGTAGATTCTGCTGTAACTTTTCCCATTGTTCCTTAAACCATTGTACTATGGGTTGTCGGTTTATGGTCAGCATAAGCTTACCACTATCCATCGGATGTTTCTCAACCCTAAAAATATCATTCTTGATGTCAAATTTCCACCTGTGTTCTTCGGAATAAATTTTGCCACTACATTGTATGGATTCTTTCTTTGTCAAGAGGTTTTCTATCATGTCTTTGGTAAACCCGATAACAGCGCATAATTTTTCCATTCTCAACATCTCTTTGAACATGGGAAACCATTTGTGGGCTTTTTCAAGCAAGGTGCTCAATCGTGATATTTCCTTGTCTTTGGCTTCAAGTTCTTGATTATGTATTCTTTGAAGATTACGAATTTGTCTGCTATGCTGTTCCTGTATTTGTTGTATCTGAATTTTTAATTCATCAGTAGCTTTGTCCCGTTTGGTAATTTCCTGATGTAGCTGCTCGATGTGATGTTCCAGTTCTTTCAGCTTACCGCTTCCGAAAAGAGAACCTACACCGCTTGCTATGGCGGTAGCAGCATTGGTGGCTGTTTTCTTTAGTTTGTCCGTGCGTATCTCTGCTTTTACCTGTTTGAGTTCCTGTTCGGCAAGGCTTACTTGTTGTTCCTTGTGTCGCTTGGTTTCCTCTATACGTTGCAGTTCGGCTTTCTGCTTCTCAATGATGAAATCATTTCGTTCCAGATGCTCTTTACCTGTGACAGCTTTTGCCTGTCCACGTTCCATCAGGAGAATATCGGAAGCAAGGGTCTGCATGGTTGCCATATCCTCGTCATTGAGCTTTCGGCTCTTTCCAGTTTCATGGTTCATCCAGTCGAATACGACATGAGCATGATAATTTGGTTTGAACCATCTGTTACCGACTTGGAAGCTCTCCTTGTCTTCTGCTTCCGGCTGACCGTTCAGCCAATGCCCTTCGTCTTTATGCAGGAAAATCTGTAGCGGAGTGATGCCCCAGCGTCTTTGGCACTCTTCACCGAATTTGCGTACATCAGCCAGTGTGGTGTCCGGTCTGATAAGCAATACTCCTTCACGGATGGGTGAACATCCCGCCACCTTGATAATCTTTCCATTCTTTCCCTTGCGTTCCCTTTCCTTTTCCTGCATGGCACGTCCGGTCTTTTCCTTGACCATTTGCTTGATATTGTCATAATGAGTTCGCAGTTCGGGAGTGCCGAAGTCGGGATTTATCCACTGTTCGTTATCGGTGGAAAGTTCGGGAACGACATAGATTCTGGACTCCCCGATATTACGCATATACTCGGCAGTCCTTCGGTTGTGCGCCTCGCTCGATGCGATGTTGCAAGGCTTGATATGTATGCTTGATTTTGTTGCCATAGCTTCTTTCCTTTGTTTACAATTGATTTACTTTGCTCGCTTTCGCAGAGGGGTTCTTAGGGGTAACCCATAAGCGGAGATTGCAAAGAGAGGGTCACTCTTTGCTCGGGGTTCTCAGGGGTGAAACGCCCTGAGTGGGTCATTAGGGCAAAGCCCTAATCCCCTCGGGAGAGCCCACAACTACGAAAGCGAAGCGTGTAGTTATAGTGGGCTATAACCGGAAGCCTTTCGGTTTCTTGGATAGCGTATCATTCCTCTTTTCGACAGATTGCGCTTGCTCTTTCCTATCGGCTATTCGTTTCTGTAAATATTCGTTCAGATCTTTACATCCACTGTAGATTTGCGAGGCGTCACGTATATACCGGGTAGCATCATACTCCTTTCGGATTTGCTGTATTGCTTCCATTCCTGCACGGTCATTGTCAAAGAAACAGTGGATGCGCTCATAGCTTCCCAACGGATAGAGTGCCTTGGGAACATTGGCTACGGAATTAAGAACTATGTAATCCTGTCTGTCGAAGTCGGGTGATTGCGGACAGCTTTCCAGCCTTAAAGTAAGAAAGGAAAGGTAATCCATAAATCCCTCAAAAACGTAACATGTACTCCTTGGTTTTCCTGACTGTCTGATATGGGATATTTCTTTTGGTGCGATACATCCCTTGAAATATCGGTTGCGAATTTCATATCCGCCTGATATGTTCGGAAAGGCAATGGCGAAATACCGTTTGCCGTTGTGGGTGAAACGGGCTTCCTTACATTCTCTTTTCGCCAGTGCCGTGTTTATCCCTCTTTCCTGTAGGTAGGCAAGCAGGGCAGGAGAAGCCAGCAGCACAATGTCCAATTGCTGAAAACTCGGTTCGGAAAATGATTGCTTGCCAAAAGAGAAAGACACGGGACGTATGTGTGGTATCTGTTCTTCGATTTTCTGTAGAAGATAAGGCACATAGTCGGAACAGTAGAGTTCCTGTGCCAGTGCGATGATATTTCCACCTTTGCCGATTGCGAAATCATACCATTGGTTGCGCTCGGTATTTACTTTGAACGAGGGTTCTGTCTCTTCCCGTAACGGGGATTTGTACCATAGGTTAATACCTTGCTGCTTGACGGGAGAATATCCCAAACTGTACAGAAAATCCGCTATCCTGATTTGTTTTGCTGTCTGTATATCCATAATAAGATGAGTGTTTGAATAATGGTTGGAATATTTATTTCTCTTTTCGCCCGTACTTTTTTATGAAGTACGGTCTGTATAATCACTTCACTTTATCTTCGTATATATAGGATACGGTAATAAAGTGAAGCGCTTTTCTATTCCCTACAACCGCTTCGCTTTATTCTTAATATATAGACCTGCCGAATAAAGTGAAGTGATTACAGGTTATACGGTCTAATAGTGAAAGTCCGGCTTGAACGTGTATTTCCTGCCGTTCTCCTGTACTATCATCCGTTTGTTCCGGAGCATGGTGATAAGTGATACCGCTTTTTGATGGTTCAGTTTTACACCTACCGACATATATGACTTGATTAAGGAGGTTTCCAGATCCTTGTAGCCGTATTCCTCTTTCAGTCCGAAAGCCGCTTCCAGTGCTATGCGGTGCTGCTGTTCGCTAATATGTCTGTAAGGGTCAAACTTTTCCTCTTCCGGTCTTCCGGGTTTCTTCGCTTCGGGTCTGTACCCCTCTATGAGTTCAGGCAATGCATTGTCGTTGATACGGAAAGCGAAAGGCTCGAAATCCATTGCACGGATGTGCATGGCTGAAACATTGCTTATATCCCCGTTGCTCTTGTCCTTTTCCACCAGCAGAACGGTTTCCGCCTTGTTGTTCAGCTCCGTACCGATATGCCCTCTTGCGTTTTCATCGCCTTTGTTCTGGTGGAGTATCGTATGGATGTGTATCTGCCTGTCATCCGTCCACTGCATCAGTTTGGATATAATGCGTGTCGATTCTCCCGGACTGTTGATGTCATATACCATATCACGGATGCCGTCTATGATTACAAGCCCTATGTCCGGTGTATTATAGATAGCCTGTTCGACAATCCTGATACGCTGTTCGGGCGTGTATTTCCTCAAAGCGAGAAACTCCAGATGTTCATTGTCCCTGTCATCAGGAAGACCAGCAAGCCGTAAAATACGTTTCATGACTTTCAGACAGTGATAATGGCTTTGTTCCGTGTCCACATAAAGAATCTTCCTTTTTTCTTCCGGTAGTTCCGCAACATACCGCAGTACCGTACCGTTTTTCAATGCGGCGGCTACGATAGCCGATACATTGAAAGTCTTTTTACTCTTGGCTTTGCCGATGGATGCACTGAAATTGCCCAGTGTACCAATGACCGAACCTTGCACTTTTAGAATCTCAGGTGCTTTTTCGTAGATTTTCGACAGACTCAGGCGTGAAGCTTGCCAAAGGATTATTGCCTGTTCTGCCGAAATCTCCTTTATTTCTTTCATATAGTCCATAAGCATACCTCCCATTATTTCCGTCCTCCTGTTTTCTTCCCGGCAAGCTCAAGAGCCAATTCCGCATCTACGATAATCTTGCGCCCTATCTGGGTAATCGCCTTGTCTATCTTACCGCTTTTCTTTATGCGGTTGGCAGTGGGCAGACTGCACCCGAACAGTTTGGCTATACCGAGTATTCCGTACACATACTTCTTTTCCGTGTCTGTAACGGGTTGCGGCAATGCTTCGGCCTGACCTGAAGCGTGCTTACTCAGGAATATGAATTCTTCGCCTGTCATCTGCCAGACGGGTTTTGATAATAATTCTTGGATATTTGTCATCGTCCAATCTATTTAGTCGTTAAACAATCAGCCCTGCGCACTGGCTGTTATTTCTGTTCTCGAACGATGCAAAATTAGGTAGGGTTATGAGTGGTAAGGATGGGGACGGTACAAACTGAATATCATTGTATCTTATTGAATATCAGAAAATAAAAATACCACTCAAAAATTATTTTGAGTGGTAAAAGTGGAACTTTCGTAAAGTATCAGGATATATTACGGATTATCTGAATATATGTTCCATTTCCTTGGCGAAATTTTGGTTGCTGTCACTGGGGAAATCTGAAACAGGCTCCTTGTACTTGGATTTGTAGTAGCTGTCGTCAATATCCAGCAGTTTCAGTATTCTGTCTTTCCATTTGTCCCTGTCCTGTTTGGAGAGTTTCTCGCTCATCAGGAATATCAGATAGCATACACGTATTTTCTCTCTCGGTTTTATTTTCAGCTTACAGTTGCAGGGGTGAAGATTCATATTGGCATAGAAATCCAGTGCGGAAATTTCTTCGAACTGTTCTCCTATGCACACCTCATGAATGAGCGAAAGTAATTTCATGCTGAAATATTCCTGTTGTTCTTCTGTCGTTTCCTGCTGACTGATTGGCTCGCTTGATTTATTCTCTTGCTTTCCGTCAGGAATGTATTTCTTCAATATATCCAGAAAAAGGCAGCTTTGACGGTATATGTCCGCACAACAGTTCTTCATGTATTGGAATGCCTCTGTTCTTGCAGCCTTTTGCTGATCATAGAGTTTGTTCAGTTTGGCTTTTTCCCTGTCATATTCAGCCTTGCAGCGTTCATATTCTTTCTCTGCCTGTTTTTCCTCTTCGGCTGTATGCTCCCTGTAACCAATGGAATCATACCTGTTGTTGGCTTCATTCAGCGGCTTGCTCAGACTTCTTGTAACATCCAGCTGGGCTTCAATTTCCTGAGAATACCTTTCCATGTGCTGATAGCAAGCACGTTCTATGGCTCTGTCACTTAACGGGCGTATCTCATAAGCCTGTATGCTCTTTTCTATTTCAGTTTTCAGGCTGTTGAGTATCAAGGTGTATTGCTCTTTTTGCTTGTCAAGCACCAGTTCAAGGATAGCGGCTTCAAAGGATTTCATGTCATTATACTCCTGATAGAAATCCGATATGAATTTCTGCCTGTCAAAAGAAAAAGCGTAATTATCTATATAGTCTCTGTATATTCTGTTGAGTTCTCCATATTGGGGAATCATCGTCTGTATCTTTCCTGCCATATACTTTATATTATGGGTTCTTGTCCTTGTCAAGGAATAAGGTCAGTTCTTCTTCCACTTCTTCTATACTCGGTAGGGCAGATTTCAGATTTTCGGGTACTGCCTTGCTCAATTGATAGTCGCTGATACCTATCGGCTGGTCATATCCAGCCAAGGCATATTGTGCCACGACCTCATCCTTACCCCTGCACAGCAAAAGACCGATGGTCTTGTTATCATTTTCTCCCCTCAGTTTATCATCTACAACATTGATATAGAAATTTAACTGCCCTGCATATTCCGGTTTGAATGGCGTTGCTTTCAATTCCACGACAACATAGGCATGGAGCTTGATATTATATAGGATCAGGTCGGCGAAAAAGTCACTGTCCCCAATCTGGAAATGTTTTTGTCTGGCAACAAAAGCAAAGCCGTTACCCATTTCCAGCAAGTAACGGGTTACATGCTTTACCAACTGTTCTTCTATATCCCTTTCGTCAGCCTTTTCCTTTGCTCCTGCCAAGTCAAAGATATACGGGTCTTTTAACAGATAATTGGCAAGATCGCTTTGAGGTGCCGGAAGTGTGGCAGTGAAGTTGTTTACCTTGTTACTCTTGATTTGTCTGTCATACAGATTACTTTCAATCTGCATTTTCAGCACATTACTGCTCCAACCCATTTCTACAGATTGTTTCATATACCAATACCTTACGCCCAATGGTAGCGGATTATTGAGTATGACCATATGGCTTGCCCAATTTATTCTTGCAATCGGTGACGCCAAGAATAAATCTTCTATATCCTCTATTTTTATTTTATAGATGGTTGCTACTGTTTTTGCTACATTCTGAAATTGCGCAGGAACCTCCTGCGTAATTTCTAAAGATTGATTATCAGCTGATTGTATTTGCGCAGTAAGCTCCTGCGTAAATTGTCCGCTATTGAGCTTAAGGACTTCATTAGTAATGTTTTGAATATTTGGGACCGACAGTATTGAATCTGCTTCAATAAAACTACGAAGTACATTTAACGGATATAAACGGGCAAACTGGCACATATAAGTAAGATTACGTTCCGAATATCCCTTCTTTTCAGGATAATTGAATCTGATTGCCTGTGCCAATTTTTTGATAATTTTACCACCCCACCCATGTAGGTGTTGGTGGTACAGTATATAATTCCCCATTTTCCAGTAATGGAACAACATCTGGGCATTGGCTGCGGTAATGAGTCGGACTTGTGCCTGTTCTATTTCCGAACCGACAGCATGGACAAAGGCATCAAAATGACCTTTCTTTATATTATGTTCGTTGTTATTTTCCATATCACTAACTATTACTTAACAAAGATAACTCTAATAATGGATAATCTGTGAAACTGACTGATACTTTTAGAGTTGGTTAAACTTGTTCATTGCATTGGCCTTAATATCGTCTGCTATGTCAATGTAAGGCTTCATGGCTTTATAATCACTGTGCCCTGTCCATTTCATTACAACCTGTGCAGGAATACCGAGAGCCAGTGCATTACAGATGAATGTCCTTCTTCCTGCATGTGTGCTGAGTAATGCGTATTTCGGTGTAACTTCATCTATACGTTCATTTCCTTTGTAGTAGGTTTCACGTATAGGTTCGTTAATTTCTGCCAGTTCTCCCAGTTCTTTCAGATAATCATTCATTTTCTGATTGCTGATAACAGGCAATGCCATGTGGTTTTCAAAATGGATGTCCTTGTATTTTTCAAGTATGGCTTTACTGTACTTGTTCAGTTCAATACTCAGACTATCTGCCGTTTTAACGGTGGTGACTTCTATATGGTCGGACTTGACATCACTTCTCTTTAGGTTACGAACATCTGAATAACGCAGACTGGTAAAGCAACAGAACAGGAAAACATCCCGGACACGTTCCAGATACTGTTTGTCTTTGGGTATCTGATAGTCTTTTAGTCTGTTCAACTCTTCCCATGTCAGGAAGATTACCTTCTTGGGGGTGGTTTTCAATTTCGGTTTGAACGTATCGTATGCTATATTCTGGTGATAGTCTTTCTTGAAGCTCCATCGCAGGAACCATTTGAGGAATCCCATTTGTTTACCGATGGTACTGTTTCTCATGTCTTTTTTGTCACGCAGGAAATTGATATACTCGTTCAATCCGAACTCATCGAAATATTCAAAGGTCACATCTTCCTTGAACTCCTTGAGGTGATTTTTAACGGCTGCAAACTTTTCGTATGTGGATTCAGTCCAGTTATTCTGATTGCCGCATTCTTTTACAAATTCATCGAACACCTCCCAAAAACTTATCTGTGCTTCTTCCTGCTGTTCTTCGTTGGCATTCTTCATCCGCAGGTTGAATGCATCCTTTAGTTGTTGGGTAGTTGGCATGGTTTCCTGTACCTCAAACTCCTTGAACACATTTTGAATTTCGGCATAGTATTTCAGCAGATCGGCATTGATTTCAGATGCACTTTGCTTTAATTTGTTGGTACACCCGTTCTTTACTCGCTGCTTGTCGGAATCCCATTTGGCTACATCGATGCGGTAACCCGTTGTAAACTCAATGCGCTGGCTTGCGTATATGACGCGCATACGGATGGGGACATTCTCCACAATTGGCACACCGTTCTTTTTCCGGCTTTCCAATGCAAAAATGATGTTTCGTTTGATATTCATAATTGGGTGCGTTTGAAATTCTACACCCAAATATACACCCAATATTTGGAATAGCAAAAGATATTCAGAAAGATTTAGATTTACTATGTATTCCAAATTGTGTGTGATTATCAGTAATTTGCAATTTTATGATATTTCTTGAATGTATAGGTTCGAGAGCCTGTCTCTCCGCTGAAAAGAATTGCAAAACAAAGAAAATCCCTGTAAATTAATACTTTACGGGGATTTTTTGTTTTTGGTGCATAGCAAAAATAAGCATATCAAAGCATTCTTTCGGTGTACTATTCGGTGTACTTGATTACCTTCAATGTTAGGTACACCTGTTAAGTAAATAATTGATTGTTTATCAGTGTTTTGTGTCTTTACTTGTTGCTCTTGGAAATTTAGTTTTGTGATTAAAAAACAAGTAAGATGGAAAGAACAACATTTTGTCTATTGTTCTACATTCGTAGGACGAAATTGAATCGGAACGGTGAGGCTCCGATAATGATGAGAATTACAGTGAATGGAGTGCGGGTTGATGCTTCAGTGAAGAAAACAATTCTTCCGGAATTCTGGAGTGCGGCAAAAGGAAAGGTTCTGGAAAAGAAGCGTGAAACCATTCTTGCGGAAGGTGTTGCAGAGCGCATCATCGGACTTTATGCTTTGGGAAACAGCACACGTGAGATAAGTGACTGGATGGAGGAGAACTTGGGTAATCGTGTGTCTGCCGAGACGATTAGCGCCATCACCGATCGTGTACTTCCGGAAATAAAGGCATGGCGTTCCCGTAGCCTAGAGAGCGTTTATCCGATAGTCTGGATGGATGCCATCCATTATAAGGTAATGGACGAGAGAGGCTGTGCCGTAACCCGTGCGATTTACAATGTACTGGCTCTGGACAGCGAGGGACATAAGGATCTGTTAGGGATGTATATCTCTAAGAATGAGGGCGCTAACTTCTGGCTGAATGTATTGACAGACTTGCAGACCCGTGGTGTCTGTGACATACTCATAGCTTGTGTTGACGGATTGAAAGGCTTCCCAGATGCTATCCAAAGTGTGTTTTCTGATACTATTGTCCAGCTCTGTATTTTCCATCAGATACGTAACTCCGTCAAGTATGTCGGCAGCAAGCACCAAAAAGAGTTCATGAGGGATCTGAAACATGTCTATGGTGCGGTAAATAAGGAATCCGCTGCGACAGGACTTCTTAATCTGGAAGAAAAATGGGGTGAGAAATACCCTATCGTTATCAAGTCTTGGCAGGATAACTGGGAAAGGCTTACTGAATACTTCCAGTTTACGTCGGATATACGACGTATGATTTATACCACGAATACAGTCGAGGGCTATCACCGCCAAGTGCGGAAAGTGACAAAAAACAAGGGCGTGTTCCCTAACGACACCGCCCTTGAAAAGTTGGTTTATCTCGCTTACCGCAACATACGTAAGAAATGGACCATGCCCATAGCCAACTGGGCGGCCATCGCACAACAATTAGCGATAAAGTTTGGAGACAGATTTAAATTGTTGTAACTTTACGCTCGTCGGGAGTGCTGGTGCACCCCCTTGGCGCTGGCCGATCCCCGACCGATGAGCTTGGAAGAAAACGCCGCATGACACAGTTTATTTTACGCCCCCGCAGTGTACACTTCATGTGTATTCTTTTTAATCTGTTTACAGTCAAATAACAACTTAAAACTGTATCAAATAAACATATCCAAGTATTCTTTTTTTGCCATATTTTCAAAAGGACTATGCATCACGCACTGTCCTTTTCTTATTAGAACTTTAAACACCCGAATATCTTACCAATTTGGTTTTCGTCATTACCTGTCTAGCCATGCTCCTACCTTCTCTTTAAAGAAGAAAGTATAGAGGAATGCTCCTATCCAGCTTGTAAGGACTACCAGCAGGATTGCCATAAGTTTTTTTTCTTTCGGTATTCTCAGGCAACCTATTTCCCAGGCGCATCTTATAGTCAGAACTATTCCAACGACCCAAATAGCAAGAATATTCATACCTGTATAAATTAAATGAGAGATAGTAAATCGAGATATAAAGGCTTATATGGCAGTCTTAATCAAGCTGCTTTTTTACTTCATCTTTAGCTTTGTTATAATCCTTTTTTATTTCTTTTTTTACCTTTTCTGTACCTTGTTGCACGTCTTTCTTGGTTTCTTTCCAGGCATCTTTAACTTTGTCGGCACCATCCTCTATTTTGTTAGAGGCCTTGTCTAATGCGTCATTTACGTTTTCTTTTGCATTTTCAATCTGCTGTTCTGTCCGGTTCTGTTCTTTTTTGTCCCGACAGGATGATGCGGACAGTGCAAATAAAATTGTCAGTGTGATAAACATTATCTTTTTCATATAGTTCTCTATTTTTGCTTGTTATACAATATGCTTTAGGATTTCCGGTGGAGAAACCAGTTCTCCACCGGGATGAAGATTTAGACTTCATACTGTCGGAAGATCAAGTTATTTCTTTTCCGATTTTTTGTTTGAAGCAGCAGGCTTACTTTCTTTAGCTTTGCTTTGGGTACACTTTTTGCCACCCTTTGCTTCCATCTGTTTTTTTTCGTTCTTTGTTGTCATAAAATTTAGTTTTTAAGTTAAACAATAGTAGAACTGGAAGTCTTATTTGTTTCCGTTCTTAGCATTTCCATATTCACACCAACGCATTTCTCCTTTAGGGATATGGGAGAGTATCTCGCTGCTCCGTTCCTTGGCTAGTTTTTCATCTGTCTGGCGTACTTCCTTTTCCGTACGTTTGGTGCCTTTAGGTTTACGTTGAAGTAGTCCGTCAGTACTTCTGACTTCCTCCAGTGGATTCTCAATATATTGCCATTCTTCTTTGAGCCTCGTACTTTTGCCTTCGTTCCATGGTCCGCGGGCTTCCTTTCCTTTGGAATCATTAAAATAAAGGTTACTGTATCGGGGGGATGTTTGGAATACTCCCGGAGGAAAGTTAGGCTGAATAGTTTCCAGAGCGGCCTCAAACTGTTGAAAATGGGTCACTTCGCGAGTCATAAGGAATGTGAGCGTTTCTTTTACAAGTGGGTCATCCGTAAGTGGGATAAGGTTTTCGTAACCTATCTTGGCACGTGCTTCACCCGCCATGTTGGAACGCAGGTCCACTGTCAGGTCAGCATTGGCCGATACATAGGTGGCACACCATGGGTTCCCGTTGCTATCGGTCAGTACGGGACTACCGGGAGCTGTTACCAGAAACGCAGGATTGGTGAAGGCTTGGTGGATAAGATCCTCTTTGCCTGCTTTTCCTCCCATCATGGTACGCAGAGGAGTATCTTCCAATACATCCTTCATTTCTCCGTTTACTGGTCCGAGGAGCATCTGGATGGTTGCACCTACGATTTCAAGATGGCCGAATTCCTCAGTGGCAATATCCATGAGCATGTCATATTTGTCAGGGTAGGGGTTATGGCAACTGAATGCCTGTACAAAGTACTGTAGAGCGGATTTCAACTCACCGTTGGCCCCTCCGAATGCCTCAAGCATCACACGAGCAAAACGAGGATCCGGCTGTGATACACGGGCATTGAACTGAAGATCTTTTACATGGTAAAACATAACAGATTCATTTTTAAGTTAATAATTCAGGTTAATTTTAGATGTACATCTGTATATTAAAGATAGGAATATCCTTGCCGGGCCGTATGTACAGACCGGAAGAGGTTTGTCCAATCAAGTCAAGAGGGTAAAGTTGTCGGTAGAGATATAAATGAGAAAGGATCGGAGAAAATGAATTTTATTCCTCCAGTTTGTCCAGTTCAGACATATATTTCTTTATATAATGACAATTTCCGTCGCATATCCTTTTCCGCACTCCCACGGAAAGGGAAGAGTCCATACATTTGTTTCCGAACAGACAGCTGCACCTGAGTCTATACGCTTCCAAGCTTTTATTCCTCTCATCCGTACGGCCCTCTGTATAGGCGGACAGGCATAGCGTGTACAGTTCTTCATAACTCTTTTCCCGCAGGGATGCGGGAGTATATTGGCATTTATTGTTCCATTTCATATTCATTAATCATTAATTCAGGTGAAATGGATCGGGAAGCATTGAAAATACATCCCGTAATTTTAGTTGTTTGTTATAGTAGCCTATTTTTTGGCTTCTAAAGCAGCTGCATGGACTTTACTTTTCAGAGTGTCAGCCTTTTCGGCAACGTCAAAGGTCGCATCTGCAACCTTGTCGGCGGTTTTGGTACTTGCATCCAGTGCTTTGTCTCTCACGGTTTCTGTAAGGCTTTCAGCGCGATCGGCAATCTTTGCCATGGCATTATGAATTTTCTTTTTTAGCATCTTGGCTTTTGCCGTACGTGAAAAACGTTGAGCAAGTGCTCCGATGGCCGAACCTATTGCCAGCCCAATCAAAAAGTTAGATTTACTAGTTTCCATAATCAAAAAGGGTTTAGGTTAATAAAAATTTAAATATCAGTTCTCTTGGGATGACGAAAGAAGGATATGATCCACAATAATAGGACTGCACCGATAACAGAGGTGAAAAGGCTACCCAGAAGGCCTGTGGTAGTAATTCCCAACAAGCCGAATACCCAGCCACCCAATACGCCACCTACAATACCTACGAGTAGGTTAATGAGAAGTCCGAAACCGCCTCCTCTCATAATCTTGCCGGCTATGAGTCCGGCAACGATTCCAATGATAATGTACCAAATAAAATACATAATATTAAGTTTTAGTTAAAATAATATTGTTGGGACAGATGGTTTGAGGAATCATATCAGACGGAAAACCATCGGTCCCGTTTTGAAAAAAAACATGTTGTGTAAGAAAATGGTTTGGGTGTAAAAAAAGGATTTAACAACAATTTTCATTTTAATAATAGGCTGGCTGGCTATATTAGTACTATTTATATGTTTATCCCATGTAGTGTTTTATTGCTAAGTAACTATGCCGTGCAGTCAATATTTCAAACTTGTAATAGATAAAAGTTGTGGCTTAATATTTTGATAATAAATGATATAACTCCATATATCGTTCTTTCTGATGGCCGTTGGCTGAAGATGTATAACAACCGAAGATGCCTTCATACTATGGTATTGAATTCTCTCAGAGTCGTTTATAAGTAAACATAATCCTTCTTTCATCGTTATAATCTACACATATAAGATTTATGATATGAAAGGATTATTGTTAATTGGAATTTTTATGTTTTGCCCCGTTTCCATCTTATGGGGACAGGATAGGATACAACAATACGCGGGGACAGCCATGCCGTATCCTATTGTGAAAGACTCGTTTGTTTTTTTTCAGGATAGTATGGTTCCGTTTTATGTTAACCATTTGGGAAGACATGGAGCGCGTTTTCCAACTTCAGGAAAGGCTTTGAATAGAGTGAAGGAGATTCTGGAATTGGCTCAGCGGGAAAATAGGCTAACATCAGGAGGGGTAACCTTGCTTTCTACAATACAGAATCTATCGGAAACTTTTGACGGACAATGGGGGAAGTTATCAGTAGTGGGAGAGGAGGAACAACGGGGTATTGCCAGACGTATGATAGAACGCTATCCACAGTTATTCAGTGATTCTGTCAAAGTGCAGGCAATTGCGACATATGTTCCCCGTTGTATACATAGTATGGATGCATTTCTTGCTTGTATGGTAGAGTTTAATTCTTCTTTACACATACAACGCAATGAAGGGAAGCAATATAATGATATTCTTCGTTTCTTCGATTTAAACCAATCTTATGTTGATTATAAAGAAAATGGTGATTGGCGTCCTATATACGAGACTTTTGTGCGACGAAAGATTTCTTCTGCTTCTGTTATGGAAAACTTCTTTCTGGAATCAGGACAGGAAACAGATAAGGAGGCAGAGGAATTTGTCATGGCTTTATTCTCCATTGCTGCCATACTACCAGATACAGGTACTCCGATAAATTTGGATGGTCTTTTCACAATAGGTGAATGGGATAATTACTGGCAGACTCAGAATTTGCGACAATATATGAGTAAAAGTTCTTCGCCGATTGGGCGAATGTTGCCTGTTGCAATTGCATGGCCTCTGCTATCAGAATTTATTCATTCAGCTGATGAAGTGATAAAGGGCAAGTCGGATACCAGGGCGAACTTTCGTTTTGCTCATGCAGAGACAGTTATTCCTTTTGTAGCATTAATGGGTATAGAAGGAACGGATGTTAAAGTTGTTGTTCCTGATTCTGTATCTAAATATTGGAAAGATTATGAGATTGCTCCGATGGCTGCTAATGTACAGTGGATTTTTTATCATGACAAGGCTCGAGAAATATGGGTGAAATTTCTTTTGAATGAAAAAGAAATGACACTTCCTGTTTCAACTTCCCGTTTTCCTTATTATCGATGGGAAACTGTCTGCATGTATTTAAAGAAACGGGTTGAAATGGCGAAAAAGGTACTTGAGTCTTTTTCAGATGATTGTAAATAAGGTAGATATGGGTTGAGTATTGGTGTGGTATGAGTGTGATAGAATTGAAAAAGTATCTGTATTATCCCGGCGGTATAGAAATCATTATATACCGTCGGGATTTTTTTTGTTACATTGGATTTATATTAGTGGGGTGATTTGAGGATAAAGTGTGCGTACTATTTTTTCTCTTTTGCCAAATCAGCCAATTCATCCTTTTCAACGTAAATCGTTCGTGTTGGGAATGCGAAATCAATGCCTGCTTTATTGAATGAGTCTAGAATCTCCATATTTACATTTGAAGTTACCATTAAAATATCTCCCTGTTTTTCTATAAAATATATGTACATGATATTCAGTGCAGAGTCTGTGTATTCTGTAAAAACAGCTGTGGTATCTGATGGTTTGGAAGATACATTTTCTATTCTTTTAGGAATGGCTTTCAGTATATTTAAAGCTTCTTTCATTTTTTCGGATGTTGTGTTGTATGTCAATCCAAGTTTCAAGACGACTCGACGCATCGGTTCGGAAGAGATATTTATGATAGAAGCATCTGTAACTTTATAATTAGGGAAAGTGATGATACGTTTATTGTAGTCCATGATTTTTGTACTTCGAACTCCAACATCAATCACAGTACCTTCGATATTATCCACGCGAATCGTATCACCTATGTTGAAAGGCTTATCTGTCAATATAGTGAAAGCGCCGAACACATTTTTTACAGTGTCTTGGGCTGCTAAGGCAAATGCGATACCTCCAATACCCAGAGTACCTAATAATGCACCAATATTGACTCCAATATTACTTAAGGCCATTACAAGACCGATTATCCACACAATGACCAGTATTGTCCGTCTGATAATGGGCATCATTTTGTTGTTTTGTCCATCCGATTGTCGTCCCCAGTAGATTTGCAATAAACTACTGGATAATCGGGCAAATATCCATGTGATATCCAGAATAATCAGTATCTTGTAAGCATTATCTATTACTTTTACAAAACTATCCGGAGAAACAAGCCTGTGAATAGCTATCCAAATACCTAATAACATAATTGCAAACTTGACGGGCGATTCTAAAGAATAATAAATTATATCATCCAGCCGATTATTGGTACGGGTGATAAATGGATTGAGTACTTTTCTGCTGAAGAATGATATTAACTTCATCAAAACAATTGTTCCTAAAATAATAAGTATGGAAATACCCCAGTCTTCTAAAGTATTTCCCCAGATTTCTCTTTCTAACATAGCTGGAAATTTTTTAATTAAACATTTTATGGAATATCCTTGATTTTGGATGATGTAAAAACAAACGGATAAAGGAAAAATCCTATTCATAATCAAGTAAATTATATATATGAAAAGAAACATTAAGATAATTTTTATTACTCTATTGGAGATGGTTAAAAACCTTGGAGGCGTTTTTATAATGCTTAATGTGATGTTGTGTTATACTTTTTTCTTACTAAACTATAATTTACATTTATAGTGGGAACCATCTTATTATTTATTTTGTTAAGTTACTCATCAATTTTAAATTAAATAGTTATGGAAAATGGAGTAATGATGCAGTATTTTGAGTGGAATCTTACGAATGACGGAAAGTTGTGGAAACAGTTGAAAGAGGATGCGTCGCATCTACATGAAATTGGTGTGACAGCGATCTGGATACCACCTGCATATAAAGCAGATGAACAGCAGGATGAAGGATATGCTACTTATGATTTGTATGATTTGGGTGAGTTTGAACAAAAAGGAACTGTGAGGACTAAATACGGGACGAAAGATGAATTGAAGGAGATGATTGATGAACTTCACAAAAATAAGATTGCTGTATATCTGGATGTCGTTTTGAATCATAAAGCAGGTGGTGATTTTACGGAAAAGTTTATGGTGGTGGAAGTAGATCCTGATCAAAGAAATAAAGCTTTGGGGAAATCTTATGAAATACAAGGATGGACCGGATATAGCTTTCATGGACGTAAAGATAAATATTCGGATTTTAAGTGGCATTATTATCATTTTTCCGGGACTGGATTTGATGATGCTCGAAAGCGAAGTGGTATATTTCAGATTCAAGGAGAAGGAAAAGCCTGGAGTGATGGTGTAGATGGAGAGAATGGCAATTACGATTTTCTTTTATGTAATGATATTGACCTAGATCACCCTGAGGTTGTCGCCGAACTGAATCGTTGGGGCAAATGGGTTTCAAATGAACTTGATCTTGATGGAATGCGTTTGGATGCAATTAAGCATATGAAAGATCAGTTCGTTGCACAGTTTCTGGATACGGTAAGAAGTGAGAGAGGTGATGACTTCTATGCTGTGGGAGAATATTGGAACGGTGACTTGGAAACATTGGATAATTATCTGGAAGCAGTAGGGCATAAAGTTAACTTGTTTGATGTTCCGTTACATTATAATATGTTTCAGGCATCACAAGAAGGAAAAGATTATGATTTACGGAATATTCTGAAGAATACTTTAGTGGAGCACCATTGTGAACTTGCTGTGACTTTTGTTGATAATCATGATTCGCAGCATGGAAGTTCTTTGGAATCACAGGTTGAAGATTGGTTCAAGCCATTGGCATATGGTCTTATTTTTCTGCTGAAGGATGGTTATCCCTGTTTGTTCTATGGTGATTATTATGGGGTGAAAGGAGAAAAATCGCCACATACTAAAATTATAGATATTCTATTGAATGCAAGGAAAAAGTATGCGTATGGTGATCAAGTTGATTATTTCGACCATCCATCAACCGTAGGCTTTATTCGTACAGGAGATGGGGAACATGTTAACTCAGGCTTGGTATTTTTAATCTCGAATGATGAAGCGGGAAGTAAAACGATGTGTTTAGGGAAAGAACATGCGGGTGAAGTGTGGTGCGAAATTACCGGAAGTATTCCGGATGAAGTAACTTTGGATAAAGAAGGAAATGGAGAGTTCTCTGTGGATGCGCGTAATCTTGCTGTTTGGGTAAAAAAAGCATGAGATGACGGAACAATTCATAGGAAAGAAAAAGTTAAGCCTATCCTTATTAATCAAGATTGTAAAGGATACCGGACAAGGGTTTATTGATGATAGTGTCACTAGATTAAGCGGATCGTTAGCTTATGCGACACTATTTTCAATTATCCCCTTTCTTTCTCTTTTAGTTACTATTGGGGTAGCTTTGCATATGGATTTGGCTAATCAGTTGTATATTCAGTGGGAACCGATAGTGGGAGCGGAGGTAATTGGGGCACTTCGCTTAATTATAGAAAATGCAGAAAGAACGGACTCTTCCGCATCTGCAGCTATTGTTAGCCTGGGAATTTCTATATTTGGTGCTACTACCATTTTTGCAGAAATACAAAGTTCCTTAAATTCGATTTGGGGAATAAAGGCCGTGCCAAAGAAGAGTTGGCTGAAATATATTCAGAATCGGTTACTTTCATTCTCGATAATTTTGGTATTTGCTTTCGTGCTTCTGATAACATTTAGTATAACCAATATTATTGGAGACTTGAGCAATAAGTTTATGGCCAGCTATCCGGAAGTGGCAGGGTTTATTGTGAAAGTTGTGGGACAAATATTAAACATAGGTATTACAGTTATTATTTTTGTATTGATTTTTAAGGTTCTGCCTGATGCAAAAATAAAAAGTAAGGATGTTTTTATTGGAGCTGTAGTGACAACGCTATTATTGTTGGTAGGGCAATGGGGAATATCCTTTTACATCGGAATTGCGAATGTAGGAACTATCTATGGTGCAGCGGCATTCATGGTTGTTTTTATTACATGGATTTATTATTCTGCTATTATTGTCTACGCAGGTGCAGAGTTCACTAAAGCATGGGCTAATGAAATGGGAAGCAAAATTTTCCCAGATGAATATGCGGTAGCAACGAAAGTAGTTGAAGTACGTGAGGCTTGACAACTGGAGGCCCTTGTTTTGCATTCCAGTCAATAATGGTAATACCGCTATTTACGTATTTTTACCTTTACACGCTTATTTGATACGATTTCATTTTCTATCTTACGGGGTTCCGGCTGTATCGGTTTGTTTGTAAACTCTGGTACATTGTAAGAGTAAATCAGCCGGTCGTAATATTCCAGCGGTTTCTCCTGAGGCAACATGAAAGGTTTGCATACGCGGCCGTCCGGTTCTATGTATGCCAGATAGAGGCGGGTATATAGCCCGTCGTCACGTCGGCTGCTGAATATGAACCAGCGTGAGTTGCTGCTCCAGCTGTGGTAGCTTTCCGTATTGGTGCTGTTTGCTTCTTCAATGGCGTGCATGGTACCGTCCTGCAGGTTCAGCAGCCATAGGTCTGCTTCCTTGTGCCAGATGGAGAAGTTCCCATAGTCGGATAATGTGAACATGATGTATTTCCCGTCGTATGAAGGACGTGGAAAGGAAACGCTCTTTTTCAGGTCTTCTGCATTTATCAGCGTGTCTACCCGTTCACCGAACGTGCCGTTGTCCGGATTGAAGTCTATGCAGCAAAGGCTATAGCGTATCTCATCGTATTTCTCGGGCATCGGTTTACCCGCTGCCGAGCAGAAATACAGTTTCTTTCCATCTGCCGAGAATGCGGGGAAGGTTTCAAAAACTTCTTTTTTCTGCAGTAGGGGAGAAAGCAGCAGTTCGTGCGTTTCCGGTTGGTATACTAATATGTCCGAGGCCATGTCCATCACTTCGATGCGTTCAACCTTGGCTGTGTGGAAGGACTGTGTGGTCCGGTTTACCGAATAGGCTATGTATTTTCCTTCCGGATGCCAATAGGGATAGACACAAGCGGAGAGTGTGGAATCTGTCTTGGTATCCAGAAGTTCGCGGTTTCCCTCTATCTGCATGAGGGTTGCACCGTGCTGTCCGCGTATATGCAGACTTAGGTGACCGGGATTTGTCCGGTTGAAGGCATGGCAGTTCAGGCACATGCCCGGTACCATCGCATTTTCCAGCAAAACGCGTTCTTCAAAGGATGAAAGGTTCCGTTCGTAAATACCCATTTTGCTATATACTTCATATCCCGGAATGACTTTGCGGTATACCACTCCATAGTCTATGGGAGCGTCACTGACATACATGGAGAAAGGGCGGTACTGCTTCCATTTGTTTTCGTTCTTGACAGATACTGTAAACAACAGACTGTCTCCCTTGTTGGATTCCAGGAGTTTGTGCCATTCGTCCTCCGGAAAGGAGGCTGTCCGGGCATTTACGTGTATTTCTCCGAATTTGCTTCCCGTTACGATTACGTCTATGCGGTCGTGTTTTCCGCCGATGTAGTCGAAATTCATCGGAGCAATGGTGGCGGGTATTGTCACTCCTATGTAGTCGGGATAGATTTCCGGCCATTCTTCCGTCTTCTCCGGATTGTTTACCGGATGGCTGCAGGTTGTCAGCAACCATACCGATAGTATGCAAATCAAATGCTTCTTCATTCTTTATCCTATTTTTGAAATAACAGATAATGCCAGAATGTGCCGGTATACAGAGTTTGCAGTATTTGCCGCCCATTCGGTTGTGATGTGTAAATCCGCATGAAATCTTTGCAATCCTGCATTACTTGCGGAGACAGTTTCCAAGGTATGTCCCGGAAATCCTTGTGAGTCTGTCCCCATATATATGCCAGCGCTTCCTGGTAACTGCGCGGAATGGGTTCATGATTGATATTTGCGTCTGAAGGATAGTAATTCATGAAGCCTTTCAGGTCGCGTTTTTGCAGTGTATATGCCAGCAGGTATTCAAGAGCCGTTCGGTTCTGCGGGTTTTGTTCATACAAGCGTGCCAGCAGGATATCCGTTTCGTGGCTTCCGGACAGGAAGTTCTCTGTATACCGCATTTGTCTCAACCGTCCCCATTCCGGGTGTGCGTCGATTTTCTCTTCATTGTATAGATAGGTCATCGTGTTTTTTGCCCAGTCTTTATAAAACAGTGTCTTGCTTAAAATACGCAGGTATTTGGCCGCCACTTCATACTGTCCGTTAATCAGGTTTGTTTCGGCCAGCCGTTTGAGGCAGCGCCCGCTTTTGCGGAAGTTGGGAATGGCTTCCATGGCTTCGAAGGCAAAACGCTGTGCGTCGTTAATCATCCCCAGATGGTATAATACTTCGCCCGTATGAAGCGGAGTGACGAAGTTTCGCTGGAACTTGGCTATCAGGCCTTCCGTCCCATTCTGGTAGAACTCGAACATTCGGTTGCCCAGTTGTCCGGTCTTGCTCAGAGCCAGATTCAGGCAAGTTACGCTGAGCGGGGAAACCGGGGACTTGTTTTCCGCTTTTCCTATGATTTGGTTCCACTGCCGGTTTCTTGCCAATTGATTGTACTCCATTGCCTCTTCCTTATCAAAATTGCAGCTTGAAAGAATATAGGGATAACTTATTGCTACTAATGCCATGCTCTGTAAGGCTATATATAGAGATACATGCTTGTGCGTCCGGGGGAGCCGGGCCAGCAGATAGGGGAGCACGGTGAACAGAAGGATGATTGTCATTTCCATCCGGGGAATCACCGCAGGGAAACGGTAGTAGCCGAGAAATCCGCTTAGCTGGTAGATGGGGTTCTGCACTTGCATGCTTATCAATAGCGTGCAGGTGGCTTTCAATGCGAACATCCCTACCACGATTCCGATTCCTTGGAGGAATTTCCTTTTTTTGAAGCAGGTGTGCAGTTCGCTGATGATAATCCAGCCCATAAAGATGAGATGTGTTGCTCCCGCCATCCAAAGAAGGACAGGGAAACATACCAGCACGTACATCGCACGTTTCCATTTGGTGTGCAGGAAGGTGTAGAAATAGTTGGCAACCAATGTCATCAGCAGGGCCACCACAAACGACAACATGGCGTTTTCGTCACACATAAAGTGCCATACGGCTATTGCCGGTAGGAAACTCAACGGGTAATACACTTCCGGTGTTCCTTGTCTTTTTGCTAATTTCCATGTCAGGAGTTGCAGCCCTATGAACAAGAGTGCCAGCATAGTGGCACCCATCCACGTATGATAATAAAACTGCACCAGGAATTCGCTTATATAGTCGGCCATTCCGCCGGGGATGGCGATTCTTTCTTTCCAATATTCCATGTCGAACAAAAAAAGTTGGTATTGCTCGTGGTATTGGAGGTGGCCCGGATAGACTATCCTCCAGAACAGCCACACTGTTGTGCCCCAAAGGAGGGATAAGCCGGTTTTCCGGAGCTTCTGTGATAGTGGTTTCATATCAATGTATATTTGTTTTTTCACAAGCAGATTCCTCATTCTTGCTTGTTGATGGTGTTTTGATATTCTTTGGGCAGTTTGCCGAATTTGGCTTTGAAGCATTTGGCAAAGTAGGATGGGGCCATGAATCCTACGCGCAACATCACTTCGTTGATGCGCATGTTCTGGGCAAGCAGTTCGGCTGCCTGGTTGAGCCTGAAGTTCTTGATATAGATATTGGGAGCCATTCCGGTCAGCATTTTTAATTTCCGGTAGAAATTCGTGCGGCTCATATTCATGGCATCGGCCAGATTGTCTACGGAGAAACTTTCCTCGTCCAGATGTTTTGTAAGGGCAGTATCCACCTCTTTCATGAAGGTGATGTCGCATTCGGACTGAATATATTCCGATATAGGCGTTTCGTGTGTGGTTCCTGCCGAACGGAGCATCAGCTCGTGGAAGGCCAAACGCAATTTCAGCAGATTTTCTATCTGGTTGTGCAGTTGCTTGATGCTGAACGGCTTTTCCATATATACCTCCGCACCGTTCTCCATGCCTTCTGTCTTTGATTCCAGATTGGTCTTGGCTGTCAATAGGATGATGGGGATGTGTGAGTAAGTAAGGTTCGTCTTGATGTGGCGGCACATCTCTATACCGTCCATCTCGGGCATCATGACGTCGCTGACGATAACGTCTGTGGCATCATTCGTTTCAAGTTTTTCCAGCGCTTCCTTTCCGTTGCCGGCAGTATATACCTTATACCATTGTTCCAGTGCTTCCCGTATTTCATTCTGCAATTCGATGTTGTCTTCTACAATCAGCACGGTGTGGCGTTTGTTCTTTGTCTGGGGCAGGTCCGGTTCAAACCCTTCGCTTTCCGGATGGCTTTCCGTTTCCGGAAGTTTTTCCGTAGCTCTCTTCAGGGGTAGTGAGAGGATGAACGAACATCCGCTCGACGGCAGGTTCTCTACGGACAGAGTGCCTTGGTGGGATTCTGCCAGTGATTTGGAGAAAGCAAGTCCGATACCGGTTCCTGGCATTTGTTTTTTATCATCCGGTATTTGATAGAAGATTTGGAATATCTTTTCCTTTTGTCCTTCGGGAATCCGGGGACCGTCGTTGCTGACACAAATGACAATGTGCCCGTCAGATTCCTTCAGGCTCAGTTCAATCATTGATGCGGCATACTTCAGTGCATTGCTCATCAGGTTGACCATGATTTTACGGATGATGTCATTGTCAACTATGGCTTCCATTTCGGGTGCAGGTAGGCTGACGGAGAGCTCAAGGCCTTTGATGGATGCCGCATCTTTAAATTGTTCGGCGATGTCTTTTATGATTGCATTTATATCATGTCTTTTCAGGTCGAGCTTCATTTTTTTGTTCTCTATCTTTTGAAAATCAAGAAGCTGGTTGGTGATTTCGAGCAGATAGCTGACGTTTTTCTCAATCAGGGTGAGATGTTTGCCATGTTCCTCTATCTTCCCGTCGCGCAATTTCTCTAGTGGCAGGCATATCAGACTGAGTGGGGTACGTATTTCATGTACCAGATTGATGAAGAAACTTATCTTCTGTTTGTAGATTTCCTTGTCTTGTGTGATGCGGAAGTCTTCCATCATTTGATGGTACTTGCGTTTGACGTGCATCCTCCAGCGATAGGTGATATATCCGATGATGAAAAAGAGTGCCAGCGCATAAGTTATGTAGGCCGGTATGCTCAGCCACCACGGGGGAGTGATGATGATGCGCAGCGAAGCCGTCCGGTCGTTCCACAAGCCGTCATTATTGGCTCCTTTCACTTGGAATTCATATTCTCCGGGCGGCAGGTGAGTGTAGGACGCCGAGTGGCTGGAGGTATTGGCAATCCATTCTTTGTCGGCACCCTTCAGGCGGTATTTGTACTGGTTTTTAAGCGGCTCTTCATAGCTGAGGGCCACGAACCGTAGGGAAAAAGTGTTGTATTCGTACGGCAACCGTATTTCTTTCCGCATATAGAGTGCATTGCCAAAGTCGGTTTGTCCCTCCTTGTCGCTCATGTGGGGGAAGCCTATCTCCATGATGTATACGGGAGGAATATATGGATTGTTCTTAATGTCTTCGGGGGTCAGGATATTGAATCCGTTGATACCGCCGAAATAGAGTTTGTTGTCTGAAGAGAGCAGCGATGCCTTGGGCAGGAATTGATTGCTTTGCAGGCCATCGTTCATCGTGAACTGCCTGATATCTTTTCGGTTATCTTGGGGAATCTGGTAAATACCGTTATTGCTCGACACCCATAAATCTCCGTCGCGGTCTTGCCTGATGGCACATGCCATGTTGCCGGTCAGCGGTGTCCGGCTGCCGGGAAGAAGGGTTGAGAAATGTCCGGTTGCTTCGGAAAAACGGCATATGCCCGATTCATTGGTGCCGAACCACATCCGGTCGTCTTTGTCTTCGAACAGACTTGTGATGGAATTGCTGATAATGCTGTTGGTATTCTGATTTGTCTTTTTATAATGATTCCACACAGTGCTTTCCGCATTGAGGTTTATCATCTTGAAAACCCCGCTGTTTGAGGTGGCTATCCAGAGGTGTTGATGTGAATCTTCCAGAATGTCCGTTACCGCTGTCATTGCCCCCACTTGGATGATAGGCAGAAAATTGTCAGTTTCTGCACGGTATCGGCATAGGCCGATATTTGTGCCTACGTATATGGTTCCATCATGTCCTTGATACAGACTTAATACGTCGTTGCTGGGTATTGTATGTGGCGTTTGTTGTGAGTGGCGGTAGTTTTTCCATTTTCCGGTGTTCATGTTCAGTCTGTAGATGCCCTCTTTGTAAGTACCTATCCACAGATCTTCCTTGCTTGGCAGCAGGCAGCAGATGTCAGGCCGGTGTGGCGGCATGTTTTCAGGTCGGTATTCTTCGAGGTTCTTGCTGGCAGGGTCGAATATCCACAAGCCTTTATCGGTGCCCAGCCATATTTTCTTCTGATTGTCTTCATAGAAGGCTCTTATTTCAGTCCTTCCGGTTTCCGGTTGTGTGTTTGTGGTGGGAATGGTATAAAATTCAAAGCGTTTCAGCTGGTTGTTGATGATTTCCACTCCATTGTAGTTGGTCATTATCCAGAAGTTGCCCTCGTTGTCGCACATAAGGTCATTGATATGCGGTTGCTTGATGTTCAGGAAGCTGGTGGGCAGATTGATTTCTTCGAAGGTGCATTGTGGCAGTTGCAGGGCAAAAATTCCTTTGTCTGTTCCTATCAGCAGGCTTTTCTCTCTATACTTGATGAGGCAGAAGATGGTTCCGAACCGTTTTCCGTTTGTTTCATACACTTCGGTTTTTCCCAGCAGTTTCTGGTAGCAGTACAGCTTGCTGCCTTGGTTGAACCAGAGGTTGCCGCCGATACATTGCAGGAAGTTTATTCCGGTGCCTTCGGCAATTTCGGCCAAGGGGGTGTCGGCGGGTTTCCGGTTTCCGTCTTCATCATATATCATCAATCCTTTCTGGCGCGAAAGTACATAGACACGGCCGTCCTCGTCTTCGCAGATGTCGTTGATGAAGGAGTTCCATACGCAATCCTGTTTCATTGTGTTTGTTTGGGGATTGTAGATAAAGAGCCCTTGGCCTATGGTGGCTATCCACATGAGGCCGTTGTGTGTCTTGACTATTTTTCGTATTTCGCTGCTGATGATGACGCCGAATTGTGTGGTGATGTCGAAGTGTGAGAAATCATCCGAGGCATGGCGGTAGATATAGATGCCGTTTTCGGTTCCTACCCACAACTCTTGGTCTAGTTCTGCAAGTGTTTTTATGTGGCTGTTGCCCAAGGAGTGCTTATGGTTGCTGCTGCGGTATATCCGATTGTTGCAGCCGTCGTAGCGGTTCAGGCCGTTTTCCGTACCGATCCAGATGAAGCCGTAGCTGTCTTGCAGGCAACAAGTGGCGGTATTGTATGAAAGACCGTTTTCCACATTGAGCCTCCTTACCGATAATATTTCGGCAGCAGTGGCCGGATAACCGGATATTCCGATAAGAAAGCACAATATGAGAAACAGTCTTTTCATAGTGATGGCGAAAATAGAATTTATTTGAGAGAATTGCAAATTTCCAGGTTGATTTCCCTGATACGCTTTTCGTCCACTTTAATTACTTTACGGTCATACGTCATCAGGCCGTTCACTTCGATTTCTACGTCCGAGGTCTGTGTATATACCGCACCGGTGAAACCTTTCAGGGCGAGTTTCTTCAATTCTTGCGCATATTTCACGTATTCGTCGGTTACTTCTTTTGAGGTATTGAACCGGATATATCCCCAGTTGCGGTCGGCCTCCCATACGTGCCCTTTCACTACATAGCCTATACCGCCGTATTCTCCTATCACGTTGGCCCGTCGGGCATCATACAGAAACGGTTCGGGACCCGGATAGCTGTGTATGTCCAGCATGTCACCGCATGTATAATGGTTGCCACCGCTGGCAGCGTTCACCAGTCGGGTGCCGTCATATTGTTTGGTCAGGTTGGCTGTTTCTTCTGTTTTAAACTGTCCCCATCCCTCATTGAAGGGTACCCATACGCCGATGCAGGGGTAGGAGTAGAGGTAATCCATAATCTCTTTCCATTCCTTGAAGTAAATGGCTTCCGATTGCGGAGTGCGGGTCAGGTCGGCACCGGTGAAGTAGTCACGTTGGTTCCATTCGTGCATTTTGTCGCCGTTGGGCATGTCTTGCCATACGATGATGCCTATCCGGTCACAGTGTGCGTACCAGCGTGCGGGTTCCACTTTTACATGCTTGCGAATCATGTTGAAGCCGAAGTCTTTCGTCTTCTGTATGTCGTAAATCAGAGCCTCGTCCGTGGGGGCGGTATAGAGGCCGTCGGGCCACCAGCCCTGGTCCAGCGGGCCGAACTGGAACAGGTCGCGGTTGTTCAGTTGCATTCTCATCACACCGCTTGCGTCGCGCTTGGACGAGAACTTTCTCATGGCTGCATAGCTGTCCACCGCATCCGTTTCCGTGCTGTTTTGTTTCAGACGTACTTTGAGTGTATATAAGAAAGGTGTGTCGGGCGACCACAGCTTTACTTCTCCGGGTATGGTGATGTCTATGGCCTCCCCACGGATGGCTGCTCCCGAGGCTACAAGTTTGCCGTTGTCATATACTTCCGCTTCCAGACGGCATCCTTTTTTCCATTCGCCTTCACCGGTCCGGGCTTCAATCCGCAGCCGGTTGAGGTCGATGTCGGGTGTGATTTTCATGGAGGCTATATGGTTTTCGTTTACCGGTTCGAGCCACACAGTCTGCCAGATGCCTGAGACGGCTGTATACCAGATGCCTTGCGGGCGGTTGGCTTGTTTTCCTACGGGTTGCGGACCATTGTTGGTGGGGTCCCATACACGTACGGTCAGTTTGTTGCTTCCTTTTTGCAGTGCATCGGTGATGTCGAAGCAGAAAGGGGTATAACCGCCTTCGTGCTTGCCTACGCTGGTGTTGTTCACCCACACATGGGCTCTCCAGTCTACGGCACCGAAATGCAGCAGTACTCTTTTCCCTTTCCATCCGGCAGGTACTTCAAATTGCCGTGTATACCACAATTCCTGACTGTCTTCCAAGTGCACGCCTACTCCTGATAGCGATGATTCTACGGCGAAGGGCACCAATATCTCGCCGTCGTAGGTTTTCGGTTCTGCTTCTCCACACGGGCGGATGGCATAGTCCCACAGTCCGTTCAGGTTTTTCCATTCTTTTCGTTCCATCATCGGGCGCGGATATTCCGGCAGAACGTTGGCAGGGTCCAGTTTCTCTCCCCATTCCGTCTTTATTCTGTCGCCTGCCGGTTTCCATTGGGCGAGGGAGGGGGCTTGCAGGCCTAATGCCAAAGCACATGCTAACGCCAATTTTTTCATTCTCATAACAATCTGTTGTTTATAAATTATAGTTGTTTCCGTCTGTCGTGCGGAATTTGGGCAAAGGTGCTCCAATTCGTCTTTATGAAAGGATAAAAACTGACCAAAAAAGGCGAATTTTGTTTCAGCTGCTTTTTCTTAAGAATAAAATCCATTACTTTGCGACGGCTTTGGAAGATTTGGAGCCAAACGGAAATAGTCGCAGGATATTTCTGTTTGAGTATATATACCTTAAATTAAATGATTTCCGTATGATGAGAATCAAGTGTGCTTTTCTTTGTTTGCTTGTCGGGTGGTTCAGTTCCTGCCATTCGGGAAAGCGTTCTGAAAACGTGGACGGAGTAGACTCTTTGCAGTGCTATGTCAATCCTATTTCTACCGGTTTTCTGGGGTGTCATGTCTTGTTTCATCACGGTATGTATTATTGCATCCAGGGGTGGATGTCGGGTATATACCTGCGTGCGGCTGAGGATGCCACTTTGCTCAAGGAGAAAGAATTCAAGAATGTGTGGAGTTCTGCCGATCCTTCTGTCGGAAACATAGATGATGCCGAATTGCACTACATTGATTCCAAATGGTATGTTTATTTCACCGGGAATGACAATAACCTGGATAATCGTTGTATCTATGTGCTGGAGAATGATTCGCCCGATCCGCTGAAGGGTACGTTCAGGCTGAAAGGGCGCATTGACACCGATAAGGAGAATCATGTGGCCATGTTCTCTACGGTATTCCAGCAGGACGGCCGTTTGTATCTGGTGTGGTGCGGCTGGCCTTCCCGCAGGGTTTATGAAGAAAACCAGTGTATCTATATTGCCGAAATGGAGAATCCCTGGACTTTGTCTTCGGAGCGCGTGCTGATATCGAGGCCCGAATATGAGTGGGAGTGCCAGTGGGTAGGTATTGACGGCAACCGCACGGCTTATCCGATTTATGTGAATGAGTGTCCTCAGGTGTTCAGGTCGCTTCGTCAAGACAAGATTCTGCTCTATTATGCTGCCAGTGGCCGTTGGACCCCTTATTATTGTGAAGGCATGCTGATGGCCGATGCTTCTGCCGATTTGCTTGATTCCGCTTCATGGAAGAAGTGCCCGGTTCCGGTATTCAGCTCGAACACCGCCGATAAACTCTATGCTCCCAGCATCGTCTGTTTCATACCCTCGCCGGACGAGACGGAGTATTACTATCTGTATAAGGTGCGTAAGGACTTGGAAGATATGTTCATTTCTTTAGAGAAGTATGAAGTCTGTATGCAGAAGGTGGAGTGGGACAAAGACGGTATTCCGATACTGGGATGTCCGCAAAGGCAGGATACGCTGTTGCGCAAGCCGTCGGGGACGCCACATGCGAATGATGATTGAAATCGGCACGGAAGTTGCCTTATGGATGCGGAAATTCTCCTTTTTCGGTCGGAATTTCTTCTTTTTTCCATGGAAAATGCCCTTATTTTGCATCCGGCAGTTGCGTGTGCTTCTGCTGTGAGTATGAATCTTAAAAAAATATGGTATTGATGAAAAACATGGTATTGCTTTTGTGCATCTTGTTTCTCTGTTCATGGGCGGAAGCCGATGCGCAGGGTTTTCACCTCCAGCCCACTCCGCAGAAATATGTGGGAAGTGAGGATTCTGTTTTTATCCCTGCAAGATATAGTTTGCAGGTAGGAGCCACTTTGCGGGGAAGTGCGGCGGAGCAGTTGTTGGCCGGTCTTTTTCCGGATGCTGCGGTGACTGCCGATTTTTCCGTTTGTATCGGTATGAAGGGGGATAAGTCTGTGAGGAAGTATGCTGCACGTATCCCTAAACAGGCAGAGGGTTATTATCTGAAGATAGACAAGGAAGGTATTGTTGTTGCCGGTGCCGACCGTAGAGGGGTTTTTTACGGTGTGCAGACGCTGGTCCAACTGATTGCATTGCCCAAACTGCCGTTGGTGGAGGTGACGGATTATCCCGACGTACCCTACCGTGGTGTGGTGGAAGGTTTCTATGGCGTTCCCTGGAGCCGGGAAGCACGCTTGTCGCAGCTTGATTTCTATGGCCGCAACAAGATGAATATCTATATTTACGGTCCTAAGGACGACCCTTACCACAGTTCGCCCAACTGGCGCAAGCCCTATCCTGCTCAGGAAGCCGAACAGCTGAAAGAACTGGTGGAATGTGCGCGGCGGAACGAAGTGCTTTTCTATTGGGCTATCCATCCGGGAAAGGACATTCGCTGGAATACGGAAGACCGTGATTTGTTGATGGAAAAGTTCGAAAGCATGTATCGTTTGGGGATAAGGGCCTTTGCCGTTTTCTTTGATGATATTTCCGGCGAAGGGACATCGGCGGAGAAGCAGGTGGAGCTGTTGAATGATATTTATCATAACTTCGTCAAAGTGAAAGGGGATGTTGCTCCGTTGCTGATGTGTCCTACGGAGTACAACCGTCTGTGGACTAAGCTCGAGGGAGGTTATCTCGCGACGCTGGGCGGCAAGCTTCATCCGGACATAGGCATCTTGTGGACGGGCGATAAAGTGGTGGCTTGTATTGATAAGCCTACGATGCAGTTTGTCAATCCGCTGTTGAAGCGCAAAGCATTCATTTGGTGGAATTTCCCCGTGTCCGACTATGTGCGCGACCGCCTTTTGCTGGGGGCTGTCTATGGCAATGGGACAGATATCGATGACGATATAAGTGCTTTTATATCCAACCCTATGGAACATGCCGAGGCTTCAAAAATCGCCCTTTTCAGTATAGCCGATTATGCTTGGAACATGGATGCCTACAAGAGTGATGCATCGTGGAGAAGAGCTGTCCGGTACCTGATGCCCGGCCATGCCGCAGCTCTTCAGGTCTTTGCCTCACACAATTCCGACCTTGGCGGGAACGAACATGATTTCCGTCGTGAAGAGTCAGAACAGATTCGTCCTGCTTTGGAGCGGTTGCTGGATGCTTATTGCCGCGAAGGAAAGCGGGAGGTCGCCGCTGCATCGGCTGTAACCGAGGAATGCGAACGTATGATTGCTTCTGCCGACCTGCTGCTGGCTTCCGATGAAAATCCGGCATTAATCAAGGAAATAAGTCCTTGGCTGATACAGTTTAAGTTGCTGGGTGAATATGGAAGAGAAGTGCTGTGCATGTTGGCGGCACAGTGTGACGGCAAAAAGACGGAACTGGAGAAAGCCGCTTCTCATGCCAAGGCCCTCCAGGTATTGATGAAGAAAATAGACGCCACTTACAACCAGAACGGATTCCAGCCGGGTGTAAAGACCGGAAGCTGCCATCTGAAACCTGCTTTCGACCGGTTGTATCAGGAGGTGGTTCAACGTACCGGTAAATAGGGGGTGTCTTTTAATCCCGTTTTCGGATTGCTTTTTTAGTAAAATGCAAACGATAGCCTGCCTTTAAGTTTCGCAAGCCCGACTTCTTATGTTGACAAGGTATTCGTAGTCTGCTACGGAAGTGAGCTTGTGAAACTTGAGTAAACCAAATGGAATAAAAGCGTTTTTTTTATTCTTCACTTCCTTCACCTTTTCCTTCAATCCCTCTATTCATAGGCTTTTCCGGTGAAACCGGTTTAATTCTGTGTTCGCTCTCGCGTTTATGTTTCGGGAGTTGTCAATTGCCGGCGGCGAACTTCACTGTAACCGATTTGCAGCATCATTGCAAATTGGTTGCAGCGCTACTGAAAGTTAGTTGCAGCGCCACTGCAAAACTGTTGCAGCGTTACTGCAAGTATGGTTGCAGCGTCACTGCAAAACTATTGCAGCGTTACTGCAAGTATGGTTGCAGTGTTACTGCAAAACTATTGCAGAATTTTGCAGTAATTATCTGTTGATTTATACATAGTTATATTATAGTGAAACAGATTTGAACTGCAGATGTTTTTGGAGTTGTCGGGAATTGGAAGTGCGAAGAAAAGAGGTTTCATCGGGAAAGCGGCATAGGGTAAAACCGGTTTCACCGGAAAAGCTTGTGGATAGGCAGGTTGAGGGAAAAGGTGAAGGTGGTGAAGGATGAAAACAAACTGTTCAAAACGCATGAATGAGCGGATATTTGCCTTTTTTGAAGAGCAATTATCCTTTTTTAATCTTTTTTGCAGGTAAGTTTGCAGCGAAATTTTTTTAATTAATTCTTAAATACATTCGTATTATGAAAAAGCATGAAACGCTTTTGGTAAGCACAATCCTGAACGGAACATACCGTGGCCGCCGTTTTCTCCAGATGGTGGGGATGGTAGGTCTGTTTTCATTCGGTTCGGTTCAGGGCTTACACGCAGAAGCCGTAAATCCTTCAGCAGACGGGACGGAAGTGGTACAACAAAAGAAGAATGTGACCGGAGTGGTGAAAGACAAGACCGGTGAACCGGTCATTGGTGCCAACGTGATAGTGAAAGGCACTACGTCGGGTGTGATAACGGATATAGACGGACGCTTTACGATTTCTGCCGGAGCAGGGCAGGTGATAGAGGTGTCGTTTATCGGTTTCAAGACCTACGCTTTTCCGGTAGACTCGAAGTCGGAATATACCGTCGTTCTTCAGGACGATGCCGAGTTGCTGGAAGAAGTGGTGGTTGTGGGATATGGTTCACAATTGAAGCGCTCGGTGACGGGTGCCATCTCTTCCGTAAAGTCCGAGGAGCTTGAAGCGCCCAATGCGGTGAGTGCCGACAATCTGCTGCAAGGCAAGGTGGCCGGCCTTACCATTACGCAGAACTCTGCACAGCCCGGTTCGGGAATGAGTGTGAACATTCGTGGAAAACTTTCTCCCAACGGTTCTAACTCTCCGCTTTATGTCATTGACGGGGTAGTGATAAGCAGCACTGGAAACAAGGCTTCCAACGGAGGTCCCAACCAGCTGAGCTTGCGCGACGGTGCCGACCGAAGTCCGCTCGCTACGTTGAATCCCAATGACATCCTTTCCATCGATGTGATGAAGGATGCCAGTGCTGCCGCCATTTACGGTTCGTCTGCTGCCAACGGTGTGATTCTGATTACCACCAAGAAAGGACAGGCCGGAAAGCCCCGCATCTCTTACAATGGCTCTTTTTCAGTGCAGGGGCTGAGCAAATATTATGACGTACTCAATGCTCAGGAATACATGACCAACGTCAACCTTTCCAGAATGGAGCAGTTCCTCTATCGCGGCAACTACTTCCCTTACGGTACGGAACCGGCTCCCGCTTCGGGGTGGGCAGAGGCATTTACGGCCGAGGAAATACGCAATGCGCAGACTTACGACCATGTGGACGAGATTACGCGTACCGGACTTATCCATAATCACAATGTGGCTATCAATGCCGGTTCGGAGAAGTTCAGGCTTTATGCTTCGTTCAACTACTATGACCAGAATTCCATTCTGAAGGTCAGTGACATGAAACGTTTCAGCGGCCGTCTTAACTTTGAGGCCAACTTCAATAAGAACGTCAAGCTGAGCGTGGCAAGCATGTACTCCCATTTGTCGGCAAACAATCCGTCGGCGGGAGATGCGGGTACCCATTCGAATGCCAATGAGGCGGTGCAGACCAACGCTGCCATTTACTTCCCGTCGAACATGCCGCTATACGATGAAAACGGAAATACGACCACTTCCATCTCTCCGCTGACGCCTAATCCGGCCGTTTGGTTCCACATCAAGAACCAGACTGTGACAAAGCGCCTGATGTTCTCGCCCAATCTGGAAGTGAAATTCCTGCCGTGGCTCAAGGCAAACGTGCAGTTGAGCGTGGACAAGACAGACGAGAACCGCGAGATTTTCGGCTCATCTAAGGCTAAGTTGCCGGCACAGATAGAAAAGAACTACGGTGGTTTCTCCGATTCGTTCAACGACAACTACGGAATAGAAGAATACCTGACTTTCGACAAGGACATCGCCAAGAATCATCACCTGAATGCAGTGGTGGGTACGGGATACTACATCACCACTTCCAAGGCGCACAACGTGATGGGCTACAACTTTCCTACGGATGTGTACGAGAATAACAACATCGGCTCTACGGCCGACCTTGAAAGAAGCAATCTGGGCTCGTGGAAGACCTGGCGCAACAAGCTCTCTTTCTTCGGCCGTTTGAACTATACCTTCAAGAACCGCTATATACTGGGCGTTACGCTCCGTAACGACGGCTCTTCCGTATTTGCCGACAACCACAAGTGGGGATGGTTTCCCGGTGCTTCCGCTGCATGGATTATCTCTGAGGAGAAATTCATGAAAGACTTTAACGCTTTGAGCTTCCTGAAGTTGAGAGCCGGTTACGGTACATCCGGTAACGAAAGCATCCTGACCGGCGGTACTTATTCGCTGACTACGTATGGCAATGCCATTAACGGTGACTATTACTACTTCGGTGGAGTTTATCATAAGGGTATCATTCAGAAACAGCAAGGTAATCCGGATTTGAAGTGGGAAACGGACATTACCATAAATGCCGGACTCGACTTCGGTTTCTTCGATGACCGCTTGACCGGTAGTGTGGACTACTACGTGCGTACAGCCAAGGATTTGCTCAATTTCACTCCGCTTCCCGTGACCGGTATGGTGACGAATATTGCCAAGAATGTAGGTTCTACCCGAAGCCAAGGTATCGAGGTGTCATTGAAAGGTACCCTCATCGATAAGAAAGACTGGACGCTGACGGCGTATGCCAATGTGGCGCATAACCGTTCCAAGTGGGTGGAACGTAATCCGGAAGTGGCTATCAGCCCATGGCTGAAGGAAAAAGATGACCTTAGTCCGATTTACGGCTGGAAAACCAATGGGATTTTCCACTCTTTGGAAGAGGTGCAAGCCTATACTTCGAATGGCAAGGTGCTCCAGCCGGATGCCAAACCGGGTAATCTGAGGTATGTGGACGTAAACGGAGACGGCGTGATGGATGATAATGACATCGTGAAATTGGGTACGTGGGATCCGAAGGCCAATTTCGGTCTGGGTGCCAGCCTGCGCTTCAAAAACTGGATGCTGGATATTGACACGTATGGTGTATTGGGCAGAAAATCACACGATGCATGGCACTTCAGAGGCATCGGCGACGATAACACCAGTGTACGCGTAAAGGACAGATGGACTTCCTACAATCCTACCGGCTGGTATCCCGGTATTGCACAAGATGTGACGGGCGGAAACAATAAGACCGGCATGCACGACTTTACACTGAAGAACGTACATTTCTGGCGCTTCAAGGATATCAAGCTGACCTATATGCTGCCTGAGAAATTCCTGAAGAGAAATAAGATTGCTTCGGATGCTTCTGTATTCGTGGATTTGCAGAACACGCTGATGCTGACCAACTACGATGGTCTGGATCCGGAAATGGGAACCAACTTTGCACCGTTCCCCATTCCGTTTACAGTCGTATTGGGTGTTAACATTAATTTCTAAACTAAAAATACCAAGAAGAGATGAAAACAAAAAAGATAATCAGTTGGGCGGTTGCCTTGTGCATGGGTGTGATGCTCCATTCATGCGACTTGGACCAAAAAGTATTTTCGAGCCTGACAAATGCAAACTTTCCGCAAACGGTAGAAGATATTGATGCGTTGGTGGTAGGGATGTATGCTAATTTCAAGGCCAATTCAGGCGGTATGTGGGACGATTCAAACGGTGGCTGGGCCATGCCTATCTATGCGGCAGGCGATGGCTGGTGGGCTTATTCGGAATTTACTTCGGACGAATGCCGCCATCAGGGCAACCGCTTATACGATTTCAACTGGGCAGGTGCCTGGGACACGTTCATGACTTATACCATTAGCCGTAACATTACGCGATGCACCTTCATTCTCGACCAGCTGGAGAAGGTGGGTGGTCTGCCCGAAGCGGCAAAGGCTACCAAGATAGCCGAGGCGAAGACATTGCGTGCATGGCTGATGTTCTGTTTCTATGACTTGTACGGTCCGGTATCTTGTGTACTCGAACCGGAAGAATTGAGCAATATCGGTTATACGCCACGTCCCACGAAAGAGACCTATTTCAACCGGATGGTGAGCGATTTGCAGGAATCGCTTCCATACCTCTATGACAAGACCAACGGTACGGGCAATTGGGGGCGTGTGAACAAGGGGCTTGCCACCATGCTGCTGATGAAGGCATATATGAATGACCATCAGTATGACAAGGCTTTGCCTTATGCCGAGAGTATGAAGACGATGGGCTACAAACTGTCTGATGATTATAAGGATATCTTTATCAATGAAATGAACGATGAGACGGTGTGGGCTGTTCCGAGTGGCGAGCTTGCCGGCAATGAATATTTCTTCTATGCTTTCCCGCCCAACTGTATCACCTTTGGAAAGGACTTTGAATATAAATCCGGTGCAAACCGTTGGGGAGGTTACCTGATGCCGTGGGAGTTCTACGATACGTACGACAAGGCAGATGCACGCTTGGAGGTGATATTTGACTCTTACAAGAGCGCAGACGGCACGCTTTATACCCGTCCCGGGGGAGGTGGCGCAAGTGATGACCGTATCCAGCAGGGGGCTGTTCCGGTGAAATATCTGTGTAACGACTCCGAGAAGTATTCCAATGGCAATACGCATATCGTGGCTTTCCGTTATGCGGACGTACTCCTCTCTCTGGCCGAAATAGAGAACGAGCTGAACGGACCTACGGACAAGGCACTGGGCTATCTGAAACAGATTACCGACCGTGTGGGCGTCACGCATACCATTCCGGCAGATATACAATCCAGCAAGGAGAAGTTTAAAGAATTCCTGCTGATGGAAAGAGGGCGCGAGCTCTTTATGGAAGGCTGGCGCCGTCAGGACCTGATACGCTTCGGTAAATATATTGAGTTTGCCAGAAATCGCGGATGTACCGCAGCCAAGGACCACATGGTATTGTTCCCCATTCCACCGAAGGTGATTACCGAGTCGGGCGGTGTGATTGAACAAAACCCCGGATATTGATAAAGCAGGATGATGATTGGATGCAAACACTAAGAATCTCCTTCCGTATTCTGTTCTCCGGAAAAGATTGCGGGGGGAGATTTGTCTTTTTTTATGCACTTCGTCTTTTTGGGGAATAAGGTATAAAAAGATTACAAGATGGATTGTTTTCAGGCAAGGTCGTATAATGAGGGTACCTCAGTCGTATACTTAGGGTATCTCAGTCGTATAGTGAGATACCCTAAGTATACGACTGAGGTAGGATGATCCGTAAATGGTTGATGCTTAGCTGTTTGCGGAATGTTGGATTGCGTGTATATAAATTCGGACAAAAAATACTGTTTGCACTTGCATGTTTTTTATGGATATTATCAAAATATGGATATACGATGAATTATAGAGTATTGTTGTTAGGACTGTGTGCCTGGGGCTCTTTGCCGGTTTTGGGGCAGGAGAGCAGGGTAGAGGACATCCGCATTGGCGGTTTTGTAGGCGGACGCATTCATACCTGCATCGAGCAGCGGGTGAAATCGCAGGATGTGGAGCATCTGGTAGAGCCTTTCCGTCATCGCGGGGAGACAAGCCTGTGGCAGTCCGAATTCTTTGGCAAGTGGCTGCTGGGGGCCATTTCGTCTTACGAGTATTGCAAGGACCCTGCGTTGCTGGAGCAGATAAAGACTGGCGTGCGGGGTTTCATGCAGACCCAGACTCCGGAAGGCTACATAGGTAACTACATCCCCGAAGCCCGGCTGACCAACTGGGACATCTGGGGCAGGAAATATTCGGCACTTGCCTTGGTGGCATACTATCGCCTGACCGGCGACAAGGCGGCATTGCAGACCGCTATGCGTTCGGTGGATTACCTGATGAAGCAGTTGCACGAACAGCACATCGACATTGCCCGTACCGGCAATTACTTTGGTATGGCAAGTTGTTCCATTCTGGAACCGGTGGTCTATCTGTATGACATTACCCGCGAGAGACGTTACCTCGACTTTGCCAAAAGCATCGTGGCGGGCATCGAGCGGGAGGGCAGTTCGCAACTCATAGCCAAAGCGCTGAAAGATGTGCCGGTATCGCAACGTTCGGCTTATCCGGCATCGTGGTGGTCGTTCGAAAACGGGCAGAAGGCTTACGAGATGATGTCCTGCTACGAAGGTCTGATAGAACTGGGGCGTGTGCTGGACGACCCTCTTTACAAGGAAGCCGCCGAGCGTACGGCCGGGAGTATCCGGTGCGACGAGATAAACATTGCCGGTTCGGGTGCGGCCTTCGAGTGCTGGTATGGAGGCAAGGACAAGCAGACTCTGCCGGCTTATCATACGATGGAGACTTGCGTGACGTTCACCTACATGCAGTTCTGCAGCCGTTTGTGGCGCGACACGGGCAATCCGCTCTACGTCGAGGAGTTTGAACGGACGATGTACAATGCCTTGTTCGCCTCGATGAAACACGACGGAGGACAGATTTCCAAGTACAGTCCGTTGGAAGGACGCAGACAGCCGGGTGAGGAGCAATGCGGCATGCACATCAACTGCTGCAACGCCAATGGTCCCCGGGGATTCGCCCTGATTCCGAAGATGGCGGTGGCGACAAAAGAAGACGGTGTATTCCTCAATCTCTATGTGCCGATGGAAGCTACGGTGAAGACGGGCAGGAAAAATGCAGTGGCCCTGAAAGTAGAGACCGGTTATCCCGTAAACGGAAAGGTAAGCATCGGAGTGGAACCGCAGAGGGACGAACGCTTTAAACTCTCCTTGCGCATCCCTTCGCAGGTAGACGGGGCGAAGGCCTTTGTCAACGGGCAAGAGCAGGAAGTGCTGCACCGGGGCGGTTATCTCTGCCTGGACCGTATGTGGAAGCGGGGCGATGAAGTGACATTGGAATTCGACCTTCAAACCAAAGTAGTGAAGAATCATAACCACCAGGCAGTGGTGCGCGGTCCGCTGGTATTTGCCCGCGACAGCCGTTTCGACGACGGCGATGTGGATGAGTGTGCCGTCATCCGGAGCGATGAGCGGGGTGTGGTGCAGGCCGCAGTACACGAAAATATGTCCGGCTCATTTGCCTGGATTACGTTGGAAGTTCCCGCTGTGCTGGGCACCGACCTGGAAGATGCCGCCAACAAGACGGCCAAGCCCGTGCGCTTCTGTGACTTTGCCTCTGCGGGCAACGACTGGGCTCCGAAAGGCCGCTACAAGGTATGGATTCCGCAAACCCTGCATATGATGACGGAACCTTACCGGAAATATTGATGGAAAAACTGGTAGAAATTCCTTTAAAGAGATAAAATATGAACTATAACAAGAAAATGAATCTGTGCATCGGCCTTCTGCTGGTTCTTCTGACGGCTTGCCAGGGAGCGAAAAAGGAAGTAGAGACACAAACACCCCGCATATCGGTAAGTGAGTATGCCATGTTGCATGAGGTGGTAAAGATAAAGCTGGACAACGTTGCTCCGGACATGGAGGTGACGGTGGATTTCGGAGACGGAACTGTGGAAACGGGCAGGAACAACGGACTCCTGACACACGCTTATACCAAGGAGGGTGATTACACCATCAAGGCACAGACGGCAACCGGAACATTGGCTGCCGGTATACACGTCTGCAACCTGCCGGCGCTCAGCGTTGCCATGCAGCAGTTCAAAGACCCCTCGTACAAGAAGGTGTGGGTCATGGCCCACCGGGCGCATACGCAGGACAAGACCATTCCCGAGAATTCTCTCAGTGCGATAGAGGCTGCCGTGGCCGCCGGCGCTGAAATTCTGGAGTGCGACGTCAGGCATACAAAAGATGGTGTTCTCGTGGTATGTCACGACGAGACCATCGACGCCACTACCACCGGACAAGGCCGGATTGCCGACATGACCTATGACGAAATCCTGCAGTACAACCTGAAAGACCGTGCCGGAAAACCCACCGATGAGAAGATGCCCACATTGGAAGAGTATCTGACCGCCGTACGCGGACGGGCGTATGTAGACATCGACAAATGTACCGGACAAGGTATCTTCGGGAAAGTGGTGGACGTGGTGTGCCGGACGGGTATGATGGAAGCCGTATTCTTCTACAGTGGCGTGGAAGAGGGTACCCGTGAGGTGCTCGGTGTGGTGGAGGATGCCAACGTCTATCCTTGGGTAGGAGGGCACAAGTTGCTGGAGGGATTGCCGCGTACGTTCTTCGTACAGACATCGTATGCCACCGAAGGCAGAAGCCCCTCTTTGGGCGATTCGGTAGAGTTGGGCATGATTCCCTCCGTCTGCCTGCTGTGGGTGCTCGACCAGGCCATACCCGAATATGCACTGGACGACAGGCAACTTGACGAACTGTTTGACATATTCCCCACTGTGCGGATGATTCAGACGGACGTGCCTGCCGAGTTGATTGCAGCCTTGGAGAAGAAGGGATTAAGATGAAAAATCAATAGGTGTTTTGAAATATATGAAGAAGATACTGTTTTTGTGCTTCGGGCTTGTGGTCAGCGTTTCATTGACGGCGCAATTACCCGAAAGGAATGCCGACAACCTGAAAAAATACAAAGCAATCTGCCGGCAGCATATTTATAAGAATATGAAGGGCATGTACCGGCAACCGGTCGGTGCTTTGAAGTATCCTTTCCTTGTGCCCGGCAGCGGGCAGTATGCCAACCAGTTGTGGGATTGGGATTCATGGCTGAGCGACATAGCCCTGCGGCAAATCATCGTGGAAAACGGCACCAGTGACGATCGTGAGGAACTGATTGCCTACGAGAAAGGCTGTATTCTCAACTTCCTCAGCTATGGCGGAGGCGACGGATGGATTCCCATTTGCATCTTTGACAATACGGAAGAGCGCTGGCAGTTGCTGCAGAAAATCAATCCATGGAAGACCAATATGCACAAACCCGTCCTGGCGCAGCATGCTGCTTTCGTAGTGGAGCAGACGGGCGGTGACGCCGAATGGCTGCGTGAGGGATTTTATAACTTGCAGACGTTTGTGGGCAAGTACCTCAACTACCATCGCCACAAGGCCACCGGATTGCTCTATTGGGAAAACGATGAAATGATTGGCGTGGACAATGACCCCAGTACCTTCTATCGTCCTCACGGAAGCTCGGGCTCCATCTTCCTTAATGCCTTGATGTATAGGGAACTGCTTGCCATGGCTTACCTGGCAAGACAGCTCCGCATGCCCGATCTGGAAAATCGGTTCACCCGCGAAGCGGAGGAACTGAAAGAAAATATCCGCAAGCATTGCTGGGACCCTCGCGACGGCTTCTACTACAGTGTAGACCTTAACCTGCTTCCGGTGGAAAAGCCCGCTGCGCCGGGCTTTCATTACCACACCGGGCAGCCCCGTACTTACGACTGCCTGATACAACGTTTCAGTGTGTGGAGCGGCTTCATGGCGTTGTGGGCAGGAATAGCCACTCCCGAGCAGGCGCGCGAAATCGTGGAACGGCAATATCGCGATTCCCGTTTGTTCAATGCAGCGGCAGGTGTGCGTTCTCTTTCTCCATTGGAAAAAATGTACGACGTGCGTGCCAGCGGCAATCCTTCTTCCTGGCAAGGACCGGTATGGATATGCGTCAACTACTTTGTTTTCCGGGGACTGCTCCGCTACGGCTATACGGAAGATGCCCGGGAGTTGGCGGAGAAGACCGTGTTGCTGCTGGGACGCGACTATGAGCGTTTCGGTGCGCTGCACGAATATTACATGCCCGACAACGGCGAGCCCATTCTCAACAAGGGCTTCCAGAACTGGAACTTGCTGGTGCTGAACATGGCTGCCTGGCTGGACGGTAAAGAGACGGTGAATGAATTTTAATTTTTATCAAGCAAGAGTATGAAACATTTGTTACTGGCCTGTATCATGGCCGTAATCTGTCTTCCCGTTTCGGGAGGAAACAATAAGAAGTCTAGACCGGGCGGAGCTTCCCTTAAAGTGCTTTGCCTGGGAAATTCCATTACGCGGCATGAATATAAGGCTGATATCGAATGGTTCTCGGAGTGGGGCATGGCAGCTTCGAAGGAAGAGAACGACTATTGCCACCAGTTGCAGAAGCTGCTCTGCGCAGAACATCCCGGCACGGTGGTTACCCCGCTCAACATCGCTTACTGGGAACGCAATCTGGCGTGCGATATTGATTCATTGATAGGTTCGGCTGTTCGCGGCAAAGACCTTGTCGTGATTCGTCTGGGTGAGAATGTGCAGGATAAGCAGGCGTTCCGTCAGGGCATTCTCCGCCTGGTGGAATATTGCAAACAGAAAGCGGGCAGGGTGGTCATCACCGGTTGCTTTTGGGAAGATGCCGAGAAGGAGCGTGCCATTATTCATGCCGCCCGTACCCACGGCATTTCCTTTATTCCGATTGACTGGATAGACCGTCTGTATGATTCGCGTCCCAAGGTGGGCGATACCCTCCATGATGTGGAAGGAAAGCCTTATACCGTGACCAAGGAGTTTATTATTGCCCACCCCGACGACCGGGGCATGCGAAAGATAGCCGAGGCGATATTCGACACTTTGCGATGATGCTTCCCTGAATGTGACGCCAGGGAGCCGCATTGTTCGGGACTTGATTGATATGAATTGGTTTATAGATTATTGGTATGGAAAATTTGAAAAATATTTTGTGGCTCTGTCTGGCAGGACTGTTATTGGCTGCACTGCCCGCTGTCGCCGGGCAGATTGTTGTGTCCACCCCTTCCTTCGCATTGGTGCTTGATGCTCCGGTAGGAGGCGAACTAAGGTATCTCTACTACGGAACCGGATTATCGGAGGATGATTTGCGGCAGATGAATGTGGCAGGTACGTGCCATCATGTTGCTTATCCTTCTTATGGAATAGGATGGCCCGGTGAATCCGCTCTCCGTATCAGACATGCCGATGGGGCGATAGCCACCCGGCTTTATGTGCAGGATGTGGAAGTGAGGCAAGAGCCGGATGCTATGCTCACCCTTGTGAAACTGAAGGATTGTGTTTATCCCTTCTACGTCAATCTCTGCTACAAGGCATATCGCGATGTGGATGTGATTGAAACCTGGACTGAATTCAGCCATTCGGAGAAGACTCCGGTAACGCTCCTTCAATTTGCTTCGTCTTATCTTCCTCTCCGCAGAGGCGATGTGTGGCTTTCCAGCCTCTACGGTGGGTGGGGCAACGAGGCAAGGTTGCTTCAGGAACCTTTAAAACCCGGCATCAGGCTGATAAAGAATATCGATGGCGTACGCAATTCGCATACTGCTCATGCCGAAGTAATGTTTTCGCTGGACGGGAAACCACAGGAAAACACAGGGCGTACTATCGGCGCAGCCCTTTGCTATACCGGTGACTATAGGCTGAAAATCAATACGGATGACGGCGATTATCACCACTTCTTTGCTGGTATGGATGAGGAAGGTGCTTCCTTCAGGCTGAAAAAAGGCGAGGTATTCCGTACTCCCCCGTTGGCGCTCACCTACTCGGAAGAGGGATTGGGCGGCGCAAGCCGTAATTTCCATAAATGGGGACGGAAACATAAACTGGCCAATGGAGACAAGCCCCGCAAGATACTGCTGAACAGTTGGGAAGGTGTTTATTTCGACATTAATCAGAAGGATATGGAGCAGATGATGGCAGACATAGCCTTGATGGGAGGCGAACTCTTTGTGATGGATGATGGCTGGTTTGGCGACAAGCATCCGCGTGATATTGACAACGCCGGGCTGGGGGACTGGGTGGTGAACCCGAAGAAACTGCCTGACGGCATTGCCGGACTATTGCGTGATGCCGCGAAACATAATATCGGTTTCGGCATCTGGATTGAACCCGAAATGATTAACACACGCAGCGAACTATACGAGAAGCATCCCGACTGGGTGATGAAAGTCCCCGGACAAGACTTCATTACGGCGCGCGGTGGCACGCAGGCGGTGCTTGACCTTACCAACCCCCAGGTGCGGGATTTCATTTTTTATACGGTGGATACCTTGCTGGCCCGTTATCCGGAAATAGAATATATCAAGTGGGATGCCAATATGCCGGTGCTGAACCACGGTTCTGTCCATTTGGACAAGGACGAGCAAAGCCATCTGAGTATTCTTTATCATCAGGGATTTGAGGATGTGTGCCGACGCATCCGTAGAAAATATCCTGATGTGACGATTCAGGCGTGTGCCAGTGGAGGCGGTCGTGTCAATTATGGCTATTTGCCCTATTTTGATGAATTCTGGACCAGCGATAATACAGATGCCTTGCAACGCGTTTATATCCAGTGGGGAACGTCCTATTTCTTTCCTGCTATCGCTATGGGAGCGCATATCAGCGCTGCGCCCAACCATCAGACGCATCGCAGCTTGCCCTTGAAATATCGCATTGATGTGGCAATGAGCGGAAGGCTCGGTATGGAGATACAACCCCGGAATATGACGGATGAAGAGAAGAATCTTTGCCGTGAGGCGATTGCTGCTTACAAAGAGATTCGTCCGGTGGTGCAGTTCGGTGAACTTTATCGGCTGGTGTCACCGTATGACGGACAGGGGGTAGCCTCACTGTTGTATGCCAGCGAAGATAAGTCGAAAGCCGTCTTCTATTGGTGGAAGCTGGAACAGTTTGTCAATCGGCAGTTGCCGCGTGTCAGGATGGCAGGATTGGATGCGGGGAAACAGTACCGTATTCGTGAGCTGAACCGCATTGACAATATTCCTCTTGCCTTTGAAGGAAAGGTACTGAGTGGCTCTTTCCTGATGAGCCACGGACTGGAGATTCCCGGAGAACATAGGATGGATGCAGATAAAATGAGTGATTATGCCAGTCGGATATTGTATCTGGAAGAGGTGAACCATTAAAATATTAGAAATATGAAAGTTGGATATTTTGCAGTTGTACTGCTTGCATGCTTCCTGCAGGCTTGTTCTTCGTTTGTGGGAAAGGATAGCACGGAGATGGACGGTTTTGTGACCGGACTGATGGACCGGATGACTGTACGGGAGAAACTGGGCCAGTTGAACCTGCCCTCGGGAGGCGATTTAGTGACTGGTACGGTGATGAACGGCGAACTCACGGAAATGATACGGAAGCAGGAAATCACGGGCTTCTTCAATGTGAAGGGAGTACGGAAAATCAGAGAGATGCAACGTATTGCCGTGGAGGAAACCCGTTTGAAGATTCCCTTGATTGTAGGAGCCGATGTCATACACGGTTATGAGACAATATTCCCCATACCGCTTGCCATGTCGTGTAGCTGGGACACTGTCGCCATCCGACGGATGACACGCGTGGCGGCTACTGAGGCCAGTGCCGACGGAATCTGCTGGAATTTCAGTCCGATGGTGGATATCTGCCGCGATGCCCGTTGGGGACGCATTGCCGAGGGGAACGGTGAAGACCCCTACTTGGGCGCTTTGATGGCGAGGGCATACGTACATGGTTATCAGGGCGATGCTATGAAGGCTAATAATGAAATACTGGCTTGTGTCAAGCATTTTGCACTGTATGGTGCTTCCGAGGCGGGACGTGATTATAATACGGTGGACATGAGCAGATTGAGCATGTACAACAATTATCTGGCTCCCTATAAAGCAGCCGTTGAGGCGGGTGTGGGGAGCGTGATGAGCGCGTTCAACCTTGTGGATGGCATTCCTGCCACTGCCAATAAGTGGCTGCTGACCGATCTTCTTCGTAACGAGTGGGGATTTGGCGGCATGGTAGTTACCGATTATTATTCCATCGGAGAGATGAAAACTTACGGCGTGGCCGACAAGAAAGAGGCTTCCGTGCTTGCTCTGAAGGCGGGAACGGACATGGATATGGTCACCGCCGGTTTTCTGGATACTTTGGAGTCGGCATTGGAGGAAGGACTCATTTCTGAAACTGATATTGACCGTGCCTGTCGTAGGGTGCTTGAGACTAAGTATAGAATGGGACTTTTTGACAATCCCTACAAATACTGCGACACGGTACGTGCGGAGAAGGAAATCTTTACGCCCGAGCACCGCAAGGAAGCGCGTGAGGTGGCACGTGAAACCTTCGTGCTGATGAAGAACGAGGGAAGTCTGCTGCCTCTTTCTATGGATAAGAAGATAGCGCTGATAGGACCTATGGCCGATGCCCGCAACAATATGTGCGGCATGTGGAGTCTGACTTGTGTTCCTTCCGACCACCGTTCCCTGCTCGATGGGATGCGCGACGCGATGAAGGGCAGGGGCGAAGTCTTTCATGCCAAAGGCAGCAATATCTATTACGAGGAGGAAATGGAGAAAGGCGCCGTCGGCTTCCGTCCTTTGGAGCGTGGAGACAATGGGAAATTACTTCGGGAGGCGTTGCAGGTGGCTGCCCGTGCGGATGTGATTGTTGCCGCTTTGGGTGAGTGTGCGGATATGTCGGGTGAATCGGCCTCACGTACGGAACTGGAACTGCCGGATGCGCAGCAAGCGTTGCTGAAAGAACTGGTGAAGACGGGAAAGCCGGTGGTGCTGTTATTGTTTACGGGACGTCCGTTGGTGCTTAATTGGGAAACGGCACATGTTCCTGCTATACTGAACGTATGGTTTGCGGGCAGTGAGGCGGGCGATGCCATAGCCGATGTATTGTTTGGGCACGCCGTGCCTGCCGGAAAGCTCACTACCAGTTTCCCACGTGCCGTAGGACAGATGCCGTTATACTATAACCATTTGAGTGCCAGTCGCCCCGATCCGCAAGATGGGGTGTTCAACCGCTACCAGAGTAACTATATTGACCAAAGTAATGAACCGCTTTATCCTTTCGGGTTCGGGCTGAGCTATACGACTTTTGAGTATGGCGATATACGGCTTGGTTCGGAATGCCTTCCCAAGAACGGAGAACTGGCGGTTTCTGTGGAGGTCACCAATTCCGGTACTTGTGACGGTACGGAAATCGTACAGCTCTATCTGCGTGATGTGATGGCTGAGGTGGCACGTCCCGTCAAGGAACTGAAAGCTTTCCGGCGCATCTTCTTGAAGAAGGGGGAAAAGCGGGAAGTGGTGTTCACGTTGACAGAGGAGGACTTGAAATACTACCATTCGGACTTGCAATACGGGTATGATCCGGGTGAGTTTCAAGTGATGGTCGGTCCTAACAGCCGTGATGTCCAGACGAAGGTGTTCAAAGCTGAGTAGTTTTTTTAATCTGAAGAAATGGAATCATGAAAGAAAAGAAATATGGTTTGATTATTCTTTGTGGCTTTCTGCTGTATGCTTTCCTGCCGCTCCGGGCGGGAAAGCGAGTGGGGCAGGGAAGTGACATTGTTTCTGTCATTAAGCATGGCATTCGGAACGATGGGGCTGTGATAGGCTCTGAACTGAATGAACTTGTAACGAGAAGTTACGGGAAGACATTGTATTTCCCCGCCGGCATATATAATCTGTCGGAACCCGTTGTCCTTCCCTACGACTATACGAAGAACGTGAACATCCTCTTTGATAAAAATGCGCTGATAAAGACCGATTTACCGATGGAAGCACTGTTGAAAGTCGGTTATTCGGAGATGACAACGCCCGATGTTACTCATCGGCGCTTCTCTTATGTCGAAGGAGGAATGTTCGACTGTTCTAACGTGGACAACGGGATTATGGTCAACGGTTTAAAGCAGCTGGTTTCCCTGAAATACATCAGTCTGTTTAAGGGGCGCAACACACATATCCGCATCGGCGTTACCGACGACTTCAGAGGAACGGGAAGCAGTGACACCAAAATAGACAATGTGACCATACAAGGCATTTCGTCCAACGAAGAGGTATATGGTATCTATATAGACCAAGCCTGCTGTGACTGTAAGATTTCCAATACCTTTATATACAGTACGAAGTATGGACTCGTGACAAAGTCGGCAGGACATATTTTGAATAACCTGCATATTCTCTCCATGCACACCACTGGCGGTCTGGACTTGGGGTTGAAAGGTTTCCGTTCTACGGAAGGGATACGTGTGGAAGCGGATGGCTTTTTCATTTTTAACGAGGTGTATTATGACACGGTGGACCGTGGCATTGTGGTTGCGGCAGACAGGAATCCTACGTTGGTGCTGGACAAGAACATCTTCTATTCCTATTTGTCGGATTTCGGGACTTCTTTCCTCTATCGGGACCATAAGGCGGCGACTCCGTTTCAAGCGAAGATGTCGAACTGTATCATCGAAGTGGCAAAACAGGGTTATAGAATCTTTGATGTCGGCCCTGAGGCTATAAAGAATGATGTGGAGGGGAATTTTTCGTTTGTGAATTGTGCAATGAGAAATTCTCACTTGTTAAGTCCTTTCGATTTCTCCCTGATGCAACGCATAAGGGAAAAAAGATGTGATGTGCTGTCCGCACCGGAGCAGGCAACAGGTGGTTTACAGGCAGTGGATAGCTTGCAGTGGTACGTTTTGGGAGCTGTGTTTGCTTCTCCGTATCGTAATTTGTTAAAGTTGGATTTGGCAAAAGATGGTGTGGTAGAACTGGATTTGCTCTTTGCAGGAGGGGAACCCGAAATACATAGCAGGATGCTTAAAAGCCCGGATAGAACTTCCTTCCAGCTGGGATATGTTGTTAAGGACGAATATTGTATCTTACTGTTGAGAACGCCCCGAGGAAAAGTGTATCCTGCTATTTGTGATGTGTTGGGAAATAGTTGTTTTTTGGCGACTCCTTCCAAAGATAGATATTATAAACCGGAAGATTATGGGGTAGACCAGGACCCCGTCATTCTGCATTGAATTTGTGTAATGGAAGAGCAGGTAATATAGAGCGTGAGCGATGTGTTACTTAAGATACAGTGTCATTTTACTTAACGGTAAAATGACACTGTAAATGCCTGATAAAGGTGTTTATTATTTGAAAAACAATTAGATTATCAGCGTGCTGGCTTTTTAGAATCTGTATCCATATCCCAGCATGATTGCCACATTGTCATCTTTGGCAAACATAAACCTGGCTTCTGCATTCAGATAACTCCGTTCGGAGATGGGTAATGTGATACCTCCTCCCAAATTGAAAGCGAATTTGGTAGAGTTGCTCCGGTCCATTTCCATTTCTTTCCCGTCTATCTCAACACTCTTTTTGCCATAGAAGTTGTTCTGCATGCCGATACCTGCAAGGGGATAGACCGAAAATCCTTGGCCGTCTTCTTTAAAGTTGAATACATAATGGAAATTCACGCTTACATCCAGTCCGGTAACTTTGTCTTTAGGAAAGTAGAACGTTACATCCGGAGCAATCTGGAGATTATTCGCTATCGCGTAACGTCCTTGTACTCCCAAACCGAACCTCTCATAGTTCGTTTGATAACCGATGTTGCCCATCAAAGAGCCTTCACCTTTAACTGTTTGGGCATTTATGCCCACAGATGCCAATGCAATCATGGCCAGCAAGAATAATTTTTTCATAATTAAGGCATTTAGTTAATAAAATATTTATTTAAAAGAAGAATGATCTCCTTTTAATGGAAATAACAAACGTTTGCTTACATTTGTTTGCTATATATTGTTACATATACAAAGACTTTTGATGTTAATATACGAGCGCTTTTCTCAATTTTTTATAAAGCAAAAAATGATGTTAATTCCGTTTTTATGCCTCGAACCATTTTTTTTAATGCTGTGTTTTTAGTATATGGCAGGGATTAAAGTTGGTTACATTTGAATTGCCAGTTTGTAGAGAAAGGAGCAAGTGGTATATTACATTGTCGTAACTGACTGAACCTGCATTGTTACGAAAGGATAAAATATCAGGATTGTTTCATTATTAAAATCTACAGCCATGAAAAGTCTAAGTTTTGATTTGCGGGTCAGGCTAATAGCCAGTTCTGTCATCGGGGCAATAGTTTATTTCTTTTCAAGTTCCCGCAGGTAGGTAAAGTGATAATAAAATAAAGGATCGCAGGATATGCCTTTATATTGGAAATAAGCGGATGATATATCTATCTATATATTTACATGTAAATTTCAGAACTGAGTGTGTTACTTTAAAAAATAGTTTATGTATTTTTTATGGTACATTGTTATCGGGATCGCTTCTCTGTCTTATAACAGAAAGAAAATTGAACTTTAATTATTTTAATCGTTTAAAACCAACTTAATTATGGAAAATAGAAATTCTAGTTTATGGATCGGCCTGGGAATAGGTACGGTCATCGGTACTCTGGCTTATCGTTTCTCACGTACTTCAAAAGCCAAGAAATTGAAGGAAAAAGTATGTAACGTTTTTCATAAGATAACCGGTCAGACGGAAGACCTGTTAGATGAAGCTAAGGAAAAAGTGGCGGATACCGGAAAAGTTGTAGTGGATAAGGTAGCCGATAAAGTTCAAGATGGCGCTGATGCTGTAAAGGACGCATTGAAAGATGCGAAGAAAGATGTCAAACAAGGAGCTGAAAAGGCCAAGACAGAAATAAAGGAAGGGTATGAAGATGTAAAAAAAGAAGCAAGTAAAAAACTTGATTGATTTTTTTATATATCATTCTGTTAGTAGTAATATCTTATATAAAGAAGAATTATGATTGGATTTGTAATATGGATTATAGGATTGGTCTTAACTATCAAAGCTGCTCTAGAGATATGGCGTATTCATGCGCCGGCGGAAAGAAGGTTAATAGCCATTATCCTGGTAGTTTTGACCAGTTGGGTAGGATTGTTGTTCTATTACTTTTATGGTAAGCCTCGTATGGCACAGTGGCTGGGGACCGGTCTTGAAAGGTATTGATGGTCACATAGCTGTTTATGCTGAATAGATAGGAATATCCCAAAATAAAAATGTGTTGGTTGATAGAAGTGACCGATTTATTTTTGTTTTGGGATGTTTGTATAGGAGTATACAAAGGTAATGTCAAAAGTATATGAGACTTGTCATTATGATAATATTTTAGGCACGGATTACGCGGGGTAAATTAAAACCGTGAAATCCGTACCTAAAAGAATGCACAGAGAGAGGTCTTTTCTTCTTGTCTGTCTTACCAATATTTTTCGATTCTATCATAGCCGAAAACGTGACTACGTTCATCTTTAATATCTTGTAGCTTATGACAAATTATTTGCGCTCCGATCATGCTGAAAGTGATTCCGTTTCCGCCATATCCCAGATCGAAAAATATTCGTTCCTTGCCGGGCCAATTGCCGATGAAAGGTAGCCCGTCTTTGGTGCTACTGAAGGTACCGCACCATGCCATTTCTGTTTTGAAAGGGATATCGGGGAATAGTTTTCTGACTTTTCTCTCCAAAATACGGATTTTCTTTCTGAGTAGTGAGTCACGGTGCTCTGGATCGCTGAACTTTTCATCCTCACCACCTACAATAATACGGTTTCCGTCGGTGGTACGGATATAAAGATATGGATCGGCTGTTTCCCAGATCAGGCAATGTTCCGGCCAGAGATATTCGGGGGCTACCGGATGTGATATGAGTGCATAAGTAGAAGTCAAATCCATAATTTTTTTGGGAAGGAATTGTCCGGCCTCAAATCCGGTGGCTACGATTACATATCCGCACTTAATTTTATTTCCTTTGTCTGTTATCATGATACAGCCATCAGATGTTTCAGTGCACTTCTTTATGTTGGTATGGGTAAAGACCTTCAGACCGTTCTCCTTCATATGATAGGTGAGCAGTCCGGTTGCAGCTCTGTAGGCATCCATCTGTGCGGATGTTTCATTCACCAGGGCATTGCCGGGCACTTTCACCTTATATCGTTTTCTGATTTCTTGTTTCTTGAGCAGATTGACCGGCAATTCATGCTTTTGCCGTATTTCGTATTCTTGTTCCAGAAGTTTGTTGTCTGCCGAGCAGCTGGCATAAAAGACGCTGGACAATTGCTCAAATCCGGCATCGACATCTGTTTCCTTTAGTACTTTCTTTATATCAGAAATGGATTGCAGGCATGCATGATAGGCGGTTGCTGCATTTTCTTCCCTGATGATTTTTGCCATCCGGCAGAGGGGTACGTCTATTTCATATTGTAGTAAAGCGGTACTTGCAGCAGAGCTTCCGGTTGCGATGCTGCGTTTGTCAATCACGCAACATTCTATTCCGGCACGACACAATTCGTGTGCCATCAAAGCGCCTGTTATACCCGAACCTACGATGACGATATCTGTTGACAGATCATCCTCCAAAGGGTGGAAATAGTCCAATAGGGAATTTCTGACGATCCAATAGGGTAAACCTGAATGTAAGTCCATAATATATTTTGTTAATTCCCCCTTACTTTCTTCCTGTTGAGAAACAGGAGTGAAGTAAGGGGGGAGTGAGAAATGGGAAAGCCGTTTTATTGAAATTTGCTTTCCGTTTACGGTAGTAGATTATTTGCCTTCTTCGATAGTACAAATGCTGACACGGTTCCAGTCCGGTTCGGAGAACATATCACCGATTCCTTGTCCTTCGGCGGTAATGCGGGTGTCGTTAATCTTGTATTTTTTTACAAGTATGGACTTCACAGCTTGAGCACGTGCTTTTGCCAGTTTCTCATTGAAAGCGAGGTTACCTTCGGGAGAGGCATATCCTTTGATGACGACTTTAGCTTCAGGATGTTTTTTCATGTAAATGGCTACACGTTCCACATTAGGCAGTTGGGAAGCATCAACCACGGACTTTCCTTGTCTGAAGGTAATGATGGATTCTGGAATGCGGTTGGTTTTTACCACGGTTTCTATGTTGGCAGCTTGGGTTCTGCAATCTGCCAGCTCCTTTTGTAAGTTGTTGGCCTGTTGTACGGCATTGCTCAGTTGCATGTCCTTGTCGCTCAGTTGTGATCGCAGACGGTTGACTGCATTATTTAGCTCGCCTACTTCTACTGGGTCGTAAGGCTTCACTGTTGTGAAATGATGTGAGCCGTTGCTACACATGAAATGGTAGGTCAGTCCGGCAGTCAGTTCAAAAGTGGCATTGTTGGCGTTGAAACGGCTTTTAGTTTTGCTGAAGTCTCCTTGCATATCATATACGATAGCTGGTTTGATACCGAGTGTCCATGCTTTTTCCTCACCTAGGTTGAAGTTCAAGTTTAGACCAAGGCGTGTAGACCAGGAATTTGTATCACCGGGGCCATTCTGATAGTAATGTAGCCAGCCGATACCTGTCAGAGTCTCGATTTCAAAAATGCGTGGTTCGCCCATATAACCTCCAAAGAGATTCATCAGGTTGACTTTACCGAGTAAGCTCACTTCGGAAGCATCAAATGCAGTTTTGCTGGCTGAGGTATTTACATATCCCATACCTTGAATACCTAGACCGAATATAGGAGTAAGTTGTTTTCCGATTCCGAATCCGAAGGCCGGTCGGGCATTTTTTAAGAAGGAGCTGTGAGTCAAAGGGGTTACAGCACCAGCTTTCAGTTCAATAGACCAGTTGTCACCAGGGCGTGTGCCTTCAAGGGCCGTACGGTCATTTTGCGCATGCATGGTAAGAATACTCATGCTTAGTGCTAAAACAAAGATAGATTTTTTCATAATTAAATAAATTAATAGTGATACAATAAATATGTCACACACGTTGTACTGTCTGTTGTGTAGTTATGACTGTGCATAATCTAATGAATTACTTTGTCATAACCTTTGTTTAAAAAACAGCCCGTTAAAAAGGATGGTTCGAAAAATAGAAATGGATTTAACATCTATTTAAGAAGTCGGATGGTGCCAGAAGCCTGTATTGGCAGTGAAAGCACATCATAGATATATAAGGTGCAAATTCTTGGATTTATATATAACGGCATCAAATATAACTTTATATATACATGCGTTTTTTAACACAAATATCTGTTGAAATGACAAATATTCATCAAACAAATATTCTTTCAATGCTGTTTTTTTATAGAGATACAAATCATAGTATTAATTAAAAACCTGACAATTATGAAAAAATTAAGTTTCGCAGGACTGAAGGGTAGAGTGTCCTGGGGCAGTGTTTTCGGCGGTGTCATGACTGTATTGGCAATATCCGTGTTACTGTCTATTTTAAATTCAAGTATTGGTTTGTTTATGTTTGATCCATTATCAGATCACCCGGTTGCGGGCATCGGCACTGCTGTTGGAATCGGATCCGCTATCATTCTGGTTGCCGGCATGGCTGCAGGAGGCTTTGTGGCCGGGAAACTGGCCGGTATGGACGGAATGATACACGGATTTCTGGTCTGGGCGACCACACTGATTGTGGCTGTGGTACTGGGAATTTTTCTGGCTGTCGGTGCGGCAAAAATGACGGTGAATACTCTTGGAGCGGTCTCGTCCGTTACGGGCAGCGTTTTGTCTGGAACAGGTGATACCGTTGGAAACGGAGTTGCCGCATTATCTGAAGACGCAAAGGAGCTGTTCGGAAAAATCGATTTTAATGCAACCCTGAAAGAAGGGAATATACCGCAGAATATCCGTACCGCACTTCTAAAAAGCGATGTGAAGGAACTTCAGCCGGATTACCTGCAGAAGCAACTGGCGGAAGTGAAGGATGACCTGGAAGCGTCCGTAAAAAAAATAGTACGTTCCCCACAACAAGCGGATGAGAGCATTGACAGTTTCCTTGACCGGTTGAAACAACGTACAGAAAGTATCAGCAAAAATATAGACCGGAATGATTTGGCTAAAGCTATAGCAAACAACACCAATATGTCAAAAGCGGAAGCAAATAAAACTATTGACCAATATATGAACTTGCTGGAAAATGCACGTATGGAAGCCGGCAAACAGATAGACAAACTGGAGGTGACCCTGAAGAAAGCCGCACAGGAATGGAAAGAAATCAAGCATGAGGCACTCGTGGCTGCCGATAAGGCAACGGATGCCGCAGCGAGGTCCGCACTGATTTCGTTCCTTGCAATTCTCTCCGGAGCGGTATTGTGCTGTATTGCAGGTGCCTACGGTAGCAGGAAGACCCAAGAAAGGGTGGATATCTGACAGTATTTCATTAAATCAAGTAAGAAGTTCGGTCCCCCAAACAGTATGACAGGTTGATGTCATTTTTAAGCATGTTATATCTTTTCTGAAATCGGGCCAACTGATATCCGCATTATAAAAGGCAATGACTAACTTGCATTGCCTTTTTAAATTTAAACTATTTTTATTATTTTTGCGGGTAACATTTAACTTAACACACTTTTACTACAAATGACATACTTTCAGATTTTAAAGAGGGCGCTTTTTCTGTTCCCTTTACTAATAGCCACTTTTACTACCTGCAAGGGTCAAATTTATAAATACCTGGGCATAGAGGACGGACTAAGCAACCGGAGAATTTTTCGCATCCAGAAAGGCGGGCACGGGTACATGTGGTTCCTTACCCAGGAAGGGATAGACCGTTATGACGGAAGCAAGATTAAACATTATGCCGTCTTTGACGGAAGTATGGAGGTGGCGCCGCAAATCAACCTGAACTGGCTATATACCGACAGCAGGCACAGGCTGTGGGTTGTGGGTAGAAAAGGACGCATATTCCGGTACGACACCGCCCGTGACCGTTTTGTTATGACCTACAAGCTTAACGGCCTGCAGGATGACGTAACATCAGGCACCGTCAATTGTACCTATATGGACAGTAATGACCGTATCTGGCTCTGCCATGGTGACAGTATTATACGCTATGATACCCGCGCAGGCACTACGGACAGAATAGACTCCCCTGCCTCGAACGATATTACTGCAATCACGCAGACCGACAGTACAAACTTTTTTATAGGGACATCAAACGGGTTACTGCAAACCATAGAAAAGGAAGGTGTCCTGGAAACTGTGGCCGGAACATATACTGACAGTATCTGTATACCGGTAAGTGAGCTTTATTTCCACCAAGATTCAAAGAAACTGTTCATAGGAACCTTCAAGGAAGGAATTATAGCATACGGAATGAACACGACTTCAACCATCATCGCGGACGGTCCGCTACAGAACGTGGCAATCAAACGAATCACCCCCTTTGGAAAGCGGCAACTGCTGGTAGCCACGGGAGGCAGGGGAGTATACAAGATTGACGTTGATTCTCTCTCCGCCCGGCCTTATATAACCGCCGACTACAGCAATTATAACGGTATGAACGGGAACAACATCAATGATATTTATGTGGACGGGGACGGACGGATATGGATGGCCAATTATCCTACCGGGATTACAATACGCAACGACCGTTACAGAAGTTACAAATGGCTCAAGCATTCACCGGGCAACAACAGTTCGCTGGCCAATAACCAGGTCCATGATGTAGTCCGGGACGGCGAGGGTGACCTGTGGTTCGCCACCAGCAACGGGATCAGCCTGCTTCACAGCGCAACCGGTCAGTGGACTTCCTTCCTTAGCAGTTCCGAGCACTTGAAAGGCGATGACAATAATATCTTCCTGAGCCTCTGTGAGGTATTACCCGGCATTATCTGGGCAGGTGGGTATACATCAGGTATATACAGGATTGACAAGAAGAAAGGCACGGTGGAATACATCTCACCTTCCTCCCTGGCAGGAATAAGCCCTGACCAATATATCAGTGACATAATAAAGGACTCCGGAGGGGATGTATGGTCAGGCGGATACTGTAATCTCAAACGCATCAACCCTGAAAGCGGTGACATACGACTCTACCCGGGACTGGGGTCCATTACCGCCATACTGGAAAAGGACGCGGAACACATCTGGGTAGGTACAACTATGGGATTATACCTGTTGGACAAGCTCCGGGGAGATTACCGCCGCATAGATTTCCCGGTCGAGACAGTCCATGTCAGTACTTTGTATCAGGCTGCGGACAGCACACTATATGTGGGGACCAGAGGAGCGGGACTGCTTGTATATGACGGTGCAAACGATAAATTTATACACCAGTACCACATGGAAAACTGTGCCCTTGTCTCTGATAACATTTATATTGTCATTCCAAGACCGGATGGCAGCTTGCTGCTCGGTACGGAAAACAGCATAGTTACTTTCCTGTGTGAAGACCGGACTTTCCAAAACTGGACGGCGGAACAAGGATTGATGAGCGTATGCTTCAATGCCGGCGCTGCAACCCAGTATGGGGACAGTCTTGTGTTCGGAAGCAATGATGGCATCGTCATATTCCCGGTTGACTTGCAGATTCCCGTTCCACAGTTCTCACAGATGCTCCTGAGGGATTTTGCAGTCTCTTCATGTCCGGTCTATCCCGGTGAGGAAGGGTCACCGTTAAAAAAGGATATTGACGGTAATTACAAACTTGAACTGGCTTATGACCAGAGCAGCTTCTCCCTGGAAGCAATATCCATCAACTATGATTATTCTTCAAACATTCTGTACTCATGGAAATTGGAAGGCGCCTATAACGGCTGGAGCCACCCGTTGCAGGACGGGCAGATACAGGTCACCGGTCTTTCCCCAGGCAAGTACATCCTGCGTATCTGTGCCATATCCAACGAAGAAAAATACAAAGTTTATGAGGAGAAAAGTATTGAAGTGGTTGTCGCCCGTCCACCATGGGCGAGCGCATGGGCCATAGCGGGATATGCACTTCTTGCCATATCAGCCGTTACAATAGCAGTCAGGATCGTCATGTTGCGCAGACAAAAAAGGCTATCGGAGGAAAAGACACGCTTCTTCATAAATACCGCCCATGATATCCGTACTCCCCTCACCCTGATAAAAGCTCCTTTGGAAGAAGTGGTGGAAAGGCAGCAGGTAAAAGAGGAAGGGACGGATAACGTGGGAGTGGCCTTGAGAAGCGTGAATAACCTCCTGCAATTAGTTACCGACCTGATCAATTTCGAAAGGGCGGACGTTTACACCTCACAATTGTATGTTGGCGAATATGAGCTGCACAGTTACCTGGAAAGTACTTGCGAAACTTTCCGGACATATGCGTCACAGAAAAACGTCAACCTCTCATGTGAAAGTAAGTTCCCTTTTATGAATGTCTGGTTTGACAGGGACAAAATGGATTCTATACTGAAGAATCTATTGTCAAATGCCTTGAAATATACTCCCCGAAATGGTAATGTCCATGTTTGTGCCTACACTGAACAGAATACATGGAGCATAGAGGTAAGTGATACGGGGATCGGAATTCCCGCCGGGGAGAGGAAATATCTGGGCGGAAGGTTTTTCAGGGGCAGCAATGCCGTTAATCAGAAAGTGCCGGGAAGCGGAATCGGCCTGATGCTGGTCTGCAAACTGGTTCGCTTGCATAAGGGAAGGATCATTATATCAAGCACGGAAGGGGAAGGTACCTGTGTACGTGTTACATTCCCCATGGGAAACAGGCATTTGCGCAAGGCACGTTTCATAACAGTGGCAAAGACGGAAGATGCAGCCCCGCCACAACCGGAAACGTGTTCTGTCGAACTGCGCATGGAAACGATGAAAAATGGCAAAAGTTCATCACGTATTCTTGTAGTGGAGGACAACGATGACTTGCGGGGATACATTGAGAGACTCTTGGGACAGGACTACCACGTCCAATCTGCACAAACGGACGCGACGCGTTGGTCGTGGCAAGGGAATATAACCCGGACCTGATCCTTTCGGATGTCATGATGCCGGAGATGGGCGGTGATGAACTATGTGCAGCCATCAAGTCGGACATTGAAACCTCCCATATTCCGGTTATCCTGCTAACGGCACTCAGCGATGAGAAAAATATGCTCAAGGGGTTGGACAAGGGAGCCGATGCATATATAACCAAGCCGTTCAGTGTGAATGTGCTCAAGGCGAACATCAGGAGCATACTGCGCAACCGGATATTGCTCCGAAAAACATATGCCGGACTAAAATCTGGTACCGGCCCGTTACCTGAAGGATGCAGTAACGCATTGGACTGGAAATTCATTGCCACCGTGAGAGAATGTGTTATGGAACATATTACCAGTCCTGATTTCAACGTGGACACCCTCTGTGAAATCCAGCACATGAGCCGTTCGAGTTTCTTCAACAAGCTCAAGACATTGACAGGATACGCACCGGCCGACTACATCCGTTCCATCCGCCTGCAACATGCGGCAAACCTGCTAATCCAGGAAAGGTGCACGATAATAGAAGTTGCGGATGCAACCGGATTCAGTGATGCAAAATATTTTAGGGAAGTATTCAGGAAACATTATGGTGTAAGCCCTAGTGAATACCGCAAAGTAGCAATGGGAACGCATCCGAAAGAAAGCCTATCCGATTATCGGTGCCATGGGGGAGGAAGTGTGGGAAGCCGTTGATGAGTTGATAAAAAACAGAGAGAGTACTATCGACTTGATACTGGTCGTTACATCAGGTAGGGTGAATGCTTAGGGTGGGTTCCACACTATTGTCAATATGATTACGTGATTACTCCGATCACGGTGGATAAGATGGTCATGCGGAGCAGCCTCTCTTCCTCGACCATCGTGTTGGACTATGTGTAGAACTGGCATGAATAGACAATCATATTGAGTGAAAGAGGTATGGAAAAATATTGAAAATCCGGGCAGCCGCATAGGGATTGCCCGACTTTTTTAAGATGGATATTCAGGTGTGGGGTTGGCAGGTCAGTCCACGGGCTCGCCGCCATAGCGAAGGCGGCAGATAGCCTCGTGGATTTCACACATGATATGCAGCCGTAGCCGCTTGCTGATATGTTGGCTGTCGGAACGCATGAAGAGTTTTTGAACGATTTGACCGTACACTTTTTGGACGAGAAACGAAAACCAAAGGAATTAAGACTCCATGAGGTGGCACCGTTGGACGCGAAATTTCGGGCGGAAATCGGGGACTGCAAGACCGCCTCACCGGATATATTCCGATACGGGATTTGCACGAAGCGGTGCGACATGGCACCCACACTGAGAAAGTTCAACAGGCTGGGAGACTTGCGACTGGTCTGTGCGCCGCTTCTCAATGAGCGATGGATTGTCTCGCCGCCGGTTGCGCGACCGGATAATGCCCGGTTTCCGCCGCCGGAAGTGAAGACGAGGATACCGTTTAAAAAGAAAAAACAGAGTATGAACATTTAACTCTTTGATATATGGAAAATGAACAGAATGGAACGCTAAAAGACGGCAGTGTATATGTAGTCATGGGATTATGTTACAGAGATTCCAGCGTCTGTCGGAAGTGGTGTATTGCCTGTGAAATGAAACAGAACCGTTCTCGAAGGATGATACCTATACCCGCCGGCTCACTCCGGAAATGTGGGAGGAAATAAAGTTATCACCCGTAGTGGTGGCTGATATGCTGGATGATTTGAGGCACGGGAACAAGTTCTATACGGGCGTTGAAACGGATAAGGGGGGCTTCTTTTCAGCCGGAACTATGAAGGGAACCACCAATATGGGGCCTTTATGGAGGAGAATATCGAGAGATGTTTCTTTGAGCCGGACTTTGAAGGAAAGTCGCTGACCGTGTATGAACTTCGGGGATGGCCTTCGCTGATGGCGGGGAAGATAAACCTCTGTTATGATGATAACGATACCCTGTTACTATTGGAGAAGATTCCACCGGATGCCTTCCTTGATAAATCGGCTCTTAAAAGCGTACAGACAGAGGTGTATGACCTTTCACTCACGTGGGAGAATTATGCCCGGCTGCCGGACAATGAGAAGGGGCTTGGCCTGTTCCAGAGCGTGGATAACTATGACCGGATGACCTTGCTTCATATCATGGACAAGGGTTATCCGAGGGACGGACTGATGGATGAGTATCCTGATAATTTCAGTTTCTATGAGAAATTTGAAAGGATAGAAAGAGCATTACTGGGCCGGAACAGATGGAATGTTTATGACGAGATGCAGGACAGAGCAAAGAAACTGGTCGGAAAACTGTTGCGCGAGCAATTTTCCGATACACGGCAGAAGGTGGAGATAAAGGAAAAAGTAGTTTTACGGAACAGTAAAAGTATAAGGATATAAGGGATAACGGAAAACAAGTGAGGGTTGGAAGGCGCATTGCCGGCGGATGTCGGTGATGTGCCTTTCACCTTTATATCGGGATTCTGAAAGTTTTTACTTTGAGTAAATATGGGGAAAGAAATGACATGACAATATTTCAGGGTATGTTTTAGGGGACAATGTACGCCAATGGGTGACTTTGATTCCGGAAGTTTTGTCGGATGTGGAAATGTGCTTTACTTTGCTTCACAAATAGTAAAATCATAAATCAAATTTATTATGGAGTTAGTTGTAATTGAGAAAAATGCGTATTTACGGTTAAAACAGCAGGTTGAGGATTTATTCACACAGATTGAAGCTGTTAAAAAGAAATTTGGAATTGTTGAAAAGGAAAAATGAATGGATGCCCAGGAGGTTTGCTTGGCTTTGAATATCTCCAAACGAACTTTGCAAAGCTATAGGGAATACGGAATTATTCCGTGTTCTTTTATAGGTGGCAAATATATGTATAAAGAGAGTGATTTGGTCAGAGTATTAACTCAAAAAGCAAGATAACATATGGATGGAGTAATCACAAAGCAGTCAGAAGAGTACATAATGATGATGAGGATACTTAAGAAATGTTCTAAAGAGGTACTTGAATTTCAAGATTTGCCTGTTCCTATCGCCAATGAGGTTTATATGACTGGTGAACAGGTATGTGGCGTGTTGCATATATCAAGCAGAACTTTGCAAAAGTTACGTGATGAAAAGGGGATAGCTTATACTGTTATAGGTGGTAAGTTTCTTTATCCTCTTTCTAAAATTGCAATTGTTATTGGAAGAAAATTATAAAAGTTATGTTCGTTAAATCAAGCGTTTGATTTGTATTTATGCCATTTTTTTACTACCTTTGTAAAAGGAAGAGTGTAACAGGAAGAAAGTTGCAGCATATTTGCGGTGAATTATTCGGTGTCATAGGAGTAGAGGCTTTTGGTAAGATGCTGATAATGAGTAGGGGAAATAAAAGTTAATCGTTCCCTGTCTCTCCGCAGAGCTCCAAAGACAAAAAGGATTCAAAGTATGACAAATCCCGTAAAACCTTGATTTTACGGGATTTTTTATTTCTCTTCTCGGACATCTATCAGTAATTCGGGTTATATAATCAGTAATCTGGATACCTATGTAATAATAATACCCGCTACTTTTGTATCGCTATAACAATTGGATTTATATGTTTCAACTAAATAATATATCGTATGAAAAGATTGGTGTTGTTTATGATGGCAGTTATGCTGTTGTCTATTACTGTTAACGCACAGAAAAAAGGTGGTAAGACACTGGTAGCTTATTTCTCGGCAACGGGAACAACGGCAAGGGCTGCCAAGTTGGTGGCAGAAGCTGTTGATGGGACCCTCTACGAAATACAGCCTGCGAAAAAGTACACGGCTGCTGATTTGGACTGGCACGACAAAGCTTCGCGCAGCAGTGTGGAGATGTCGGATTCCAAATCACGTCCTGCATTGTATTCTAAATTGGGAAGTCTCGCGGAGTATGATACCATTTATATAGGTTTTCCTATTTGGTGGAATTTGGCTCCAAGAATCATCAATACATTTATAGAAAGCGGTGATTTTGCAGGTAAAACGGTTATTCCATTCGCCACTTCGGGAAGCAGCAGTATTTCTAATGCAGAAAAGGAATTGCAGACGAATTACCCCGGCATAAACTGGGGAAAAGGCAGGCTGCTGAATGGAGCGAGCCGGGAAACTGTCAAGCAATGGATTAAGAAATGAATTTCCAACCGAAACTTAAAGAAGTAGAGATGAAGAACATGGTAAAAAACATATGTGCGGCGATGGTTATTAGCCTTTGTGCTGCAGGACATTTGTCTGCAACAGAAAATAATCCTAATAATGATAATAAATTTATGGAAGAGAATTTGAATCTGACTCAAGAGTGGGACAAGACATTCCCACAGAGTGATAAAGTAGACCATAAAAAGATAACTTTCCACAACCGTTACGGCATTACACTTGCCGCCGATTTGTATGTACCCAAGAATGTGACGGGTAAATTGCCTGCCATTGCCATCAGTGGCCCATTTGGTGCCGTGAAGGAACAAGCTTCGGGCTTGTATGCGCAGACATTGGCAGAACGTGGATTCCTGACGATTGCTTTCGATCCATCCTATACGGGAGAAAGTAGCGGCCAGCCCCGTTATGTGGCTTCGCCGGACATCAATACGGAAGATTTCAGTGCAGCGGTCGATTATCTTTCCACCCGTGACGATGTAGATGCAGAGCGCATCGGCATTCTCGGTATTTGTGGATGGGGAGGCATGGCGCTTAATGCAGCGGCTATCGATACTCGCATCAAGGCTACAGTTACGGCAACCATGTACGACATGAGCCGGGTCAATGCTAACGGTTATTTCGATTCTATGAATGCCGATGCACGGCATGAATTGCGGCGCCAGCTTAATGCTCAGCGTACGGAGGATTATAGAAACGGTACATTTGCTCTTGGAGGAGGTGTAGTAGACCCGTTGCCTGCCGATGCTCCACAATTTGTGAAGGACTACCATGCCTATTATAAAACACCGCGCGGCTATCATAAGCGGTCACTCAACTCTAACCACGGATGGAACAAGACTTCACCGCTTTCGTTCATCAATATGCCTATCCTTTCATATAGTGATGAAATCCGTAGTGCAGTGTTGATGCTGCACGGTGAGAAGGCCCATTCACGTTATTTCAGTGAAGATGCTTTTAAAAAGTTGCAGGGTGATAATAAGGAACTGCTGATTATTCCCGGTGCAAACCATGTAGACTTGTATGACAATATAGAGGTAATTCCATTCGGCAAAATAGAGAGATTCTTCAATGAAAATCTTCGATGACCGCCTTTAATGTGTTAGGAACCGGACGTACTTTTCTTTAGCCTGGTTCAGCAACTCCTCTTTCAGGCAGATGTCTTTCCGGAAAAGCGAATGCTCCGGGAAGATTTCTTTTTTCTTGGACGCCTTGTTCCAATTTCCTACTACATGCCCCTTATAGAGAAGTACCGGAAAGAACAATCCGTTGTTGGTGAAAGCTTTGGAATAGTCCTCTTTGGGTAGGACGTCCGTCCGGTCCTTGTATCCTATCAGGTATTCATCGTAGGAGGGAAGAAGGTGCAGGTTACCGGTCGCCTTTCCAGATGTCCGGCAGGAGTCATGGATGTACCATGTCTGGCTGTTCCATTGTTCGGACATCAGTTCCGGTTCTATCAGAGAAATGGCTTGCCTTGCTTCCGTTAAAGGCAAACCAGACCACCAGGAGAAGTCTTGCAGGGTAGCAGGGGCATGGCTGCGGAAATAGGCTGTAGCCAGGCGGGCCAGCGCTTCTTCTTTCGTCAGTTCGGGGGTAGGTGGAACTCTTTCGTCCAGAAGGGCATAGGTGTGTTGCCGTCCATGGCATTCTCCGCTGCACACAATTCCTTCGACTTCGGCACGCGACATAAAGCGGGTCATGTGGTAGTTGTCTGCAAGCAGTCCCGAACGTTCAAAATGTTCCGCAATCTCTTGTTTCGTCAGGCTTCGCTTCCCGCTGAGGATATTCCCAAGTATGGTGTAGCTTCTGTCATATTGCTGTTCCGTGATTTCCAGACCATGTCCTTTTGCATAAGAATCATTGGCAGATTTGATGCGTTGTGCAGAGAGTTTCAGCATCCAACGAATGTCTTCTGCTGCTACCAGGTGCCATGTGGGACGCATTACGTGGGTTCTCAGTATTTCCCCTTGATGCAGGGCTTTTTCCACGGCTTGAATTCCCGGTGACTTCAGCCGCATACCTACGGCCCATTTCACCATTGTATAGTCTTGTGCCTGCATGGCGCCCATCCAGGAGACCAGTTCTTTCGGGTGGCCGAAGAGTGGAGTGGACAGTTGCTGGTTCTGTAAGCGTATTTCAGGGATTCTCATGTCGGTATGGTATTCGTTTGTATCAATAGGAATCGCAAAGATAAGAAAAGCAGGTCATCGCAGGGTATATCGTGTCCGCAATTATATTCTTTTGTTTCTTTTAACAGCTACTAATATAGCTATCTTTTATTTTTGCAACACACAAATTTGGAAAATATTCATAATTAAACAACCATAAGAACTTTTTTATGACTATGAGAACAAATTGTATTTTATTGTTAGTTATTTTGTTGGGAGCCTTTCCCTTAAATCGTGTACATGCCGATGAATCTGGAAGCATAATTCTGTACACTCCTTACACAAAAATTTCCGTGACGCCCGGAGCGTCCATTGATTACAGCATTGATTTGATTAACAACACGGACGGGGTTACAAATGCAAATCTCTCGGTCAGCGGATTGCCGGGCAGTTGGAAGCATGAAATCAAGTCAGGCGGCTGGACCCTCAGCCAGCTTTCTGTACTGTCCAAGGAAAAGAAAACGTTCAATTTGAAAGTGGAAGTTCCTCTAAAAGTAAATAAAGGAAGTTATCATTTCACAGTATTTGCCGGAGAAACCAAACTGCCGCTGGAGGTGATCGTGGCCCAGAAAGGAACTTACCAGACCGAGTTCACTACCGACCAGCCCAATATGCAGGGCAATTCCAAGTCCACCTTTACCTTCAATGCCACTTTGAAAAACCAGACGGCCGACCAGCAGCTGTATGCGCTGATGGCCAATGCCCCCAGAGGCTGGAGTGTCGTGTTCAAGCCTAACTATAAGCAGGCCACTTCTGCCCAGGTGGAAGCGAACAGCAGCCAGAATGTGAGTATAGAGATTGTCCCTCCCGCCAATGTGGAAGCCGGCAATTACAAGATTCCGGTACGTGCGGCTACTGGTACGACTTCTGCCGACTTGGAGCTGGAAGTTGTTGTCACGGGTTCCTACGAGATGGAATTGTCCACGCCCAGAGGATTGTTGAGTACCGAAATCACAGCAGGAGATGTGAAGCGTATCGAGTTGGTGGTCCGGAATACCGGTTCTTCATTGTTGAAAGATATCCAGCTTTCTGCCAATAAGCCCGTGGACTGGGAAGTGTCTTTTGAGCCTTCGAAGATTGATATGCTGAAGGCGGGGGAAACGGCCAATGTCGTAGCTACCATGAAAGCATCCAAAAAGGCATTGCCCGGAGATTATGTGGCTACCATGACGGCCAAAACTCCTGAAGTGAATACAGACGCCCAATTCCGCATTGCCGTGAAAACCCCGATGATATGGGGATGGGTGGGCGTTTTGATAATAATCGTTGCCATAGGTGCCGTATGCTATCTGTTCCGTAAATATGGAAGGAGGTGAGCATGGACGAGCGAGTGATTGCATTGACAGACTTGACCAAGCAGTATGGGCGCTTCACTGCCGTAGACCGCATTTGCCTGACTATCCGTAAAGGGGAGATTTTCGGATTATTGGGGCCAAACGGCGCCGGCAAGTCAACTACCATCCTGATGATGCTGGGACTGACGGAACCCACTTCCGGCTCTGTGGAGATTTGCGGTATCGACTCTACCAGGCATCCTATCGAGGTAAAGCGGAAAATAGGCTATCTGCCCGAAGATGTGGGGTTTTATGATGACATGACCGGTCCGGAAAACCTTATATATACTGCGCGTCTCAATGGCATTTCGGATGCCGAAGCGAAAGTCAAGGCGCTGGAGCTGATGGAGCATGTGGGGCTTGCCGGACAGATGAAAAAGAAGACCGGGAAATATTCGCGCGGTATGCGCCAGCGATTGGGGCTGGCAGACGTGCTTATCAAAAATCCGGAAATTATAATCCTGGATGAACCTACTTCGGGAATAGACCCTGCCGGTGTTCAGGAGTTCATCGAGCTCATTAGGCAGTTGAGCCGGAAGGAGGGACTGACCGTCTTGTTCTCTTCCCACCACCTGGACCAGGTGCAGAAAGTTTGCGACCGCGTGGGACTGTTCAACAGTGGGAAGCTGGTCACCTTGATTGATATGTCTGATTTGAAGGACAAGCATCAGGAATTATCTGATATTTATAACCATTATATGGAGGAAGGAGGAGAAAGGCATGAATAAAGTCAATTATCCTTTTCGGGTAGTCGTCAACAAGGAAATATCCGACCATGTGAAAAGTTGGCGGTTCATTATCTTGATGGGAATCATTTTGCTTACGTGCATGGGCTCACTCTATACCTCGCTTACCAACATAGGTGCCGCCATCAAGCCCAATGACCCGGACGGTTCGTTCCTTTTCTTGAAGTTGTTCACAGCCTCGGATGGCACATTGCCTTCTTTTGTGCAGTTTATCAACTTTCTGGGGCCGTTGTTGGGGATTGCGCTGGGATTCGATGCTATAAATTCGGAACAGAACAAGGGGACGTTGAGCCGTATGCTGTCACAGCCTGTTCATCGTGATTGCATTATCAATGCCAAGTTCGTGGCTGCATTGATTGTGATAGGTATCATGCTGTTTGTACTGGGATTCCTCGTAATGGGCTGCGGGTTGATAGCGATAGGCATTCCTCCCACAGCAGAAGAATTTTGGAGGATTGTATTCTTTCTCATAATCAGTGTGTTCTATGTGGCATTCTGGCTGAATCTGGCCATTCTGTTTTCGCTTTGCTTCCGTCAGGCGGCCACCTCGGCATTGGCTTCGGTGGCGGTATGGTTGTTTTTCAGCGTGTTCTATACGATGATTGTCAATCTGGTTGCCAAGGCATTGAGCCCTTCGCAGCTGGCATCTCCTTATCAGATAGTCAGTTACCAGAAATTTATTCTCGGTCTGATGCGTCTGGCACCTAGCGAACTGTTCAATGAGGCGACCACAACGCTGCTGATGCCTTCCGTCAGAAGTTTGGGGCCGCTTACTATGGAGCAGGTTCAGGGGGCCATTCCCAGTCCGCTGCCATTGGGACAGAGTCTTTTGGTGGTGTGGCCGCAGCTCACCGGACTGATTGCAGCTACTGTCATCTGTTTTGCTCTTTCGTATGTCATATTTATGAGACGGGAAGTCAGATCACGGTAATGATAAGTATGTTTTATTGAGTGTTGAAAGTCCGTTCCGGCATTGGTTGCTTGAACGGACTTTTAATATTATTTGCCCGAACATTTGGTAATTCCAAAAACTTCCCTTACTTTTGCGCCCCGAACAAGGAGAGGTGCTCGAGTGGTTGAAGAGGCACGCCTGGAAAGCGTGTATACCCCTAAAGGGTATCGGGGGTTCGAATCCCCCTCTCTCCGCAACAGTTCTGAATAAGATGGAAAACTAGCGGGTAAAGGTCTACAAATCTATGATTTGTAGACCTTTTTTGCTTGTACTCCGTTTGCTTTGAAAGACTTGGAAACTATGTCTTTGTAAATTAATTATAGATAATGAAAGCTGGATGACATCTCCTTTCATAATAAGGCGATGGGATAATGCATTGCCACTGCAAAGCAAGTGCATGCTTTTTGCAGTGCTACTGCATTCAGCTTTGCAGTGGCGCTGCAACACATATGCAGTGTCACTGCAGCATATATGCAGTAGCGCTGCAACACGTTTGCAGTCACACTGCAGCAGATGTGCAGCGACGCTGACCCGGTAGGTGTGTACGGGATTGTATCATGTTTCGTTAAGAAGATATTATAAAGTATCCTTTGAATGTCGTATTTTTGTCTATCCGTAATTTAGAGTAGTCAAAGAAAACTATGAAACACACTCGTATGAAACTAAAAACAGCGGTAAAGAACCTTCATGAAGGCTGGAAATTCCGGCAGGCGAGACTGACCAATTGGTATCCGGCTACAGTTCCGGGAGTAGTCCACACGGACTTACTGCAGAACAAGATTATTGAAGACCCGTTTTTCCGGTTGAACGAACGGGGATTGCAATGGATTGACAAGGAAGACTGGGTTTATGAAACTTGCTTTACTCTTGCTGCCGACATGATGCGGAAAGAGAATATGGAGCTTGTGTTCGAGGGGCTGGATACTTACGCTGACGTTTATTTGAATGATGAATGTATACTGAAAGCGAACAATATGTTTCGCCGCTGGTCTATCCCCGTCAGGCAGTACATCAGGGAGGAGAATAATATATTGAAGGTGTACTTCCATTCGCCGGTAAAGATAGACGTCCCCAAATGGGATGCACTTCCCTACCAGTATCCGGCATCCAATGACCAGTCTGAAAACGGGGGCTTGTTCAACAAGAAGATAAGCATTTTTGCCCGTAAGGCAGGTTATCATTATGGCTGGGACTGGGGGCCGCGTCTGGTTACCTCCGGCATCTGGCGTCCGGTGTATATCAGGGCTTGGAGCGATTTGAGAATCAACGATGTGTTTATCGAGCAGAAGGAAGTCGGTGCAGGCAGGGCCGTGATTGCCGGACATGTGGAGCTGGATGCCGATAAGGATATGGACGGAGTGCTGGTCACGATAACAGACGAGGCTACCGGAAGAGTGCTTGGCGAGTGGCAAGCGGATTTGAAGCGAGGCACCAATCGGGTGACCGTTGATTTTGTCCTTCACAAGCCGAAGCTGTGGTGGAGTAATGGACTGGGGGAGCCTTTCCTTTACCGTTTCCGTACGGATATCATTGCAGGCGGGGAATTGTTGGACTCTAAAACCGAAAGGGTGGGCATACGCTCTTTGAAGGTGGTGCATCAGCCGGATAAGGACGGGCATACTTTCTATATAGAGCTGAACGGGCGTCCGGTTTTTGCCAAAGGAGCCAATTACATCCCTTTGGATAACTTCCTGCCGCGCGTCACTCCCGAGAATTATAAAAGGACGATTCTCGATGCCGCCGGTGTAAACATGAATATGTTGCGTGTCTGGGGCGGAGGTATCTATGAGAACGATGTCTTCTATGATTTGTGTGATGAGCATGGAATTATGATTTGGCAGGACTTTATGTTTGCCTGCAGCATGTATCCGGCAGAAGGCGCCCTGCTCGATAATATCCATCAGGAGGCGGTGGACAATGTGAAACGTTTGCGCAATCATGCTTGCATTGCTTTGTGGTGTGGAAATAATGAATGCCAGGATGCCTGGCTGGGCTGGGGCTGGAAGCGTGAGATAGAACGGCAGAACAAGGAATATGCCGACAAGATTTGGGCACAGTACCGGCAGCAGTATCATGTCACCTTACCCGGGGTGGTCAGGGAGTATGCACCCGGAACCTTCTATTGGCCTTCTTCTCCGTTCGCATTCGAGGGAGAGATGTCCGGTACTACTGACGGGGACCGTCACTATTGGAGTGTCTGGCATGGTAAAGCACCCATTTCTGATTATGACAGCGAGAAATCCCGCTTTTTCAGCGAGTACGGCTTTCAGTCTTTTCCAGAGTTCGAGTCCGTCAAGCGCTATGCTCCTTACCCCGAAGACTGGGATATACGTTCCGAGGTGATGATGTCCCATCAGCGTGGTGGCGACCATGCCAACGGGCTGATTGAGACTTACCTGTTGAATGAATATAAAAAACCGCGTGATTTCCGGGCATTCCTTTATATGAATCATGTGCTGCAGGGAGATGCCATCAAGACGGCCATCGAGTCGCACCGCCGCCAGATGCCGTATAATATGGGGACACTTTTCTGGCAGCACAATGACTGTTGGCCCGTAGCTTCCTGGGCGAGCCGTGACTATTACGGACGCTGGAAGGCGCAGCACTATTATGTCCGCAAGGCCTATGATGACATCTTGATTTCTCCGGTAGTGGAGGGGGATGATTTGAAAGTATATGCAGTGTCCGACCGCTTGGAGAATACTTCCGGCCGGCTGCAACTCCAGGTCTGCCAGTTCGACGGAACCGTGGTTCATCACTGGGGCAAGTCTGTCGGCATCTCCGGTAATGACAGCCGTGTCTGTTTTTCCGCACCGCTTGCCAAGCTGCTGGAGGGGGCGAATAGAGGAACAGTATATGTCCGCGTAGACTATACGGACAAATCGGGCAGGGTGTACCATAATAACTACTGTCTGGGCAAGCAGAAGGATATGGATTATCCGAAGGTGGATTTGCAGACTGAAGTCCGTTCCATTGAAGGCGGATATGAAGTGACGGTATCGGCAGACAAGTTTGCCCGTGCTGTATGCTTGTCCGTTGCTGACAATGAAAGTGTGTATAGCGACAATTATTTTGATGTCCAGCCGAAGAGCAGCGTGCAGGTGCAGGTCAGGACGCGATTGTCTGCCGAAGCGTTCAACGGTTCGTTGAGGCTGACTTGCCTGAACAATGAATTCTGATACTCGCCATCCGGACGTTGGCATGCTTCTTCCGTCCGGATGTTTTTTACATAAAGATAATATGCTGCTTCAGTATAGCTGATATTTGTGTCCTCAGCTGATTGGCATTGATAGGTTTAGCCATATATGCGTCGAAGCCGTTTTCCATGACCTGCTGTTCATCAGAAGCATAGGCAAAGGCGGTGACGGCTATGATGGGGACTTGTGTAGAGTATTTGCGTATTTCCCTGGTCGCTTCGTAACCATTCATCACCGGCATGTTGATGTCCATCAAAATAAGCTGCGGGTCGTATTCCCTGAACATATTCACGGCTTCCTGACCATTCCACGCATGTATCAGATTGTAGTCTTTTCGTAGGATGGACTCAATCAACCGGAAGTTGCTGTCATGGTCTTCGGCAACCAAGACGGTGATTTTCTGCTTTTTTACTTTTATAGGTTCGGTCTTGCTTTCTGCCTGCCGGATGCGGCTTGCCGGCACATAGGGGAGGGTGAACCAGAAGGTAGAGCCTTCGCCGGGCTTGGAAGTCAGTCCGATATTGCCTCCCATGTGCTGTACCAACATCTGGCAGATGGATAATCCCAGTCCGGTGCCTTGGGCAAAATTGTTGAGCTTGACAAAGCGGCCGAATATGCTCTCTTGTTTGCCTTCGGGGATACCGCATCCCGTATCGGATACGTAGAAATAAAGCATCTTGTCGTCTTGCAGCTTGTAGCCAAAACGGATACTGCCTTCTTGGGTAAACTTGATGGCATTGGTCACCAGATTGATGACGAGTTGAGACAAGCGGTTACGCTCGGAATGAATGTGGCATTCGGGCAGTCCGGGCTCAAAGGAGAGGGTGACATTCTTTTCGGGCGATAGCTTCAGGCAGAGCGAACTTTCCAGCTCTCTCATCACTTTGTTCAATTCAAAATCCGTATCAATGAATTCCATTGTGCCTGCTTCTATCTTTGACAAGTCCAGAATGTCACTGATGAGTTGCAGCAGCAAAGTATTGTTGTTCTCAATGATGCTGACGTATTCTTGTTTTTCTTCCTCCTCTTCGGTGGAAGCCAATATTCCGGAGAATCCCACAATGGCATTGAGCGGCGTACGGATTTCATGGCTCATGTTGGCGAGGAATGCGGATTTCAGTTTATTCGACTCTTCCGCACGGTTCTTGGCGGAAACCAGTTCCGTCTCCATCTTTTTCCGTTCGGTGATAACCAGCGAAGAGCCCACCAGGGTCAGCGGCTTATTGTTCTCGTCGTAGGTTTCTACGGCGGCCTGGGCCTCCACCCAGTCGAAGTGTTTGTGTCCGTCGGCATGATTGATGACGCGGTATTCCTCCTTGACTTTCTGGATACGTCCCTCAATCAGGTCTGTATAGGCTTGTTTCACTTTTTCCAGGTCTTCCTTGTGTATTTTGGAGAAATACTGGCTGTCGGGTACGGACAGCTGTTCATCGTCCATGATACCGGCATTATTGCTGAGCTCTATCGGCTTGTTGACATCGCAGAGTATGGTGTGTGTCCGGAGGTTCCATTTCCATGGTACGATGTTGGCAACGTCGAGTGCCATGGAAAGTTTCCGGTTTGTCGACCTCAACTGTATTTGGGTGTGGTGCAACTCGGTGCTGTCAACGCAGAAGACGTGCATGTATTCGCCATTGTCGCTTGCCTTGACTACAATGTCGTAGAAAGTGTCTATCTTCTTGTAATAATAGGGGAAAGTTACGGAACGTTTCTCCTTCAATGCAATATTCATGAAATGGAGGAACTCGTTCATGGATTCGGGAAATAATTCGCTTCCCCGCTTGCCGACAGCCTCTTTGCGCATGATAAATCTGTCTTCGAAGAAATTGTTGACATCTATATATAAGGTGTCAGTAATGCGCCCTTTTTCATCTTTTATAAGTTTCTCATACATGTATAGGATGGGCATGTTGTTTATCAGATTTCGGTATTTGAGATTGCTGTCCAGTTGTTGCTGTTGTAATCTTTTGATTCTACTCAGTGACTGTAGGCGGAGATATTGGAAAAAGAACAGCAGAGTTATGATTGCGGCAGTGATACTGATAATGACATATTCGTACTTCTCCCAGAAGGTGGGAGGCATGTTGTAGAATATGGTACCCTTGGGGCATAGCTTCGGATTCAGGTCACGCTGCAGAAGGGATTTATAGTTGAATACGGGGGCTCCGTCGTCGGGATAGTATAACGGGATGTTGCGTGCCGGGGTACCGTTCAATATCTTGTGGATGGTTTCCAGTAGCCGGGCATTATAATTCTCTTTGTTGTAAATGTATCCGCCTACAATCCCCCCTTCTTCTTCAATACCGATGGCCCTTAGCGAAAACAAAGGGATGGGGGCGGTAGAGATGACCCGGTGGGAGTTACTCCTCATGATATTGTCATGGGGAGAGCTCTTGTACAGCCAGGATGAAAAGATGACTCCGGTAGTATGGGGACTCACGTGGTTCAGTATATTGAAAAGGCTGTCCGTCCGGATGTCCTTCGCACTCAAGAACTGGTAATCCAACTCCGGGTACTTTTCACGGATAATCTCGGACAAGTCATAGTCGTTCTGCTGGCAGATGTATGTTTCATCCCCTATATACATGACCTTATCCATTTTGGGGATGAGTTGCTTCATGAGTTGCAGGTTCTCGTTCAGGTATACACTGGATTGCATTAAGGTCAGATTGTACTTCTTCTGTAGGTCACTGATGGGAATACGCTCTGTGCGGGGCAGGGCGTGCTCGCGTATCATTGTTTCCTTAGGACCGGTATAATCCCTCTCACCACATAATATCATGGGGATATCGGGCCACTGCCGGTTCAGTTCATCGCACATGATGAAACTTCCGCATCCGATAAGCACGATAAGTTTAGGGTTCTTGTAACTCTTGAACAAGCTCTCTTTGAATGTCTCCAGTTTATTTTCCTCGTCAAGTGTCAGCATTTTCATGTGTGCGGTGTATACTCCGATGTGGCTGTTCTGTGATGCCATGTTCACAATGGAGGTGATGAAATCATTACTCCAGGGATTGGCTTCTGTATAAGTGTTGATTATCAGAATATCGTCGACGTCTGTTGCGAGAGATTTTCCATATAGGGTGTCTGTGCAGGTGAACGAGCAGAGTATTGCAATTACCGCTCCCAGTATGTATTTCATATCCTTTGGACCGTTTTTAATGTTTGCTATTGTGAAAATTCTTACAAATGTAGGGGTTTCCCGGTGGATAGACAAAGAAAAAGATGAATTTAAGCGGGATATGGAAAAATAAAGCGGAGCAACATATTGCAATGTCACTCCGCTTCTCATTGAGATGTTGAAAGATGTGTTTTCAGGAGATTTAGTTGTTTTCTTTTTTAATGTCTATGGTCATGAACCGTTCACCGTCATATAGACTTTTGACACGGATGTTCAGTCCTTTTTTCTCTTTCAGCTGTTCCGCTATATTGTCCAGCTTGAAGGAGGCCAGTCCGGTGCCCAGCGTGAGCTGGCTGTCATTGTAGGCATTGTGGCGGAATTCGAGATTGACGTAATCCGGTTTGTCGTTTTCGCCGGTGGATGCTTCATTGATGACCAGGTTCAGCATGTGCTTCTTGTCTTCGTTGTTGCTGTGGTAGAATTGATATTTGATGTTCAGATACTCGCCCGTAATCCATAAATCCGTGGCGTTGATGTTGTCGTCTCCGATACTGTCTGCCTTTTCGGCAGGCATGGAGTAGATGTCTTTGGTCAGAATGTTTTCGATGTGCTTTATTTGGGCATTGTATTCGTAGCCTGGAAGTTTCTCTTCCAGTTCGCGGAAGTAGATGAAAGCCCTCTGGCCGTCTATTACGGCATAGTCGTGAACATAGGTTGTGTCACTGGGATATAGTTTACTGCCTTCGTCCAGTGAGAAATAGTAGTCTTTTCCTTCGATGACCTTTACCGTACCTACGGCGAACAAAGTGTCATATTTGTCATCCCAATCGTCCAGGCATGATTGCAATACAATGGCAGTCAGGAATAAAAGCATGGATGCTGCCAATGTCATTCTCAGTTTCTTCATAAGTGGTAGGTTTTAGCTCTTTTCTGTTTAAAACTTATTTTTGTATTCAGAAAATGCGGTGAAAAGCTAAATACTGCGTAGTATACTGTTAAAGAAATGAAAGTATGATTTTCTTCTCTGCCTGATGCAGTATTTTTGCGCCGATTGCATTTATAGGGTAAACACGTGTTAAAAGAGAGAATGGAAGAACAGGAATTGGCAGAACGCTGTAGGCAAGGAGACAATCTTGCCCGCAAAGAACTGTATGAGCGCTATGCGGGACGCATGCTCAGCGTATGCCTCCGTTATGCAGGTGACCGGGAGACTGCCCAAGACCTGATGCATGACGGTTTTCTGAAACTTTTTGATTCTTTCGATAAGTTCACTTGGCGGGGAGAGGGTTCTCTGCGGGCATGGATGGAACGCGTAATGGTGAATACGGTGTTGCAGTATTTGCGGAAAAATGATGTGATGAATCAGTCATCGGCCTTGGAGAATGCACCCGAAGCTTATGAGGAACCGGAAGGTTCGTCAATAGATGTCATTCCTCAAAAGGTACTGATGCAGTTTATCAGTGAATTGCCTGCCGGCTATCGTACCGTATTCAACTTATATATTTTTGAAGAGAAATCCCATAAGGAGATTGCTCGACTATTGGGAATTAATGAAAAATCCTCTGCCTCGCAGTTGACGCGTGCTAAAGCGACTTTAGCGGCAAAAGTACGTGAGTGGATGAAAAGAAATGATTAAATGAAGGAACGTATGGAAGATGAATTGTGGTTGAAAAAGATAAAGGACAAGCTGGAAGACTATTCCGAACCGCTGCCGGTTGCCGGATGGGAGCGGTTGGAGAAGGAATTGTCCGTTTCCGGAGCTCCGATAACCGGACCGCATAGGATGATACCTTTCCGTCGCTGGGCGGTGGCCGCGGCAGCTGTGTTGCTGGTGGCGGTTTCGTCCGTCAGTCTGTGGCTGTTGCAGAGTCCGGTAGGGAATGAAATGCGGCATACGTCAGTGCCCGCTTTGGCTGTGGCTCCGGACGTCTTGCCGGAACAGACAGTACCTGCCATACGGACTAATTCCATAGAGCCTGCTTATCGGGCACATGGAAATGCATCGGCGCCCAATAAGGAGGCAAGTCACCCTTTGGTTGCACAACATATCAGAATATCGGTTGGCGAAGAACAGCAGGAGGAAATGCTGCCGGTTGAAACTGCAGATGAGGTTGTCGGTATTGGACAGCAGGCGGAAGAACCGGTAGTGGAAGATACGGACCATGAAACTACAATGCAGGCCGAGGAACCGGAGACAAGGGAAGACCGCTATCGTCCGTCAGGCCGGGACAAACTGCATCTTCCGGAAAAAAACAGTTCTGGTAGGGATGCTAAAGGATGGGCGGTTGGCTTGTCCGTAGGAAATACGGGAGGTTTTTCATTGGCGAATGAAGGGGAAGCGAATGTGATGTCGGACTACATGCCTGGAAGTCCTATTTATGGCGGTAACGTAGATTTATCCTCTACGGCCAATGGCATTGTTACTATTCCCGACGGGCAGGAACTGGTTTTTAAGGATGGTATGCCCTATCTGCAAAGACGCGAAAAGAAAATTGCGGATATAGACCATAAACAACCGCTCAGTTTCGGTGTTTCGGTGCGGAAAAACTTGGCGAAGGGTTTCTCTGTGGAAAGCGGGCTGACGTATACCTATCTTGCTTCTGACGTAAGGTATGAGGGCAGCTCGGAAAAGATAAGCCAGAAGCTGCATTATATTGGCATTCCGGTACGGGCCAACTGGAACTTTGTGGATGCAAAGAACTTTACGATGTACGTTTCGGCGGGGGGTGCCATTGAAAAATGTGTGTATGGCAAGATTGGTACTGAGAGTGAGACTGTGAAACCGGTACAGCTTTCTGTCATGGGTGCTGTCGGTGCCCAGTATAACATAAGCAATAGGGTGGGCCTGTATGTGGAACCGGGAGTATCTTATTTCTTTGATGACGGTTCGTCGATACAGACTATACGCAAGGAGAACCCGTGTAACTTTACGTTGCAGGCCGGTATACGTCTTACTTATTGATAGCAGGACAGACATGTTTTTGTCCACTTTCTTGTAGATTCAGAATTTTCTTAATAACTTTCGGCCGTGTTTCTTCGTTGGTGGATGAAGGGACACGGTTTTTTATTGATTGAGAAGAAAGAAAGTAGGTCGGGACATGCCCGGCAATATAACAAACACGTAGTAAAATAGACAAAATGAAGATTAAAAAGAAAGTAGCCTTAAGCGGGCTATTGCTTTGTTGTGCAATCACGGCAAAAGCACAAGTGTGTATTACTCCCCAGGTGGAGCAGCGTGCCAGGGAGTTGGTTTCTCAAATGACGCTGGAAGAAAAAATCGATTACATTTCCGGTCCCAAATCTTTTTATATCCGGGCTGTACCCCGGCTTGGCATACCCGAAATCAGGATGGCCGATGGTCCGCAAGGCATACGTAACAATACTCAAAGTACCTTGTATCCTTGTGGCATCTTGTCGGCTTCGACATGGAACCGTAAGTTGGCTAGAGAGCTGGGACATGGTTTGGCCCGGGATGCAAAGGCCCGTGGGGTAAGTATTCTGTTGGGGCCTGGAGTCAATATCTACCGCTCTCCTCTATGCGGGCGAAACTATGAGTATTTTGGTGAAGACCCTTATTTGACGGGCGAAACTGCTAAAGAATATATCTTGGGAGTGCAGGAAGAGGGAGTTATGGCTACGGTGAAGCATTTTGCGGCCAATAACCAGGAGTGGAGCAGACATCATGCCAGCTCAGATGTGGATGAACGCACGCTGCAGGAAATTTATTTTCCCGCGTTCCGAAAAGCTGTGCAGGAAGCAGGAGTAGGGGCGGTTATGGATAGCTATAATCCGCTGAACGGGGTACATGCCACCGAAAACAGCTGGCTGAACATTGATGTACTGCGCAAACAGTGGGGATTTAAAGGTATCCTGATGTCTGACTGGACATCTGTATATTCCGGTGTGGGAGCCGCTAATGGAGGGTTGGATTTGGAAATGCCCGTCGGTAAATTCATGACCAGGGAAATTCTTATTCCGGCAATAGAGAATGGTATCGTGAAGGAAGAGACCATTGACGCCAAAGTCCGGCATATACTCCAGACATTGATTGCTTTTGGAGCACTTGATACTCCGAGAGAAGATAAATCTATCGATAAAGACAATGCACAGTCTAAGGAAATTGCACTTGACTTGGCGAGAGAAGGAGTAGTGTTATTGAAAAATGACAACAGTACGTTGCCTTACCGGAACGGTAGAACATTGGTAATCGGGCCTAATGCCGATATTATTCCCACAGGAGGAGGAAGCGGATTTGTCACTCCTTATTCGGTAGTGTCGCTCTATGACGGTATGGTTCAGTTGAAGGGCGGCAGACAGATAGAGCTGCTGTCTGACAGCCTTCTTTATAAGGATATGTCCCAACAGATTTATACGGATGACAGTTTTACGCAAAACGGTTTTAAGAGCGAATATTATAATACTCGTAATCTTACCGGAGAGCTCTTTCAGGCTGCCATAGAGCCTGCCATAGACTATGCCTGGAAATACGGTGCACCGTTCGACGGCATGCCGGTAGATCAGTTTTCTGCCCGTTGGACGGGAGTTTACAAGGCTGACAAGGATGGAACTGTCAAGTTCCAGCTGGCTGGCGATGACGGATACCGTCTGTTTGTAAACGATAAACTGATTACCGGAGATTGGGGGAATCATTCATTCAGTACCCGTAGTGCATTTATGCAGGTCAGTGCAGGGGAGATATACCGGCTGCGTATTGAATATTTTGATAATGTGGGTGAGGCGACTGTCAGTTTCCAGGCAGGAATGATGGATGAGGAGCGTTTGGCCTCTTCACTGAAGCATGCCAGGAATGTTATTGTATGTGCCGGGTTCAACAGCAGTACAGAAGGTGAAGGGTTCGACCGTCCGTTTGCATTGTCATACGGGCAGGAATATCTCATTAATAAAGTGGCTTCACTTCATGATAATGTGACTGTGGTGGTGAATACCGGAGGTGGAATAGATTTCCGCAATTGGGGGCAGAATGTACAAGCTATTTTGATGGCATGGTATCCGGGGCAGGAGGGTGGAAAGGCCCTTGCCGAAATCATTACGGGCAAGCTTTCGCCAAGTGGCAAACTACCAGTCAGCATCGAGGAAAAATGGGAAGATAATCCGGTATATGGTAATTATTATGACAATCGCAATGTACCTCATAAACGGGTGCAGTATGCCGAAGGTGTTTTCGTAGGTTATAGGGGATATGACCGGAACGGAAAGCAGCCGCTCTATCCTTTCGGGTATGGACTGTCATACAGTAGTTTTGAATATAGTAATCTGAGTGTTGAGAAGACGGGTGGAAGCCGGGTTACGGTAAGCTTTGACATCAAGAATACCGGAAAGATGGATGCTGCGGAAGCGGCTCAGGTATATGTGCGGGATGTGGAATGTTCTGTTCCGCGTCCATTGAAGGAGTTGAAAGGCTACGATAAGGTTTACTTGAAGAAGGGTGAAACCAAGCGCGTTCGGATATTGCTGGATGAGGAAGCCTTTGCCTACTATGATGTGGAATCACATCGGTTTGTAGTGGAAAAGGGGACTTTTGAGATTCTGGCAGGTCCTTCTTCAGCTGATTTACCATTGAAGGCAACTGTTGTTTTATGATAAAATAAATATCAAAACAAGAATGGCAGTATGAAAAAGATAATAATACTGATGGTTTGTCTGTGGGGACTTGGTAACACCTTTACCTCGGCACAAACTACGGAGAAGGAGAAATTCATCTCAAGCTTGATGAAGCAGATGACGCTGGATGAAAAGATAGGCCAGCTTGCACAATGCACCTACCGGGGGAATTTTACCGGACCCGACGGTGGAAATATTCCTAAAGAAGAGTATGTCCGGCAAGGCAGAATAGGCTCTATGCTGAATGTGATAGGAGTAAAGGATATACGCCGTTATCAAGAGCTTGCTTTGCAATCGCGTTTGCGCATTCCTTTAATTTTCGGACTGGATGTTATCCACGGCTATCGTACCGGATTTCCGCTTCCGCTTGCCGAGGCTGCAAGTTTCGATTTGGCCATGATTGAGGAAGCTGCACGCTACAATGCTTTGGAAAGTGCCGCCGATGGTTTGAACTGGGTTTTTGCCCCGATGGTGGATATTTCGTGGGACGCACGTTGGGGACGCGTCATGGAAGGGGCCGGTGAGGACCCTTATTATGGTTCTCGGGTAGCGGAGGCGCGTGTCAGAGGCTTGCAAGGAGACGATTTGGCAGACACGACGACTGTCATGGCATGTATGAAACATTTTGCCGGATATGGTGCACCGATAGCAGGAAAGGAGTATAATAGTGTGGATATGTCAATGGGCCACTTTGCCAATTTTTATATGCCTCCCTATAAGGCGGCCATAAAGGCAGGAGCAGCTACCGTGATGAGTGCTTTCAATGATTTTAATAATATTCCTTGTACTGCCAATGATTTCTTGCTCAACCGGCTATTGAGAGAGCAGTGGGGATTTAAGGGATTTGTTGTGTCCGATTATAATTCGGTAGAGGAATTGGTGAACCACCGTTATGCTGCTGACAAGAAAGATGCCGCAGCCAAAGCGCTGAATGCTGGTCTGGACATGGAGATGGTAAGTACCTGCTACTTGACTTATCTGAAGGAGCTTGTTCAAGAAGGGAAAGTAAAGGAGAGTGTGCTTGATGATGCAGTACGGCGTATATTGGAGAAGAAATATGAGTTGGGATTGTTTGAGGACCCTTTTCGCTACTGTAATCCGGAAAGAGCGGCCAGAATACTCAATGCGCCCGAAGTCCGTAATGCTTCGCTCCGTATGGCCGAGCGTTCCGTTGTATTGCTGGAGAATAGGGAATCTGTGCTTCCGTTGACGGCACAGACGAGGAAGATAGCCTTGATAGGAGGACTCTCAAAATCCCAGTACGATATGGCAGGTGCTTGGGCTGCCACTACGGACCGGAACAAAGTGGTGACCTTATATGATGCATTGGTCCGGAAAGGACTGGAGGTGAGCTATGCTGAAGGCTATGATATGAATAGCAATCAGTTGACCGGATTGCAGGAAGCATTACAGGCTGCTGAGGCTTCGGATGTCATTGTTGTGGCGGTAGGCGAGAGATTCGGTCAGAGTGGCGAGAAGGCTTCCAAAGTGAATATAGCCATACCCGAGGGGCAGCAGAAGCTGGTGTCGGAACTGGCAAAGACTGGAAAACCTGTCATTGCTCTTGTCATGTGTGGGCGTCCGGTAATCTTCAATGAGATAAGGGAACATGCTGATGCGGTACTGTGTACTTGGTGGCTGGGAAGTGAGGCCGGCAATGCCATATGCAATGTGCTGTGGGGAGAGTATAATCCTTCGGCTAAATTGCCCATGACATTTCCTGCACACGTAGGACAGATTCCCATTTATTATCAGAATAAGAGCACCGGCCGCCCTACCGCATTGAAACAGACCTATAAGGCATCTTATATCGATGCTTCCACTGAGCCTGCCTATCCTTTCGGATATGGGCTTTCGTACACGGATTTTGGATATTCTGATTTGAAACTGCTGCCGGGCAAGGCTGCAGGCGTCCATACGGAGGTGTCGGTAAAAGTGACTAATACCGGTAAGTGTGCAGGAGAGGAAGTAGTTCAATTGTATGTGCAGGATAAGGTAGCCTCTGTTACGCGTCCGATAAAGGAATTGAAGGGCTTTAGGAAAATTCATCTGAATGTGGGTGAAAGCAAAACTGTAGCTTTTCAGATAACTGACGATGCACTGGGATTCTATGACAATGAGATGAATTATATGGTAGAACCTGGTGATTTCGTCTTTATGGTGGGTGGCAGTAGTGATGATGTACAGCAGATTACCTATAACTTGAAAGAATAGGATTCTTGTCCTATAAATGAAAAGCAAGGCTGTCCGGATATGATTCCGGACAGCCTTGCTTTTCTGTTTTAGTTGGTTATCACATTCGTGAAATACTCTTTGAACAGTTTTTCTGCCCGTTCCAGTTGTTCCGGAGCATTTTCCTTCACTTCTTTCAATTTGTAATCCCATCCCATGGCTTCGTATTTGTGAACACCCAGACGGTGGTAAGGAAGTATTTCCACCCGTTGTATCTGCCGGTATTTGCCGAGACTTTCACCCAGCAGGCGGATGTCTTCTTCCGAATCGCTGTAACCGGGGACCAGTACATAGCGCAGCCAGAAGGGGTGTTCATGTTCTTCGAGCCAGGCAGCGGTGCGGAGTGTCTGTTCGTTGCTCCGTCCCGTCAGCGTACGGTGGCGTTCGGGATTGAATTGCTTGATGTCCAGCAGCACGAGGTCAGTCAGGCTGAAGAGCTCTTCCACCTTTTCATTCCAGATGCCTCCGTTACTGTCCAGGCAGATATGGATGCCGTTCGCCTTCAGCTCCTTGAAAAGAGGAATCAGCGCTTCTGCTTGCAGGGTAGGCTCGCCGCCGGAGAAGGTAATGCCTCCTTTTTTTCCGAAGAATACTTTTTGGCTGACAGCCATGTGCAGGATTTCTTCCGGGGGGGTGGGGGTGCCTCCTTTTACATCAATCGTATCCGGATTGGCACAATACAGACAACGGAACGGACATCCTTGCAGGAAAACGACGAGCCGGAGACCCGGCCCGTCGAATGTTCCCATACTTTCGTAGGAGTGTACATTTATCATATTACATTCTTTCGTGGAATGAACGGCTGATGACTTCCAACTGATGCTCGCGGCTCAACTTCACGAAGTTCACGGCATAGCCGGAAACGCGGATGGTGAGTTGCGGATACTTTTCAGGATGTTCCATGGCATCTTCCAGCATTTCGCGGTTCAGTACGTTTACGTTCAAATGGTGGGCACCTTTGGTGAAGTAGCCGTCCATCATGGTTACCAGGTTCTCTACACGTTCTTCCGGTGTCGGGCCCAGTGATTTGGGAACAATGGAGAACGTATTGCTGATGCCGTCCTGCGAGTCGCGGTAGCGCAATTTGGCTACGGAGCTCAAGGAAGCGATGGCACCGTTCTTGTCACGTCCGTGCATTGGGTTGGCACCCGGAGCAAAGGCAACACCTTTGGCGCGTCCGTCCGGAGTGGCACCGGTCTTCTTGCCGTACATCACGTTGGAGGTGATAGTCAGCAAGGAAAGGGTGGGACGGGCATTCTTGTAGACAGGCAGCTTTTTCAGTTCTTCGCTGAAATAGTAAACGAGGTCTACTCCCAGGTGGTCCACACGGTCGTCATTATTGCCGAAGCAGGGGAATGAGCCTTCGGTGTCGAAACCTTCGGTCAGGCCGATTTCGTTGCGGCGTGCAGTGACTTTGGCATATTTGATGGCAGACAGTGAGTCTATGGCGATGGAAAGGCCGGCAACACCGTATGCCAGATTGATGCGTGGGTCGGTATCGATGAATGCCATCTGGGCTTTCTCATAATAATACTTATCATGCATGTAGTGGATGATATTCATGGCCTCGTTGTAGACACGGGCTATTTCAGTCAGTACCTTCTTGTAGTTGGCCATAACTTCCTCAAACTTCAGTGTCTCGCCGGTCAATACGGGAATACCTTTCACCATGACAGTTCCGGTGTTTTCGCAACGGCCACCGTTGATGGCAAGCAGCAGGGCCTTGGCAAGGTTGGCACGTGCGCCGAAGAACTGGATTTGCTTGCCGATGGCTTGGTAGGATACACAGCAGGCAATGCCGTAATCGTCGCAGTTGCGCACTTCGCGCATCAGGTTGTCGTTTTCGTACTGAATGGAGCTGGTATCTACGGAAACCTTGGCGCAGAAGTCTTTGAAGCCTTCCGGCAGTTCGGGACTCCACAGTACGGTCAAGTTTGGTTCCGGAGAAGGACCGAGGTTGTATAGCGTCTGCAAGAAGCGGAAAGAAGTCTTGGTGACCTTCACGCGTCCGTCGTTGAAGCGTCCGCCGATGGCTTCGGTCACCCAAGTCGGGTCGCCGGCAAAGATATCATTGTACGACTGCATGCGCAGATGGCGTACCATACGTAGTTTGATGACGAACTGGTCTATCAGTTCCTGTGCAAACGTCTCGTCAATCTTGCCGTGAGCCAAATCGTATTCGATGAAAATGTCGAGGAACGAAGATACGTTACCCAGTGACATGGCTGCTCCGTCCTGCTCTTTGATGGCAGCAAGATATGCCATGTATACCCATTGCACGGCCTCTTGAGCTGATGTAGCCGGATGGCTGAGGTCGAGTCCGTAATATTCGCCCATAACCTTGATGTCCTTCAAAGCTTTGATTTGTTCCGCCACTTCTTCGCGTAGACGGATGCGTGCTTCGGTCATCGGGCCGGTGAGGTTGCGCAAGTCCTCCTGCTTGGCTTCAATCAGACGGTCGATGCCGTAGAGAGCCAATCGGCGGTAGTCGCCGATGATACGTCCGCGGGCATAGTTGTCGGGCAATCCGGTAAGGAATCCCAGTGAGCGGAAGGAACGGATTTCTTCGGTATATACATCGAATACGCCGTCGTTATGTGTTTTGCGGTAATGGGTGAAGATGTCTTTTACTTTATCGTCCACTTCCACTCCGTTTTCACGGCATGCTTTTGCTACCACGTTGATGCCTCCGAAAGGTTTGATGGATCGTTTCAACAGTTCATCAGTCTGCAAACCGACAATAAGTTCATTGTCCTTATCAATATACCCGGCTTTATGAGAAGTGATGGTAGATACGGTGGTATTGTCCAGTGAACGGACGCCATTGTTGTTCCTTTCTTCTTCGAGAGCCTTCAGACAGATGTCCCAGATACGTTTGGTACGTTCGGTAGGTCCCTGCAAGAAAGATGCATCCCCGGTATAGGGTGCGATGTTTTTACTGACGAAATCACTGACATTGATTTCTTTATTCCAAAGCCCATTGGTAAAGGTTTTGTTCAATTCCATAAAATTTGTTTTTGTTAGTAGGTTAGATAATGTTATCCTTTAGAGCGCGCAAAAATACTGAATAAATTCCGTAATTTTATAAGAGATACTTCTCTTTTTATGTTGAACAGCATAAAATAACTATTATTAGGTAGTGAATGTCCGGGGGAGTAGAGATGTTAATACTTTCTTTATATGTGGTTTATGAATTGAAACAAGAACCGAATAATAATCTGCATTATTTACAAATGATGTAGGTTTAAGGAACAGTCGTATTCTGAACCTAATTCAGTCGTATAGTGAATGCCATTCAGTCGTATACTGAATAGGGTTCAATCGTATACTGAATGTGGCTCTTTGTAAATATACTGATAGCCAGTAAGTTATAAAACTCTGTCTTGCCCTTGATAAATTTCAACAAATAGCCTAAATGCCGTTATGTTCGTTCCGTAGTGGGTATAAACAAGAATTTTGGTATAATTGCTCTGTTTTTGTGCAGAAAAGTTTGTAGAATAAAAAATGATTTGTATCTTTGCACCGCTTTAAAAGAAAAGCACTTCTGAAAAAGAAGTTTTGGAGAGGTGGCAGAGTGGTCGATTGCGGCGGTCTTGAAAACCGTTGTGCTGCGAGGCACCCGGGGTTCGAATCCCTGTCTCTCCGCTGGAAAGAATTGCAAAACAAAGAAAATCCCTGTAAATTAATACTTTACGGGGATTTTTTGTTTTTGGTGCATAGCAAAAATAAGCATATCAAAGCATTCTTTCGGTGTACTATTCGGTGTACCTGATTGTCTTCAATGCCAGCCCGTTATTTGTTCTTTCTAAGATTTCTTCTTTCCTTAACATGTAGTTGATGGTTGGTTATCAGGTCTTGAATGTTCTCTTTGTTACTTCTTATCAGGCGTTCTTCCAGCATCCGTTTTACTTCGCTGATTTTCAGGAAAGTGCAGACTTCGTAACTGTCCACCCCAATTTCATCCTCATTAGTGCTTTCCGCTTCCATGTGGTTGAAAATATAATCCACAATAGCGGTAATTTTGTTGTCTAATTCCTTGTAGGCTTTTGACTCGAATGTTATTATCTCCATATTGCTAACTAATTGATTCGCCGCAAAGTTGGAGCGTTTGAAGAAATAAATTTCTTCTTCCTTGTTACTGAAAGGATGATTGACAATACAAGTTCTCATATCTTCGAGTGACCGTTGCAGAAACTCTACGACATCGAGAACTACCTTTATTGAAATATTCCAGTTATCAACATCTATTTTTTCATAGATAGTACAGTCTATGTTTTTTATAAATTCTTCAAAATTAATTTCATTGTTCATATTATTACGGTCGTCTTAATGCCGAAAAATGTATCTTTATTCTGACTTTTGTAAAAGGCAGAATGCCGGAAACGTTAGGAACAAACATTTCCAGCACCAAGCCTTTTTACGATAAAGTTAGATTAGGACTTTTGCCCTATTGTTATTTTGTAGCCGGAAACCAGCTTCGTGTGTTATTGGCAATCCTTACTAACATCAACATCACCGGAACTTCGACCAGCACACCCACCACCGTAGCCAATGCAGCCCCGGATTGTAAACCAAAAAGAGAAATAGCCACAGCAACCGCCAATTCAAAGAAATTACTTGCCCCAATCATTCCGGCAGGTGCGGCAACATCATGGGGTAATTTCCACCATTTCGCCCAACCGTAAGCAATGAAGAATATCAGAACCGTTTGCAACACAAGCGGAACTGCAATCAATAAGATATGCAAGGGATTGTTCAGTATCGTTTCTCCTTGAAATGAAAACAGGATAATAAGCGTCAATAGCAACCCACCTACCGTATAATTATTAAATTTCTTAATAAATACGTTATTGAAATATTCCACACCTTTGCGGCGGATAACCATTATTCGGGTAATGACCCCGGCAGCAAGTGGTATCACAACAAACAGCCCTACGGATAGCAACAGAGTGTCCCACGGGATAGATACGCCGCCAACTCCCAGCAGGAAAGCAACGATAGGGGCAAACGCTACCAATATGATTAAATCGTTCACTGCCACTTGTACCAATGTATAAGCGGCATCCCCTTTAGTAAGGTAACTCCACACGAACACCATAGCTGTACAAGGTGCAGCCCCCAATAATACCGCCCCGGCTAAATATTCTTCGGCTAATCCGGCAGGTATAAAGGCTTTGAAAACCACATAGAAGAACAAATAAGCTATTCCGAACATGGTAAACGGCTTTATCAGCCAATTTGTAACGCAAGTGACTATTATTCCTTTCGGACGCTTGCCTACATTCTTAACACTTTGAAAATCCACTTTTAGCATCATCGGATAAATCATTAACCAAATCAGGATTGCCACGGGTATAGACACGTTGGCATATTCAAATTTGCTTAATGTTTGCGGAATTGCCGGAAGCCATTGTCCCACAGCAATTCCAATAATGATGCACAAGGCAACCCAGATAGTCAGGTATTTTTCAAAAAATCCAATTCCTTGTTTCTTTTCCATAACAACAACTATTTAGCTTAATTGTGGTTTTAATTCGTTCAGGTAGAAGTCATAGAAACGGGCTTTTATTTCATCCCGTACCCGATGAAATTCACTGTTTATAAACTCCGGCGTTCCGGTTGCTTCCGAGGGGTCGTCAAATCCTATATGCAGCCTGTTTCTTACTTCACCCGTAAACATCGGGCAGCTTTTGTTTGCCCCACTGCAGACCGTAATAACATAGTCCCATTCCTGCCCTATATATAGATTTACACTTTCAGGGGTATGGTGGGTTAAATCTATACCCATTTCATCCATAACCTTTACCGCCATCGGATTGACCTTTTCAGCAGGTTTTGTTCCTGCTGAAAAGACATCCAGTTTATTGTCAAATGATTGTAGAAAGCCATGTGCCATTTGGCTGCGGCAGCTATTCCCTGTACAAAGAATTAAAATCTTCATGTTTTTAGTTATTTTTCCAAGCTATCAGGGCAGCATTTCCCCTTGACAATTCTTCTACTTTCTTAATCCAAACCAATTCATTTTGCGCCTTTGCTCGCAAGAAAGAATTTTCGGTGTCAGTTAATGACAAGCAAGCATTCACGACCCACCATTTATTATTAATCCCGGCACGTTGTAAATCCATTTGTAAACGTTCGGCTTCAAATACGGGTGTTGCTTCGGGCAGGGTCACAATAACGACTTCTGTTTCCTGCTGGTTTCTCAAACGTGGCAACAGCTTTCTTACCGAAGCGGGGGTATCGCCATGTGTGCGTTGCACTTCTTTATGGTAACTTTCCGTTGCATCCAGCAATAACAAAGTGTGTCCGGTGGGTGCGGTATCAATTACTACGACTTCATTTTCCGCTTTATCGACAATTTCAGCAAAAGCCCGGAATACTGCGATTTCCTGCGTACACGGTGAACGTAAATCTTCCTCTATATATTCCATATCTTCGGCAGTCATTGTTTCCGCAGCCTTACTGCGAACCTCGTTTTTATAGGCTTCCAATACTTCCGCTTCATCAATCCGGCTTACCGTAATACCAGCCTGAACAGCAAGGTTATAATTCAGATGGTTTGCCGGGTCAGTGGTGGTAAGATGCACCTTTGCACCCTGTTTTGTTAATTTCAGGGCTATTTCAGTAGCTAAAGTGGTTTTTCCCACGCCGCCTTTTCCCATAGTAAAAACAACCCTTTTTCCTGATTGATAGAGGTCGTTTACCAGTTCATCCATCCCTTTGGCATCGGTAATCCGCTGATAGTTCGCATCATTTGTTAAATTATCATTGTAAAGCATCCGGCGGATATTCGCAATATTAGATAAATTGTATGACCGTAAAGGAACATAATAAGACGGATATTCCAGCAGTTCCGCAGGAGTCTGTTTCAGGGCATTTTGCTGCCTGTCATATATCTGTTTCGATACGCTGTCGACTTCATCTAATTGCAGCAAAAGCCCGTTGATTACCAATAGCTGGTTTTTAATTCCCAGTAGTTGTAATTCATGTGAAGAACGGGAGGCTTCTTTTAATGGTGCGATTTCAGGACGGCTAACCAATACTAAGCGAGTTGCGTTTACATCCGAAAGTGTTTCAACTGCCTGCTTATAGATACCTTTCCGTTCTTCCAAACCGGATAATTGACCTAAGCAAGATGCCCCGTGCGTACTCTCACTAATAAATGTACTCCACGCTGATGGTAGTTGTAACATTCGTAACGTGTGTCCCGTGGGGGCTGTATCAAAGATAATATGGTCGTATTCTTTTGCTTTATCGGCATCCGTGATAAAATCGGAAAACTGGTTGAAAGCCGCGATTTCTACCGTACAAGAGCCTGAAAGTTGTTCTTCCATATTCTGAATAACACTTTCGGGCAGTTGTCCCCGGAAAGGGGCAATAACGCTTTCCCTGTATTCGGCTGCGGCTTGTTCCGGGTCGAGATTAACGACCGTTAAGCCGGGTACTTCTTGAATATCCGTGCCGTGTCCGTTCAGTGTTTGATTAAACACATCTTGCAGGTTTGAAGCCGGGTCTGTACTGATAAGAAGTATTTTCTTTCCATTATCTGCCAAGCCTACCGCAGTAGCACAGGCAATCGAAGTTTTTCCTACACCGCCCTTTCCGGTGAAGAAAAGGTATTTCGTCAAATCTATATCTGATAAATTGAATGTCTTCATTTTTATATAATTAGCTGATGAATACTCATTTTACTGGCATAAAATCCAAATTGACACCTGTCCATTCACTCATTTGTCTGGTGGTAGGATAGGTTTTTGAAACAGCGATTTCACCGTCCACTAAAGTAATAGGCAGTGCATCCGCCCCATGTTTTTGCAGATGCTCATTTACAGTTTTATTACTTACATACACTTGCGGTTCGTCACGTAAATTGTGACGGGTAACGATGACACCCTGTTTCTTCAATGTTTCAATAACAACCGCAATACGCATTAATTCAGGGTCAATATTTGTTCCACAAAGACCCGTAGGGCAACACATTGCCGGGTCGAAAATTTCTATCTTTTTCATACTGTTTTTATTTAAAATGATACTCTATGTTTATTTATAGATAAAAGACTACTGCATAATAAATTCCTACCGCAATAAAGAGGATGGCAACTATTTTACGAAACCATTTCTCGAATATTTGCATCCGGTTATAAAACTTACCCAGTCCGGCAACACTGTACGCTAAAATCCATGCAACAAGGATTACGGGCAATCCCGTAGCAATAGCGTAAATTACAGGTAAGAGATACCCGCCCGTTTCTGCTGCTGACAAAGGCATAAGCATACCGAAATAAAATACTCCACTGGTAGGACAAAAAGCAAGGGCGAATAAAATACCCAATAGCATAGCCCCCAAACCGCCTTTCGTCCTCTTTTTCAAACTTTCATCGCTGATATTGATTTTCGGCAGATTGAGTTTTATCATATCAAGTATAAATATTCCAATGATGATTAACGCCGGAGCAATCAGCATTTCCCCGTACTTGCTTACGGCTTTTTGAACCATAAACATACTTGCCCCCTCACGGAGAATAGGGATAAGGATAAAGCCAAGAACCGTATAGCTTACTATTCTGCCGAAAGTATATAGCAATCCGTTTATAAATATTCGGTGATGGTTTTCTATGTCCTTACTAATAAATCCTATTGCCGTTATGTTGGTCGCTAACGGACACGGGCTGACCGCTGTTAAAATCCCCAAGATAAAAGCTGTAATAGCAGGAATAGAACTGTTATCTAATAGCGATTGAAGAAAATCCATCTTACAACTGTTTTAACAATTCGTCAATCTTGCTTTTAATTCCCTCTTTAAACTTGTCCGGTGCATTTTTCGCATTGGAAAAACTAAACTCTGTCATGTTGTTTACATTCTCTTTGCCGTCTTTCCAACCATTCACAAACAAAGACGACCATGTAACTTCGTACCTGTCTGCAATTGCTTCATTTTCTTTCTTTGAAATATCTATCATTTTGTAGATAATTTTACCGTCTGCTTTTTCCTTTGAATAAAGGCTATCCAAAAGGGCTACTGTATTTGTTTCTATCGCCCGGCAAGTGATACACCGTTGCGCTCCATGAAAATAAAGAACCTCTATGCGGTTAGACTGTATTTCTTCCGCTTGGTTTTCTCCGGTCTTTTTCTTTGAACCATTACCACAGGAAACTAAGACCAGCGTTGCAATCAGTAGATAAAATAATTTTCTCATAGTTCATTTTTATTGGGTTATCAACTCTTTCACTTCTGCAAGGGATAACTTTTTCCCGGCTGATACGACTTTCTCGTCAATCACCAAAGCCGGAAGCCCTAAAATGTTATACTCCATGATTTTCAATAAATCTTCCTCTTTGATAAGGGTTGCATCGCAACCTAATTCTGAAATAGCTTGTTTGGTAGTTTCGTACAAGGCTTTACAGCTTGAACACCCAGTTCCTAATACTTTAATTTCCATTGTCATTCTACTTTAAAGTTAATATAATAATCGTAGTTCGTAGAACTACGAACAATTATTCCAAAAAAAGGTACTGCTATTTACAGCACGATGTACCTTTACATTTACAGTCCCCTAAAAAAGCTGCAAACAATTTTCGGGCAAGTTCCCAATTCTCACGGTTTATACAATACCGGACTTTTGGCGTTTCTATTTCCCCCTGAATTAACCCTGCTTCTTTCAGTTCTTTCAAATGCTGCGAAACGGTTGCTTTAGCGATAGGCAGTTCTTCGTGAATATCACCGAAGAAACAACTATCTTGTTTTGCCAAGAAAGCAAGAATAGCCATCCGTGCCGGATGCCCCATTGCTTTGGCAAAACGAGCAATCTGTTCCTGCTCTGTTGTGTACTGTTTCTCTTTCACTTCAATTCTCCTTTCTTATTTGTTGTTCGCAAAACTACGAACATTATTTTTAGTAGCCAAATTTTATGGCATATTTTTTTCGGATAGGTGCAAGGTGCAAGTATATATCTATATATATAGCTTGCACCTTGCACCTAAGCTGTATCTTTATCTTGTCCTAGAAAAACTTTACAGATTATATTACTTTGTCCTATCTTAGCTTGACATTATCAGGAATTGAGTGTTTTAGTCCTGCTATGCCTTTACACTTCGGACCAAAGATAGGAACTTCTTCATTAAGTACATTCTTCTTTCGATAATAATTCTTCCATCTACGTTCTGTTTTAATATTTGCTTGATGAACCAAGGCAGGAACCATATAACTGATACTCTGATGTGGTCTTTGATTATTATATAAATCAATAATTCGACTAATGAAGTTAATAGTTTCCTGCCATGATTTTAGCTTAACATCGTATATCCATTCTGTTTTCAGAATGCCATTTATTCTTTCTGCTATTGCATTTTCAAGTGGATCGCCACTTTCCGTCATGCTAATTTGTACCTTATGCTGCGTTAGCAAATTAACATAACTGGCGCTGCAATATTGGCTTCCTCTGTCTGAATGATGAATAAGCCCGGAATATCCTTCCGGTAAACTATTTAAAGCCATTTTCAAGGCAGCAAGAGCATTGCAAGCACGAAGTGATGGAGCAAGCTCCCAACCAACGATCTTATGAGAATAGGCATCTGTTACAAGTGCTAGATAAGCAAAACGCCCTGCCATCTCAATATAAGTAATGTCGCTTACCCATAATTGATTGGGAGCCGTTGGTATATAATCCCTTATCAAATTGGGGTATTTACGCATCCAATGATTGGAAAAAGTCGTTTTCCTCTTATTTCTCACCCTTCTGACCAATAAATAATTACGATACAGTAATTCAATGAAAGCATCTCGACCTATGTGTATACCCATCACTTGGAATGTAGGTTGAAGATAGATTAATAACTTCTTCGCACCCATACGTGGAAAATCTTTTCGAGCATTGTGTACCAGAGACAAGATTACATCTTCTTCCACATTCTTATTGGCAACATAATGAGACTTTTCATAGTAAGCCTGACGGGTTTTGCCAAACAGCCGGCATAAAACATCTATCTTATATGATGGATGCTTTTGCCTTACTTCTTGGACTGTTTGGCACCAGATTTTTTTCTTATATCAACCTTTAGCTCACGTTCCGCAATATCAATCATAGTATCTAAACAAGTGGAACGCATTTTTTCTTTCGCCAGTTGTTGCTCTAGTTCACGGATACGTTCTTCCATTGCTTCAATAGGTAGCTTTTCTTCTTTCATAGGTATTATACTTGATACCACGAATTTACTACTTTCTTTGGGATTGGAAGCAACTCTTTTACGATGAACCCAACTACTGACCGTATCTCTCTTTACCTGAAAGCGTCGGGCTATCATGTCGACTGATTCATTACTGTTGTAGTAAGCAGTCAAAACACGCTCACGGAATTCTTCTGAATAGAATTTCCTTTCTCGTCTAATCATAACTTGTACACTTTTTATAGTTATTACTGTGTAAAGCTATTTTAGGACAAGTCACTGAAACATTTATATACAGAGATTTGCGTAATTAAAAAAATGTGTTGTATCTTTGAACCCGTGAGATAGGCAGACAAACAGTGGACAAAGCCGGACAAATAACCCTGCAAAAATCGTTACTGTTTCGTTACCTATTTGAAATTTTGGAAAATAAAAAGTTGATTTATAGGCGGTTAGATGTCTGGACTCAATACCCTCCCTTTCCGCTGAACTAACCGGACAAAACCGAACAGTAAGCAGACAAGTCCCACAAATTCAATGATTTATGTTTTTTTTATCCCCTTGTGTCTGTCTTAAAGTATTTTCTATTAAAAACTTAATTCCACGAAGCAGGTCAGAAAACAACATAAAAAAAGGCTATCTATCCCAGACAGCCAATCTTTTGTTAACCTTAAATCTAATACTATGAAAAACACATTGCAAATGTACATGTTTTCCGCTAACCTCCAAACCGGCAGCGATTAATATCATATTATATAACAACCCTTAATGGTCATTAAGGCTTTATCAGCGAAAACGCATCGTGCATTTGCTCCCAACGCATCATCCGTTTGCTCGGTGTGCATCATGCATCCGGCACAGATGGATGATGCGTTTTGCAAATCCGTCACATCAACAGTCAATTCTAAAATAACCATTACAATGAAAGTAACCCCAAACAAAGGAATGAAACTCTCCGCCGAAGATGTCAGAGCCTGCCTTCAGCACCGCTTGCACCGTAGCTTGAACTATAGGTTCTACCTCGTGCTGTGCTCTCGCTACACCTTTTAGGGCCACCTGAAAAGCGTGGAACGCTGCCGTCTCACGCTAGCCACGGTGCTGGGCTACTTCAAGAGGGAGAGGGAGGAATTGGGGTAGGGGGTGAGTTTGTTAGTTCAGATGAAAAAGAAATCGTATATAATGCATAAACCGCATCCTGCGATGCTCCATTCGCTGGAAAAGGAAATGTGGCCGGTTGTGCGGCCAATCGTGCGCCATCGTTGCAGGCAGCGGATTTTTTGTTCTTTATAGCTTTGTTTATTGTATATGCATCAAAGAATAAGGAAAGACGTATTCATTCTTCTTGTTTGCAGAAAGGTTATACGGAAGTACTCCTGCAGGGTTCGGATAGTAGTGAATCCCGTTGTGTTTTAAAGTGTTATTATTTGTAGACAGTTAATGTCTTTTTGTTGTCAGATTCATTGATTTCTATTCTCTTTTCGTATATTTGCGCCCATTAATTAAAGATTGTCACACGACTGTTCTGAAAAAAGTGTGATATTCTGATAACATATTTAAATAGGGTTATTCCTGATTTTACACTAAACTGGATAGGATTAATGGAGAATTTGAATGCAGTGATTACGGGAGTTGGAGGATATGTTCCGGACTATGTCTTGACTAATGATGAAATATCTAAAATGGTGGATACCAATGATGAATGGATTATGGGGCGCATTGGTATAAAGGAAAGACGCATTTTGCATGAGGAGGGGCTTGGAACTTCATATATGGCTCGTAAGGCTGTGAAACAACTGATGCAGCGCACAAAGACCAGCCCGAATGACATTGACTTGGTTATCGTAGCTACTACTACTCCCGATTATCACTTTCCTTCTACCGCATCCATCTTATGTGACAAATTGGGCCTGAACAATGCTTTTGCTTTTGATATGCAGGCTGTTTGCAGTGGATTTCTGTATGCAATGGAGGCAGGGGCGAATTTCATACGTTCCGGAAAATATAAGAAGGTTGTCATAGTAGGAGCTGATAAGATGTCATCGGTGATTGATTATACAGACCGCGCTACCTGTCCTATTTTTGGTGACGGTGCTGCCGCTTTCATGCTGGAACCCACCCGGGAGGATATGGGAGTAATGGATGCCGTATTGAGAACAGACGGGAAAGGTCTGCCCTTTTTACATATCAAAGCGGGAGGCTCCGTATGTGCTCCATCTTACTATACACTGGACAATCGGATGCATTATATTTATCAGGAAGGACGTACAGTCTTTAAATATGCTGTGGCCAATATGGCGGATGCTTGTGAGGCGGTCATGGAGAGGAATCACTTGGCGAAGGAGGACATTGACTGGGTGATTCCCCATCAGGCAAACATGCGTATAATTACTGCTGTTTCGCAACGCTTGGGAGTATCTCCTGAAAAGGTAATGGTCAATATAGAACGGTATGGAAATACAAGTGCCGGCACGCTTCCATTGTGTGTATGGGATTTCGAGGATAAGCTGAAAAAGGGGGATAAACTGATTTTTACAGCATTCGGAGCAGGATTTGCTTGGGGGGCTATTTACGTGAAGTGGGGATACGACGGAAAAGGTTGAGGCTCTCTGATAAGATTTAGGTTGTTTGTTTTTTTTCTGATACAACTTTTAGTATCTTTGCGAAACAGCAGTTTTTTATTGTGACAGAAAATTGCATGTGTTTTGTTAACCATATAGAAAACTAAAAACAATCAGCGTATTATGAACCAGGAATTATCCATGAGCCCCAATCTATTGGTGGCTGCCCTTCAAAAACCGGCTTCCGAATTTACGAAAGCAGACATTGTTTCCTATATAAAGGAGAACGACATTCGTATGGTGAACTTCATGTATCCTGCGGCAGACGGGAGACTGAAGACACTGAACTTTGTCATCAATAATGAAGCATACCTTGATGCCATACTTACATGTGGTGAACGCGTAGATGGTTCCAGCTTGTTTCCGTTTATAGAGGCCGGTAGCAGTGATTTGTATGTAGTGCCGCGTTTCCGGACCGCTTTTATAGACCCTTTTTCTGAATTGCCCACACTGTCAATGCTCTGTTCTTATTTCAATAAGGATGGTGAACCGCTGGAAAGTTCTCCGGAATATACCCTGCGTAAGGCATGTCAGGCATTCACTACGGTTACGGGGATGGAATTTCAGGCTATGGGAGAATTGGAATATTATGTCATTTCTGAAAATGACGGATTGTTCCCGGCTACCGACCAGCGTGGTTATCACGAATCGGCCCCTTATGCCAAGTTCAATGATTTCCGTACGGAATGTATGTCATATATTGCGCAGGCAGGCGGACAGATAAAGTATGGGCATTCTGAAGTCGGTAATTTTACGCTGGACGATAAGATTTATGAGCAGAATGAAATAGAATTCCTGCCGGTGCGTGCCGAGGAGGCTGCTGACCAACTGGTGATAGCAAAATGGGTTATTCGTAATCTGGCTAGCCAGTATGGATATAACATTACTTTTGCACCGAAAATCACGGCAGGAAAAGCCGGTTCCGGATTACATATACATATGCGTATCATGAAGGACGGGCAGAACCAGATGCTGAAAGATGGGGCACTTTCTGAAACAGCCCGTAAGGCCATTGCGGGCATGATGAAGCTGGCTTCTTCCATTACAGCTTTCGGTAATACAAATCCTACTTCCTATTTTCGTCTGGTTCCTCATCAGGAAGCACCGACCAACATTTGCTGGGGCGACCGCAACCGTTCGGTATTGGTACGCGTTCCGTTGGGCTGGTCGGCAAAAACGGATATGTGCATGTTGGCAAATCCGTTGGAGACCCCAAGTCATTATGATACTACACAGAAACAGACGGTGGAAATGCGTTCGCCTGACGGTTCGGCCGATTTGTATCAATTGATTGCCGGACTTGCTGTAGCTTGCCGTTATGGATTTGAGATAGACGATGCTTTAGGAATTGCAGAAAAAACATATGTCAATGTAAATATCCACAAGAAAGAAAATGAAGATAAGTTGAAACAACTGGAACAGCTTCCTGATAGTTGTGCCGCTTCTGCCGATTGTTTGGAAAGACAGCGTGCTGTCTTTGAGCAATATCATGTGTTCAGTCCTGCAATGGTTGATGGGGTTATTTCCAAACTGCGTTCTTACGAGGATAGAACCTTGCGTGCAGAGATACAAGACAGTCCGGAGGAGATGCTGAAACTGGTCGAGAAGTATTTCCACTGCGGATAGGAGAAGAAATGAGGGCATAACTCACCGCAGGTTACACAGATTGCTATAGAATTTCTGATAATCAAGAACTTTTATCTGTGTTAATCTGCGGTGATTGTGTATTTTGACACCTCTCCATTATTTCTTTGGCTTTGAATACTGGTTCTGCTTTTTGTATTTCCGATTCGAAGCCGAACCAATAACCATTTTGGGTATTGTCGTCAATGGGTAGAAAACATAAGCGGAGGCTTTCTTTGTAGTTTCCATAGATGACTTCCCAATATTCCGGTGGCATCTGGCGCTTGGTCTTGACTTTCTCTGCTGGTTTTTTCTTTAATGACATGCCTGCCTCTATCCAGGCAATGGTGACCATGATTTTATAGGCCGGATAATGCATACTGCAGAATTCATAGAGTACGAGGCCTCGCTTTTCCAGGCTCATGGGCTGGTCTATAAGATTTTTATCGATTAAAAATTCCAGAAAGCGACGTAGGAAGTCGTTGTCATCCAGAATCAGCTTGCGGGTGATGGCTTGCCAAGCAGTTGTGTTATAGAATCCATCCAGAAGACGTGACAGTTGCCGGGCTGTTTGAAGCTCGTTGACACTGATTTCATTTGTTTGAAGCACTTCATAAGGGGGGAGAGGAGAATATCGGATGCCTAGTTCTTCCGCCCTTCTTCTCATTTCTGTGCCGGGAAGTAACTTCAGGGATTCAAGCTGTATCTCGCCGGCATTGTATCCGGCAAGTGTACGCACATCTTCAAATATTTCGGATAGGCGGTATAGAGGCAAGCCGGCAATGAGGTCGGCGTGTGTTTCCATATTGGGTAGGGAACATAGGAAACGAAGACCTTGCAGTGAGTCCTCCAGGCTTCCCATCCGACGGCTTTTCTGGAGGACCGGTTCGCGCAGGCTTTGAATACCGGCCTCGAGATGGAGCAATCCTTTAGGTAGCTTTTTCAATTCATTTTTCAGCTCTTCGGATAATAGTGCAGGGTGTATTTCTAAGTGAAAGCATATGTCCGGGTTGAATTCCAGGAAAAGTTGCAGTAATTCTTTAGCACGGCGCGGATTATAATTAAAGGTCCGGTCGAGGACGCGTACGTTTTTTATTCCATGACTGTGGATAATTTGAAGGCGTTCACGGATACTTTCAATGGACAGTGTGCGCACCGGTTTTTCTTCACCGCTGACGCAGAATGCGCATGTGTTGAAACAGCCTCGGGTAGTCTCCAGTTGTACGAATGGTTTGCTCCAATTGAAGAAACTGCTGTTTTCCGGTGGTACGAGCCGGGAAAAGTTAAGTACACGGGCTATGCCGTTGTCTATATATTGCTTTTGAGGATTCATATAGCAGAGTCCCGGAATACTGTTCCATTTTTCCGGCTGGTTCCAGCAAGACAGCCATTGGGGGAATGCTTCTTCTCCCTCTCCCCTGAATACGCAGTCGATGAAAGGGTTTTTATGCAGAAAGTCTTCATTGTTTCCTAAGAATTCAGGTCCGCCCAAGATGAAGCAGCTATTGGGAAGCAATGCTTTTAATCTCGCTGTTATGTGCAACAGTTGTTCGTGGTTGAACAACCATGTTGTTGCGGCAATGATGTCGGGTTGGTGCCGGTATATTTCGTCGACAATCATTCCTACGTTTTCATTGATGGTGGCAGATACGATTTCCCATTTTACGGAATTGTTTTTTGCTATTTGTGCGTGCAGTGCAGGGAGTGCCAACGAAGAGTGTGCATACGAGCTATTGAGGTCTATCCAAAGAATTTTCATGTTTAATTGAGTTTCATCTTTGCAAAGATAACTGATTTTGCTTTTCGTATAAACAAAAAGGGTTATATTTGCATGACGGAAATCGAAAATAGTAAAGTGTTGGTATAGAATGTTCTTTGAAAGATGAAATATTTCTTTTGTATTCTTATTTCTATAAGGTGATAACGGGTTGTCTTATCACTGGCTTGATAAAGTAAGGAAGGAAGTACTATTAAGTGTGATTGATACAGAATGCAAAATATCGGAATAAGTTTCCAGCTATTTTGAACATTTTGAGAAAGTAAACTCTTTTGTACAAGGACTGGTTTAGGTAATTGATTCCTTCCTATGATGTAGGGATACTCTGTGAGGAGTATCCCTACAATTTTTTACATTGATTCCACGTTGCCTCCCTTTGGGGGATTGTTTGGACAATAACAAAAGAAGAGGAATATTCTTTCGAATTTCCTCTTCTTTGCGGGTGGCAGATGGGACTCGAACCCACGACATTCAGAACCACAATCTGACGCTCTAACCAACTGAACTACAGCCACCATGTTAGTGCATTTCTTAAATGCGGTGCAAAGATAGGGATAATCTTTAATATTGCAAAGAATGAGACGAAAATTTTTGAGATTTCTGCATTATTTTTTCTTCTCGTAGATACCTATATTGTGCTGCTGGAGCAGCTTTCGAGAGCTTTTGACAAAGATTTCCAGGTGTTTACGAGCTTCCGGCGTTAAATGTTCTGTAGGAAAACTGGCAGGATAAAGAATGTAATTTTTTTCTTTAGTAAGTTCCGGCCGGCCGGTCCAGACCAGATTATATCCACAATAGGAAACACGACAGTATGGAAAAGGCAGAGGATTGGAGTCTGGTAGAGGCGTCTGACTCTGACCGGTGTAAGAGGGACGGATGGGTTGGGGGAGAGGATGTTTCTCCAACTGCAAAGTGAAGATGAGGCCGCCGTCAGTGTTGGCCTTGCTCATATTGGAAATGAAGTTTCCCAAGGAGTAGACTATGATGTGCTGTTCGGTACCATTGGTACGTAGTTCCATCGGTTGAATGACGTGAGGGTGTGAACCGATAATATGTGTTACGCCTTGTTGGAGCAACCAGTTGGCCAGTTCGCGTTGCTCACGGTTGGGAAGGGACTGATATTCCTCTCCCCAATGCATGCAGGCAATAATGGCATCCGGTTGGCGTGCCTTGGCACTTTGGATATCTTGCAGGATGGTATTCTTATCAATATAGTTTACGATATTGGGAGAGGTAGCCTTGATACCATTGGTGCCGTAAGTATAGTTGAGTAGGGCAATGCGAAAGCCGTTTCTGTTGATGAACAGGGGATAGCGTTGCCTGCGCTCCGACAGATTCTTGTAGGTGCCTGCGTAACGAATACCGGAGGAGTCAAGTAATTGTATGGTACGCTCCATTCCCTTTTTTCCACGGTCCAGACAGTGGTTGTTGGCTGTCAGTAAAATATCGAATCCGGCGTCCTTTATGGCCTGAAGATATTCATCGGGGGCGCTGAACATAGGATAGCCCCGATAGGGCCTGCCCCCCAATGTGACTTCCAGATTTCCTATGGCGAGGTCTGCCTGGGATATTTGCTCTTTTATGAGGGAGAAGCAGGAGGAGTAGTCATATTTTCCTTCAGATACACGTGCTGCGTCTATTTGTGCCTGGTGCTGCATCAGGTCACCGACAAATAATAGCGTAATCCTTTCCTGGGAGGAAAGGGTTACGCTATACAGTAAGACAGCCATGAAGACGGCGAGCGTTTTCATTACGTTGTTATTGGTAGATTGCTTTCTTGCCGGCGAGCAATGTATTCTTCATAAGGGAAACGATAGTCATCGGACCTACGCCTCCTGGTACGGGGGTAATGAATGAACATTTAGGAGCTACTTCATCGAATTTCACATCACCGGTCAACTTGAACCCGGATTTCTTGGAGGCATCGGGCACACGGGTAGTACCTACATCAATAACGACAGCACCTTCCTTGACCATTTCCGCCTTAACAAAGTTCGGTTGTCCCAACGCAGCAATGATGATGTCCGCTTCCTGGCATTCCTTTACCAGGTCTTTGCTGCGGCTGTGGCATACGGTCACTGTGGCATCGCCGGGATAAGCCTTCTGCATCATCAGGGCAGCCATGGGCTTGCCTACAATGTTGCTGCGTCCCAACACCACGCACTTCTTGCCTGAAGTCTCTATCTGATAGCGCTTCAGCAGTTCGAGGATACCGTTGGGAGTAGCGGATACATAGCAGGGAAGGCCAATGGACATCCGTCCCACATTGATGGGATGAAAGCCGTCCACATCCTTGCGGTAGTCGATGGTTTCAATCACTTTCTGCTCGGAGATATGCTTGGGCAAGGGAAGCTGTACGATGAAACCGTCCACATCCGCATCCTCGTTCAATTCGCGTACCTTGGCAAGCAGCTCCTCTTCGGTAACGTCTGCCTCGTAGCGGATAAGTGAGGACTTGAATCCGCAAACTTCGCATGCCTTTACTTTGGCGGCAACGTAGGTTTCGCTACCTCCATCGTGTCCTACAAGAATAGCGGCCAGATGCGGGCGTTTACCCCCACGAGCCACTATCTCGGCTACTTCTGCTGCAATCTCTTGCTTTACTTGCTCTGAAATTGCTTTTCCATCAATCAGTGTCATAGGCTGTTATCTTATCTTTTAAGTTTCGGCATCATCTTACCCATCTTGCTGCCAGTGACCATCTTCATCATCTTGCGGGTCTGGTCAAACTGTTTCAGCAGGCGGTTTACTTCCTGAATATTCGTACCGCTACCTTTGGCAATGCGCTGGCGGCGTGAACCGTTCAGAATGGCCGGATTGCTGCGTTCTTCCGGAGTCATGGAGTAGATGATGGCTTCAATGCTCTTGAAGGCATTGTCGTCAATGTCTATATCCTTGATGGCTTTGCCTACGCCCGGTATCATGGAGGCAAGTTCCTTCAAGTTACCCATTTTCTTGATTTGTGCAATCTGGCTCAGGAAGTCGTTGAAGTCGAACTGGTTCTTGGCAATCTTCTTTTGCAGGCGTTTGGCTTCTTCCTCGTCATATTGTTCCTGCGCACGTTCCACCAAAGATACGATGTCACCCATACCGAGAATACGGTCGGCCATACGTGAGGGATGGAACTGGTCGATGGCATCCAGCTTTTCACCGGTACCTACAAACTTGATGGGCTTGTTTACCACCGAACGGATAGAAAGGGCGGCACCACCGCGGGTATCACCATCCAGTTTGGTCAATACTACACCATTGAAGTCGAGCCGTTCGTTGAATTCCTTAGCGGTATTCACTGCATCCTGACCGGTCATTGAATCCACTACGAACAGAATCTCGTCCGGATTGATGGCCTTCTTGATGGCGGCAATCTCGTTCATCATCTCCTCATCCACTGCCAGACGACCGGCTGTATCGACAATTACAAGGTCGTAACCTTTGGCTTTGGCTTCTTGGATGGCATTTTGGGCAATGGCTACCGGATTTTTGCTGTCCGGTTCCGAGTACATCGGTACGTCAATCTGTTCAGCCAGTACACGCAACTGCTCGATAGCGGCAGGACGGTACACGTCACAAGCCACCAATAACGGCTTTTTGTTCTTCTTGCTCTTCAGCATGCGGGCCAGCTTTCCGGAGAAAGTTGTTTTACCGGAGCCTTGCAAACCGGACATTAGGATAATGGCAGGCTTGGAGTCGAGGTTTATTTCAGAAGTCTCGCCGCCCATGAGCTGGGTCAGTTCATCGTGTACGATTTTTACCATCAGCTGGCTGGGCTTAACGGCTGTCAGCACGTTTTGTCCCAAGGCTTTTTCCTTAACGGTATCGGTGAAGTTTTTGGCTACCTTATAGTTCACGTCGGCATCCAAAAGTGCCTTACGTACGTCTTTCAGGGTTTCCGCAACATTGATTTCGGTGATTTTGCCCTCACCTTTCAAAATTTTAAACGACCTTTCAAGTCTCTCGCTTAAATTATCGAACATAGTATCTAATTACAATTACTAAATTACAAATTACTCTTATTGAGGCGCAAAAGTACAAAAAATCCCTTTAACTGCCTTCTTTTGAAGCAGAATATTATTGAAGACTTGCAGCGGGATGGGCGAAAAGAATGGAAGTGCCGGTCAAGGCACTGATAATCATCTATATTATTCTGTTTTTTTTAGTTCTTTTTGCTTACTTTCTATTGATAATGTCTCTGGCGCAGGGTCCTTCGTGGTTGGGATATCCCGGTGCGTGGCTGCGCCATCTCTTGTCGGCTTCAACTTTCAGGCTTCGGTAGTCGTCCTGTGTGCGGCGGATGTAGTCGTCCAGCAGTGCCCGGTGCTCGGCCAGAATCTTTGAGTATTTGGGGTCATGGGCAAGGTCTCGTCTTTCTCCTTTATCCTTCAGCATATCATACAGTTCTTCCCCGTTGCCTTCCAGATAGTGTGTGTATTTGTATCTGGGACTGCGTATCATCCGTCCCGGGCTGACGGTCACTTCGTATTCACTGTGCCATTCGGAGGCTGCATAGGGGTGCTGTCTCTTTTGCTTCTCGCCTTTCAGAAAAGGGGCAAGGCTGATGCCGGGCTTGGAGGAAGGCACCGGAATGCCTGCCAGTTCACAGAGAGTGGGCAGCAGGTCGATAGTGGGTTGGGTCAGTAAATCTTCCACTGGTTTTTGACGGGGATGAATGCCGGGACCGGCTATGATGAAGGGCACATTTGTCATTTCTTCGTAAAAGCTGACCTGCTTGGTTACCATGCGGTGTGACCCCATTCCGTCTCCGTGGTCTGCCAGTACAATGACAATTGTATTTTTGCCGGCGGGAGTGGAGTAGAGGGCTTCTAGTACACTCTCTATCTGTCTGGCCACTATCCGCGTGTAATGCTGGAAGGCGGCGACGTAGTGCCGGTAATTGTCCTCGTTCCAGTGGGCGGCTTGCATCATCCTCCGGTGGCTGCAGCAGATGTACTGAATGGGCAACGGAAGTTTTTCCCAGTCTTCCACTTCAAAGTTTTCGGGTAGTAGCGGGAGTGGGGTACTGATGGGGCTATCTATGTGCTCCCCTTTATTTTCGCCTACATATCCGCAGATATTGTGCGGGTTTTGGAAATCGGCTATGCAGATGAAAGGTTCTTGCGGCGGATTGCTGAGATAGGCCACGGCATCCTCGCAGGTTCCTACATCCAGAAAGCTGTCATTGTTGACGGGAAATTCGGGGTCGGTGAAGGGCTTGGCAACCGGTTCCTTGTGGCGGAATCCCCTTAGAGAACCCATGTCATGGGTTTTGCCAAAGTGGACGGCCTCATAACCGTTGGCGGTGAAGAGGCTTCCCAGGGTCGGAATGCTGTCGGGTAGCGGAGGATTGATGTGTTCGGCCGAGTTGGAACGTACATTGGTTTGATGCGGCATCAGTCCGCTCCATAAGGCAGCGCGTGACGGTTGGCTGAGGGGGCATCCCACGTATGCGTTGGCAAATGTTACACCTTGGGAGGCAATTCGGTCTATAGGTGGAGTGCAGCTGGGGTCGGCACCGTATGCGCCTACTACCCGCTGGGTCAGATGGTCGCATTGGATAATAAGAAAATTGGGCGATTGCTGTGCCATTACCGGAAAGCTGCACAATGCCATTCCCATAAAAGAGTGAATCGTTTTCATCAGATTTGGATTTTATTTGTTCAAGGTTATTGTATGGTGGCAAATGTATGAAAAAACGGATATAAAAAAAGCTTCCACCTACGTTTATGAACGTAAATGGAAGCTTTTGTACAATATCTGTATGCAGTTGCTGTTAACTGTTCATGCTCATCAGGAATTCGTCGTTGTCTTTGGTCTTCTCCAGACGGTCTTTTACGAAGTCCATGGCTTCTATCGGATTCATGTCGGCAAGGTACTTGCGGAGAATCCACATGCGGTCCAGTGTCTGCTTGTCTTGCAGCAGGTCGTCGCGGCGGGTGCTGGAGGCAACGATGTTGACAGCCGGGAAGATACGCTTGTTGGACAAGTTGCGGTCGAGCTGCAACTCCATATTACCCGTACCCTTGAATTCTTCGAAGATAACCTCGTCCATCTTCGAGCCGGTGTCAATCAAGGCAGTGGCAAGGATGGTCAGTGAACCGCCGCCCTCGATGTTACGTGCTGCACCGAAGAAGCGTTTGGGCTTATGCAATGCGTTGGCATCCACACCACCGGAAAGCACTTTGCCGGAAGCCGGGGATACGGTGTTGTAGGCACGTGCCAGACGGGTGATGGAGTCGAGGAAGATGACAACATCGTGTCCGCATTCCACCATGCGTTTTGCTTTTTCAAGGACGATGCCGGCAATCTTCACGTGGCGTTCTGCCGGTTCGTCGAAGGTAGAGGCGATTACTTCCGCATTGACGGTACGCGCCATGTCGGTAACTTCCTCCGGGCGTTCGTCGATGAGCAGCATAATCATGTAGACTTCCGGATGATTGGCGGCAATGGCGTTGGCAATGTCTTTCATCAAGATGGTCTTACCGGTTTTGGGCTGTGCCACAATCAAGGCACGCTGGCCCTTACCGATGGGGGCAAACAAGTCTACGACACGGGCCGACATAGAGTCGGAGTATCCACCTTTGCAAAGCTTGAACTTCTCGTCCGGGAAGAGGGGGGTGAGGTGCTCGAACGGTACGCGGTCGCGTACGAAAGCCGGGTCACGTCCGTTTATTTTGGATACTTTTACCAGCGGGAAGTACTTTTCGCCTTCTTTCGGGGGACGGATTACGCCTTCTACCACATCACCGGTTTTCAGGCCGAACAATTTGATTTGTGATTGTGATACGTAAATATCGTCCGGCGAGGACAAATAGTTGTAATCGGAGGAACGGAGGAAGCCGTAGCCATCCTGCATGATTTCCAGTACACCGGTTCCGGTGAGGATGTCATCGAATTCGTACGTCTTCTCGCGTTCTATTACGGGTTTGCGTTCCGGAGCGGCGGGATAGTTCTCTCCGTTGTTATACGGTTGTGCAGGGCGCTGCTGCACGGGGCGCTGTTGGTTATAGCCACCGTTGCGGTTGTTATTGTTGTTGTTATTGTATGGGTTGTTGTTGTCGCGGGCGCGGAGGCGCGGGCGTTGTGGCTGTTGCGGTTCGGCTGGGGCAGCGGCAGGAGTGGGAGTGGCGGGAGTTTCCGCTTTGGTCGCTTCGAATTTGCCGATAAGTTCGGATGGCAATTCTATTTTTTCCGTAGGGAGGTCTTCAATGGGGATGAAGTCATCTGCCGCTTCGGCCAGGATAGGGCTTTCGTCCGGTACGATATTCTTTTCTGCTTTGGCTTCTGCCTGAGGTTCTGTTTTCGGAGCTTTAGCCTCGAAGTTCAATTCCGGTTCGGCAACCTTCGGGGTTTCCGTTGCTTGGGGTGCAGCAGTCTCTTCCTTTACCTTGCGGGGGCGTCCCGGTTTGCGTTTGGGTACGGCGGCTTCTTTGGCTGGCGCCGGCGTTGCAGCTTCTATGGTCGGTTCTTGGGGTGCTTCCACAGTTTTGGGTTGTTCTTTCGCAGCCGGTGCTTCCTCTGTTTTGGCTTTGGTGAGGTCTCCGTTTTTATTGGCTGAGAACACTTTGTCGGCACCTTCCTTTTTTACGGTCTTTACAGTGACGCGCGAGCGTTTTTGCTTTTCCCCTTTACGCTCTTCCTTCAGCTTGTCGGCGGCAACTTTCTTGGTAGCGCCTGCGATAGCTTGTTCGTCAAGTATCTTGTAAACAAGTTCTTCTTTTTTGAGTGAGTCTGTTTTTTTTATACCCAGTTCTTGGGCAATAGTTTGTAGTTCCGACAAATTTTTGTCGTTCAGTTGAATGATGTTATACATACAGTATATATGTGAATGGTTTAAAATTTACTTTTATTGAAAGGCATAAGTGCACAGTTGCAGTTGTTGTAGGAAGCAACTTGGGCAAGTTTACCTTGTGATATATGATTTATATGGGATATTTATTATTGAACCGGAAATCTGATAAACAATTCTTGCCACAGCAAGAAGTCGCAGAATGTTTCAACGGTGCAAAGGTAATAAATATTTTTGGTTTCATAAACAAATCATCTTTTTTTTAAATTTAAAACTTTATCTTTGCTGTATTAACAACAACATGAAGGATTGGTTTATGAATATAGATGAAGTACAGTTGATAACTTTTTCACCTACTTGTACCTCTAAACAAGTGGGAGAGGCAATTGTTCACGGAACGGGAATTTCGTCTGTCTCCAAAGTGGACCTCACCTTGGAGGCGGCGGGTAAAAGGGAGGTACCTTCCCATGCTTTGGCGGTCATCACGGTGCCCGTATATGGCGGCCATGTGGCTCCTTTGGCATTGGAGCGGATGAAGGAGCTTCATGCTGACGGTGCACCTGCCGTGGTTGTGGTGGTGTACGGCAACCGGGCCTATGAGAAGGCTTTGGTGGAATTGGATGCTTTTGTCACGAAGTTGGGCTTCAAGGTAATTGCAGGTGCTACGTTTGTAGGAGAGCACTCTTATAGCAGTGAGAAATATCCGGTGGCAGCCGGACGTCCGGATGCGGACGACTTGGAGTATGCAAAGCTTTTTGGTGAAAAAATACGTGCTAAAATTGCGGCGGCCGAAGATATGGAGAAACTGTATGGGGTGGATGTGACCCGTATCCAGCGTCCGCGCCAGCCTTTCTTCCCGTTGCTCCGCTTTTTGCGCAGAGTCGTCAAGTTGCGTAAGAGTGGGGTGCCTATGCCCCGTACTCCGCAAGTGGATGCGGAACGTTGTACGCATTGCGGATATTGCGTGAAGCATTGTCCTGCAGGAGCCATTATAAAAGGAGACGAGTGCAATACGGTTGCAGAGAAATGCATCAAATGTTGTGCTTGTGTGAAAGGCTGTCCGCAGAAGGCGCGCACGTATGACATGCCGTTTGCCGTATTGCTTTCCGATTGCTTCAAGAAACAGAAGGAGGACAGAATCATTCTGTGATGGCTACTGGTCGATGGTTGATACGACCAGCACTTTCCGGGTTTTTTCGTCTATTCTGAAACGGTTGTCCACCCGTTCTCCCACCAGCCAGATGATGTCATCTCCGCAGCAAAGCACCCATTGCCGTTCTTTGCGCAGAAGGGAGAACTTGCGGTCGGTCAGGTAGTCGCTTACCTTCTTCCGGCCTTTCATGCCGAAGGGCACGAAGCTGTCTCCCTGCCTGCAAAGGCGTAGCGAGAGGGGATGCTGGAGTTTGTCGGCATCAAAGCAGGCGGTGGCTTTGTTGCGTGGAATCATGAAATCCGGTGTATAAGGATGTTCTTTTATTTCCAATAAGGGCTTTACGGCTTCCTGTACGGGTTCTATCAACAACGAGCCGCGGTCTTTGATGACACGCCAGCCGGGGGTGGCAAAGACTTTGCCGGGCTGTCCGTCCAATGTCCGGCAGATGTCCCTTACTTGTGCGGCGTTGAATCCAAGCGGATGCAGAATTTCAAATAAGACCGTTTCCGGTGCCGCTTCTTGCCTCAGGGCGCCGATACTTATGCCTTCCGGTGTCTTGACTCGCAGTTTGGCTTCTTCTATACCTATATTATATATAGAGGCGGCATCGTCCAGATGCTCTGCCGTTTTGAGGATGCTTTCCTTGACGGAGGGGTTTATCTCCTGCATCATGGGAAGCAGGTTCAAGCGTATTTTGTTGCGGGTATATTCGTCCTGCAGATTGGTGCTGTCCGTCACGTAGGCTTGCCCGATACTTTCCAGATAACCGACGATTTCCTTTCTGTCCAGGCAGAGCAAGGGGCGGACTATATGTCCGTTTCGGGGGCGTATACCCCGCAATCCGTTGATGCCGGTACCGCGAATCAGATTGAGCAGCAATGTCTCTACACTGTCATCTTGATGGTGGGCGACGGCAATGACAGCTGCACTGCATGCTTCCCTTGTTTTTTCGAACCACGCGTAGCGCAATTCCCTTGCAGCCATTTCGATGGAGATATGCCGTTCCTTTGCTTCCTGCTCCGTGTTGAAGTGGACGGTGTGCAGCGTCACCCGGTGCTCCAGGCAGAGTTGGCGTACAAAGTGCTCGTCGCGGTCGGATTCCGCTCCGCGCAGATGGAAGTTGCAATGGGCGGCTTCGCATGTGTATCCCAGGCTGAGGAGCAGGCGCAGCAAAGCCACGGAGTCCGCCCCGCCGCTCAGTGCCACAAGTATCTTGTCGTCCAGCGAGAAGAGCTTGTGGCGCTCGATGTATTGTACTACCTTCTGCATATTCAACTATAGAGTGGTGCAAAGATAGTGCAAACGATTTTTATTGCCATATCTGCAAGTATCTATTTTCAGAATCTCTATCGGCTAAGGTCGTATTTGCTAAAAGCTAATCTTACCACAGCTGTGTTTTATGCATACCACACCTTTGTTCTTTTCTTACCACAGCTGTGGTAAGAAAAGAACAAAGGTGTGGTGAAGTTACGATTTAGTATCTCTGGAAGTAGTGTTCTGCCTTCTGGGCATTATTGTTTAGTGTTTCTTATTTAAAAACATTCTAAATTATTTGTGCCTTGCGGACATAAGTATTATCTTTGCCCCCAAAATAGAAAAGAAAGGCAGAAAGACTATGCGTTTGTCCGAATTGAATACCGGTGAAAAAGGTGTAATCGTAAAAGTGCTGGGACACGGTGGTTTCCGCAAACGGATTGTGGAAATGGGATTTATTAAAGGTAAAACAGTGGAGGTCTTGCTGAATGCCCCACTACGCGACCCTATCAAATACAAAGTAATGGGATATGAGATTTCTCTTCGTCGGCAGGAGGCTGAGATGATAGAGATTATCAGTGAGCAGGAAGCTAAGGAGCAGGCTGTGCAGCCCGATTACCACGAGGGGTTGGGCGAAAACATGCATCTGGGCGAAGATGAGCTGAAGCAACTGGCCCTCGGCAAACGCCGCACCATAAATGTGGCTTTGGTGGGAAATCCCAACTGTGGTAAAACTTCTCTTTTCAACATCGCTTCCGGTTCGCACGAGCATGTGGGCAATTACAGTGGCGTTACGGTAGATGCCAAGGAGGGGTATTTTGACTTCCAGGGCTACCATTTCCGTATTGTCGACCTTCCCGGAACCTATTCCCTCTCGGCCTACTCCCCTGAAGAAATCTATGTCCGCCAGCACATCATCAATGAAACGCCGGATATCATTATCAATGTTGTGGACTCTTCCAACCTGGAACGCAATCTCTATCTCACCACCCAGCTGATTGACATGAATGTGCGCATGGTGATTGCACTGAACATGTACGATGAGCTGGAAGCCAGTGGAAACACGCTGGACTATGTAAAGCTCAGCCAGTTGTTCGGAGTTCCGATGTTGCCTACGGTCAGCCGTAGCGGAAAAGGCATTGAACAGCTGTTCCATGTGATTATCAATATTTACGAAGGCGGCGACTTCCTCGACCATAAGGGCAGGATGCGCAGCGAGATATTGAGTGACCTTCGCAGCTGGCATCAGGAGTATGTTCCCGACCATGACTTCGGCAGCCATAAAGAAGAGGTGGAACAGCCGCGCGGCTTTTTCCGCCATATCCACATCAATCACGGTCCCGAGCTGGAACGTAGCATTGAGGAGGTGAAGCGCGTCATCAGCGTCAATGAGAACATCCGTCACAAATATTCCACGCGTTTCCTTGCCATCAAGTTGCTGGAGAACGACGAAGACTTGAAAAAGATTGTGGAGGAGTTGCCCAATGGAAAGGAGATTCTTGCTGTCCGCGACCGGGAAGAGGCACGGATTGCCGAGGTGGTGAACGAGGAGAGCGAGCAGGCCATCACCGATGCCAAGTATGGTTTTATAGCCGGTGCCCTGCGCGAGACCTATGTGGACAATCATCAGGATACGTCGCGCACTACTCAAATCATAGACTCAATCGTTACTCACCGTGTATGGGGTTATCCCATTTTCTTCCTTTTCCTTTATCTGATGTTCGAAGGCACCTTTGTGCTGGGCGACTATCCTATGCAGGGGATTGAATGGCTGGTAGGCGAATTGGGCGACCTGATATGCAACAACATGTCCGAAGGACCGCTGAAGGACCTTCTAGTGGATGGTATTATCGGAGGTGTGGGCGGTGTCATTGTTTTCCTGCCGAATATTCTGTTGCTCTATTTCTTTATTTCCTTGATGGAAGACTCGGGCTATATGGCACGTGCCGCTTTCATTATGGATAAGATTATGCATAAAATGGGGCTGCATGGAAAGTCTTTCATTCCGCTGATTATGGGCTTTGGGTGTAATGTGCCCGCCATTATGGCTTCGCGTACCATTGAGAACCGCAAGAGCCGTCTGGTGACGATGCTCATCAATCCGCTGATGTCGTGCAGCGCTCGTCTACCCATCTATTTATTGCTGGTAGGCGCCTTCTTCCCGAACAATGCGAGCTTTGTGCTGTTAGTAATCTATGCCATCGGCATTCTGTTGGCAGTGGTCATGGCACGTCTTTTCTGCCGCTTTCTGGTGAAAGGAGACGATACGCCGTTTGTCATGGAGCTGCCGCCTTATCGTATGCCGACGTCCAAGGCCATCTTCCGCCATACGTGGGAGAAGGGGGCGCAGTATCTCCGCAAGATGGGAGGCATCATTATGGTGGCATCCATCGTTATCTGGGCATTGGGATATTATCCCAACCACGATGAATATGAAAGTGTGACGGAACAGCAGGAGAATTCCTACATCGGCCGGATTGGTAAAGCCATGGAACCGGTCATTGAACCGTTGGGATTCGACTGGAAGCTGGGCATCGGCATCCTTTCCGGCGTGGGCGCCAAGGAACTGGTGGTAAGCACGCTCGGAGTGCTTTATGCCGACGATGCCGAGGCAGATGCCGTAAGCTTGGGTGAACGCATTCCGATAACGCCCCTGGTGGCTTTCGGTTACATGGTGTTTGTGCTGATTTATTTTCCGTGCATCGCCACGTTGGCAGCCATTAAAGGGGAGTCGGGCAGTTGGAAGTGGGCCGTGTTTGCGGGGCTTTATACTACTGCGCTGGCCTGGCTGATGTCTTTCGCAATTTATCAGATAGGAGGTCTGTTTTTATGATGAATAGTTGGCAGGAGTGGGTAGTAGCCTTATTGTTGTTGCTCTGCGCTGTGCGGATTGGCATGAGTATTTATTCTTTTTCTCATCGGGTCAAAGAAAATGGTAATCCGTGTGATAGTTGTGCAAGTGGCTGTGAACTAAAGAATTTGTATGATAAGAAGCGTGCGGAGTGCAGTGGAGTGACGAAAAAAAAGAAGAAAAGTTGTTGCGGATAGTTGGTAGTTTCAAAAAAAGTGCTACCTTTGCATCCGCAAACGAGAAATAAAGAGTTCTTGTAAGAACCGGTACCTTGGATGAGTGGCTTAGTCAGCGGTCTGCAAAACCGTGTACGGCAGTTCGAATCTGCCAGGTACCTCGAAGAATAAAACTCCGAAACTGCTTTTTAAAAGTGTTTCGGAGTTTTTTGTTATAGGGAATTGTTTGCCCATTCTATAAAATATCATTCGCTGAATAGTTACAGCTTACTTATTAAAGATTGAATAAAATGAAAAAAGTTGGATTTCTGATTTTCTGTCTGTTTGCTATGTGCAGCATGGCAGGCAAGGCGCAGGATGTAGTGGCGGACAGTACCGGCTACATCGTTAAGGTAGGGGAGATGGCTCCAGATTTTACAGTGAAGCTGACGGATGGGAAAAGCATTACCCTTTCGGGACTTCGTGGGAAGGTGGTCATGTTGCAGTTTACCGCGAGCTGGTGTGGGGTATGCCGTAAGGAGATGCCTTTCATTGAGAAGGATATATGGCTGAAGCATAAGTCGAATCCGGATTTTATGCTGATTGGCATCGACCGTGACGAGCCGTTGGAGAAAGTGATTGCTTTTGGTAAGTCAACCGGAGTGACCTATCCTTTGGGTCTGGACCCGGGAGCGGATATATTTGCGAAGTATGCGCTCCGCAAGGCAGGTATCACACGCAATGTCCTGATTGATAAGGAAGGGCGTATTGTGAAGCTGACACGTCTGTATAACCCTGAAGAATTTGCTTCTCTGGTGAAGGAGATTGACGGAATGCTTTCTGAATAGTAGGAATAGGCAAGATATAAAAAAGGAAGTGCCCCCTAAAAGTTTTTGTCTAACTTTTAGGGGGCACTTCACTTTTATGCTTGTCGGGATAGTTTGGCAAGATAGTCATAATGTGTACCCTCTTTCACCAGCTCTGCTTTGAAGCCATTTTCGGCAGCATAGATGCTCAGGGTCTGAAAGTCGATATAGAGCCAGTCAAAGGAGTCGCCTTTGACATTCTTGTATTGCATCTGGAAGTCTACCTCTCCGTAGTAATCACCGGCAAGGTTGATAACAATACTGCCATCTTCCTCTTCGAACAGATAGCTCAGGTTGCTGGAATCCATTAAAACACAGCCTCCAGGCCGGAGCAGTAGCTTCATCTTCCGGAAAAAATCAGGCAGATTCTCCAACTTTCCGATAATGCCGGAACCGTTCATCAGCATCAGGATAGTGTCGTATTCATCGGCAAACTGTTCATTGAACAGATTGGTTTGTGATACGCTACGCACACCTCGCTGCTTCATCACTTCCACGGAAAGCGGGGAAATGTCGATGGCATGGACCTCTTTTCCGGCTTCTTGCAGGGTAAGGCTATGGCAACCGCTACCGGCACCCACATCCAGAATCTTTCCGGTCGCCATTTGCAGAGCAGTACGCTCCAGCAAGGGCATTTGCTTTTCTGTGCGGAATAGCTCTTCGACGGGAATTTCGTCCTCATCGAATTGTGAAGAGAACACGCGTAGGCGGTCGGCTTTATGCCGTTTAAAGTAATCGGCTATGGCTGCGCCCATCGGGTCCTTGTCGGCAGGCAATAAGGCTGTATTTATCATTTCTTATGTCTGTTAGCGCGTTTGCGGCGGATTTCTGCTTTCATTTTGGCTGAGGCGGAACCGTGTTGCCCGGTAATGTAGGTTTTCTTCTTGGCTTTGGTCTTTATCTTGTTTTCTTCTTTAGGTTTGTCCTTTTTGCCTTTGAAGACAATACCACCCATCATCGCTTCTTCTATACTCATATATTTCGTTGTTTTAGTGATGTAAAATATCATTTCTCCGGCAGTACCTCAATCCAATAGTCATCCGGGTCATTGATAAAGTACAGTCCCATTGCTGTGTTTTCGAAACATACCCATCCGTTTTCCTTATGGTATTGGCGTATGGCGTCGTAATCACCGGATACGCGGAAGCAGAGGTGACTCTCGTTCTCCCCTAATTCGTAGGCTTGTGGATGCTCCTTCAAGCAGGTCAGTTCCAGCAGGAAGCCGGTACTGCTGTCGGTCAGATAGACCAGAGTGAAAGAGCCGTCGGACGACTCTTTCCTATGATGTTCTTTCAGCCCCAGTGCCTTTTCGTAGAATGCGATGCTACGTTCCAAGTTGGTGACATTGATATTAAAATGGTCGAATTTACTTTTTATTTCCATTTGTTTATTTCTGATTTGATTATTTACAATTTACAGTCTGCGTGTGCGGTCATTTGACCATTGCTTTCAGAATTTCGCCTACATACGTGCGTGGCATACCTTCCATCGTTGCCGGTGAAGGCAGCTTCTTACATTCCAGAATGACCGTAGGCTCTGTCTGTCCCGTAGGATAGAAACGGATGGTATAGCTTTCTGCTTTTTCCATTTGTTCATACGGCTGGTCGGGCGACAGTATGCTGAATACAACTGGTTTGCCGTTGACTTTGCCCAAAGAACCTCCGGAGTTTGCTGTCATCATGGTCATGTTGAAAGGCTCTTGGCCGATGACGATAACCAATTTGCCTGCTCCGGTCTGGATGGCATCGGCTGACAATTGCTCGGGGGCTATGGTTTTGTATTCTTGCTGCTGGCTCTTTTGGGCAGGAACCAGTGCGGCAGGTTTCTTGACTTGGGGCACTTCGATGACTTGGGCATCTTTCACGATGCCTTCGGATGCCTTTTCAGCAGCCTGGGCAGGTTCCACGGTAACTTGTTTCTTCGGGGTGATTACCGTCGGACCGGAATTGACGACAGCCTTCACCTCTTTCTTTTCTTCCTTCTTTTCTTCTACCAGAGCTTTGGCAGTGGTGGCGCTCAATGCTTCTGCTGCTCCCAGGCAAAGGTCATCAACGAAGTCTACGGTTTTTCTGCGCCACTTGGCAAGTCCGCGTACCAGTTTGGTCTTCGCCTTGTTCAAGGCATACTTGTCTACAATCCACTCTTCGGCGGTATATTTTTCTTTTCCTTCGCGGTAGTTAAACCGTATCTTCTCTACTTCGAGCACGCTCTTTTCGGGTTGGCAGGTCACAGTCAGCTGGTAAAGGATTTTGGTACGGTCTAATGACAGAGCCGTAGAACTGAATACAATCCATTCATCCCCGATACCTACAATTTGTCCTTTCTCTTTGTCTGAGAATACTACACGGCTGGTATTTTCATTCTCTTTCAGACGGGCATCCATCCAGCCGAGCAGACGTTCGTAGATTTCATCCTGAGACATGCCGGGGATGCTGAATTCTTTGGTGAATACCACTTTGCCGTCCACCTCGGGAACAGCACCGGCCAGATATTTACTGTCGTCCCTATCCTGCGCCTGCAGCATGGCCGGCAGACAAAGGCAAAACAGTGTAAAAAGAAGTTGTGTCAAATTTTTCATAATAGTATGTGTTTTAATTATTAATTTACGAATTATGGGCTACAAGTTGGGGAGTTCGAAACTTTCACCACGGTGTGCAATGCTCAGAAAGCGGCATCCCTTGCTCTCGGCAAACTGCCGGAATGCGTTGCCTCCCTGATAATCTTCGCTGAAGTGCATCGGTACAAATATAGTGATTTTTATTCGTTCCACGAATTGTTCTGCTCCACGCATATAATCTTTTCCGATACGGCTGTCCACCGGAAACATGGCTACATCTACGGCAGGTGCAGTTTGCTGCAGCTCTCTCACTTCGGCCAGAAAGTCACCTTCGGCCTTGCGTATTTCCTGCGGAGTGGATTCCTCGCTCCAGTGCCAGTTGTTCAGGTCACCGGCATGGAACAGCCGTCTGCCCTGCAGGTCTATCAGGAAGGAGATACCCACATCGGTAGAACCGAAGGCCTGGATACGGATATGTTCGTCTTCGTAGGTGTCGCCCTTATTGATGTAGGTGGCATCTTCCGCTGAGGCGCGGCGGTGCTTCAGGATGTCTTTGGAGAATATGTAGCGGATGTCGGGCCGCAGTTTTTTCCATGAAAGAACTTCGCGATTGAAGTGGTCGGGATGGAAATGCGAGCATAGTACGTAGAGTACGCCCGGCTTTTCCAAGAGATAGTCGTGCACGATACCTTTATTGAAAACCTCTTCCGAGGAATCTTTATAGTAATCGATAATGACCGTCACTCCGTCCGCTTCAATCGCGAAGCCGCTATGGTAGATGTAATCAAGTTTCATTTACGGATTGAATTATAGCGCAATATTACAAAAAACGCTACACAAACTTCCGGTTTAAGCTGTTATTTTATGCAAAAGCACGCTACATCGGTACTTCTATGAAGAGAATGTGAGAGTCTTTCAATGTTTCCAGCTCAAAACTGCCGGTTTCGTATACTCCCATTCCGTCACGACGTGAGAGTATTGTGCCGTCCACTTTGACTTCACCTTCCATTACGAAGATGTATGCACCGGAATGCGATTGGTGCATGTGGTAGTCAATCTTCTTTCCGGCTTCTATTTCACCGATAGAAAACCAGGTCTGTTGTAGCAGTCTGGCAGGAGCATCGCCGTCAGGGGATACTATTAGTGCCATTTCATTTTTGCGCAGGAGTGGACGTACGTCGAAGTCCTGGTATGCGGGTGGTGTGTTCAGCTTTTCGGGCATCACCCAGATTTGCAGGAATTCTACCGCTTCAGTGTCACTGCCGTTCATTTCGCTGTGGTAGATGCCGGTGCCGGCGCTCATGGTTTGTATATCTTCCGGAATGATGATGCGGCTGTTCTGATGATTGTCCCCATGTTTCAGTTTCCCTTTCAGGGGAATGGAGATGATTTCCATATTTTTATGAGGATGTGTGCCGAAGCCCTTTCCCGGAGCCACACGGTCGTCGTTCAGTACACGCAAGGCGCCGAAATTCATCCGGCGGGGATTGTAATACTCGTCGAAACTGAAGGTGTGGTGGCTGTCAAGCCAATCATATAGGGAATGACCTCTGCTGTCTGATTTGTCTATAACTTTTTTCATAATTTATTCCTTTTCTTAAAATGGTTTATGTACTAGTAACGCTTTGGAAAGCTATAAAGTTTAAAAACCGATGTCTAAGAATTTATAAATGAGTGGGGACTATGCCTTGACCTCGTTCTCCAGTGGCTTATGGTTCATAAAATCTTTGATGTTCTGCAAGGTTGTCGAAGCAATGTTTGCCAGTGCCTCGCGTGTGAAAAAGGCCTGGTGCGAAGTGACGATGACATTATTGAAGGACAGTAGCCGCGCCAGGGTATCGTCATCAATGATTTTGTCCGATTGGTCTTCATAGAAGTATTCGCTTTCCTCTTCGTACACATCCAGGCCGGCAGAGCCGATTTTCTTGTTTTTTAGTCCTTCAATCAGGGCGTTGGTATGGATGAGTTGTCCACGTCCGGTATTGATAATCATTACTCCGTCCTTCATTTTACTGATGGAATAGTCGTTGATGAGATATTTGGTCTGTTCAGTCAGCGGGCAGTGCAGGGAGATGATATCCGAATTGTGATATAGCTCATCCAGGCTGGTATATACCACTTGATGTTCACGGGCGAAATTATAGTCGGGATAGAGGTCGTAGGCAAGAATATTCATGCCGAATCCACGCAGGATACATATCAGTTTCTTGGCTATTTTTCCCGTGCCGATGATGCCTGCAGTTTTTCCGTACATGTCGAAGCCCAGAAGTCCGTGCAGCGAGAAGTTTCCGTCTCGTGTCCGCCAGGTGGCACGTGGAATTTTACGGTTGAGGGATAACATCAGGGCAACGGTATATTCTGCTACGGCATAAGGGGAGTAAGCAGGGACACGCACTACGGTAATGCCACAGTCGGCAGCTGCCTTTAAATCTACATTGTTGTAGCCGGCGCAGCGCAACGCCAATAATTTCACGCCGTTGTCTGCCATCAGACGGATAACTTCGGTATCGGCCGTGTCGTTCACGAAAATACAGACTGCATCTACTCCTTGGGTTAAAATAACGTTGTGCTTGTTAAGATGCCCTTTATAGTAGCGGAGCTCAAAACCATATTCCTTGTTTTTTTCGTTGAAAGACGCTTCATCATAAGGTTTGCTGCCAAAAAATGCGATAGTGTATGCCATGAGATTTGTTATTTTTTAAATGTTACATAATTATAGGGAGATAACAAGTGGAAAGTTGATATGGTTCAGTGGCCGGAAGGATTCATAAAATGATAATTATTTCCATTTGTTTCATCAGAAACTATTTGGTATTTCAATGAAAGTATTATATTAGGATAACTTTATGCACAAAACTATTTTTTATGTGCAATATTATTGTACCTTTGCGCCCGAAAACAATTAAAAAAGATTTAGATGAGAAAATTTTCGTTGATTGGCATTGCGATGTTAATCGTTTCAATTCCAACTTTTGCGGGTGGTATCCTAACAAATACAAATCAGCATGTATCTTTTCTTAGAATGTTAGCGCGTGGTGCTTCCATTGATATTGACGGTGTCTATTCTAATCCGGCCGGTTTGGCCTTCTTGCCGGAAGATGGTCTCTATTTGTCTTTGAATGGACAAAGTGCTTATCAGACCCGTAACATAAAAGCGACATTTCCCTTGTTTATTGAAGATGGGAATACACGTTATTATAAAGGAAAAGCTTCTGCTCCTTTCATTCCTAGTTTTCAAGGTGCATATAAAAAAGGAGACTGGACTATTTCCGGTAGCTTTGCTGTTGTAGGTGGTGGCGGTAAGGCATCGTTTGATGATGGTTTGGGTATGTTCGATTCAATGGTGATGGGACAAGTCCATACTATTTCGGGTGGTCAAATCACTCCCAATATGTATTCTATCAATAGTGCAATGGATGGAAGCCAGTTTATTTATGGTGTGCAATTGGGGTTGTCGTATCAAGTTAATGATTGGTTAGGTGTGTTTGCCGGTGGACGTATGAATTATTTTACCGGTGGGTATGAAGGATTTCTGACTGCAACAGCACACAGTAATATTCCTACTTATGGTGGCATGGAATTGGTTGGTATCGATTTAGACTGCGACCAGACCGGCTGGGGATTGACCCCTATCTTGGGAGCTGATGTGAAGTTGGGCAAATGGAATATTGGGTTGAAGTACGAGTTTATGACAAGTCTTAATCTCGAAAATAAAACCAAAAAAGCTGAAGTGCGTGCAATGGGAACTGCTATGGGAGATGAAGGGAATCCTTTGGCTGACTATAAGGATGGTGTGAATACTCCGAGTGATATCCCTGCATTATTGACTGCAGCTGTTGGTTATGAATTCCTTCCTACGCTTCGTGCAACGCTGGAATATCACCATTTTTTTGATAAAGCGGCAGGGATGGCCAATGATAAGCAGAAAGCGTTGAAGCATGGCACACATGAAATTTTGATTGGTGCAGAATGGGATATAGCTAAACAGCTGACCATCAGTGGTGGTTATCAGCGTACAGATTATGGCTTGGCTGATGATTTTCAGAGTGATATAAGTTTTTCATGTGACTCTTATTCACTGGGGTTTGGTGCTGCCATCAAAATGACAAAGCATTTGACTATGAATATAGCCTATTTTTGGACAAACTATGATGATTATACAAAGAAGATAAGTGAAACCACCAAGAATGTTTATAGCCGTACTAATAAAGTGTTTGGTCTTGGTGTTGACTATAAGTTCTGATTTCACAATCCTACCTTTATATATTAAGAAGCCGTCTCAAATATCGATTTGAGGCGGCTTCTTTCTTATTTTATATTGGATTAGAAAGAATACTGTACAAGCAGGTTCATACGGTTGGCATGGTTGGTGGAATTGTCGAAGTTGGTGCGCCAGCCACGCAGATATTCAGCGCCTACCTGCATGTTCGGGGTTACGTTCCAGAATACGTTGGCTACGAAATACTGTCCGTAGCGGTAGGTACTTGGCAGGTCGTTGGGATAACCGTCTTCAGAGTAAAGGCGGGACATGCTGTAAGTGCTTGAAAGGAATACCTTTGGAGAAATGTTATATTGTAGACCTGCATACCAGCCCAGCATGGGCAATGCCTGCATTTTGCCTTCCTTTTCGGGATTGGGGACAATATCGACGTTCAGATTACTGATGTCATTCAGGTATTGCCCGATACCTTTACCATAGTTGATTTGTCCGAATGCCTGCCATTTTTTACCGAGGTTAAAGGTCGTTGAGGCTTGTACACCGTATCCGGTGACGCTGGAAGCCTTGTCCCTTTCCGTGCTGGTATATGTCATGCTGCGGATGATACCTCCTACACGCAGATGACTGCTGCTGTTCCAACTGTATTGTGCCGAAGCTGTGAAGTCCGGCATGCGTTGCTGGGCAATTTCGAATTGGCTGCTTGTTGTGCCGTCAACGGCAGGCGCCTCGATGGAAGCTTGGAAACGAAAGTCTTTCAGCCCTTTATAAGTATATGACAATTGTGTAGCGCGGTAGAACGTGGCACCGTTGGGCCCCTGGAAGTCAATGGTGGAGGGGAGGGCGCCTAAGTCCATGAAACCGCCGTAAGTATATCCCACCGTTATATTTCGGAATGACATATAAGCATTCCGTAGCTGGAATGTTTTGTCTCCTCCTCGGAAATTTCCGGCTGTATAGACTGTGAAGTCACCCAATAGCCGGGTGTGTCCGACTAATTTCAGAAAGATAGTGGCCGTACTGGCATCCATTTGAAATTGATTTTTGATTTTACTAATGCTTGGAATGTTGGCAGGAACAAAGTCAATATCATCCACAATACCTCCAAAATCATACTCGCCGGTGGCACGGACATACCCTCCGATACCCAGGGCGAATTTGCCTTGTTTGTCCATCAATAGGAAGCGGGGAGCTTTCGGGTCATGGATGTAAGGCAATTGTGACTCATTCATGATGCGGATAATCTCGTCGCCCGCTTTGTCGATGGTAACTATGACAATGCCGTTGGGGGCTTCGTCATCGATGATCTCTTTTTTTTGTGCATGGATAGTGGACAAGGGAAGTCCGGCTACGCACAACAGAAACATTGCTTTTAAGATTGTTTTCATTTAAGTTAGGTTTTGATGAATGTGCTTTCAACAACTTAAATGAAAAAAGGTTTTGTAGTCTTGGAGGAGGAAAGGAGGTTATTCCGTCAGTATTCTTGCCTTGAATGAAGATCGTATGCAAAATTACCCTTACCCTAATTTCCGGAATAACCTCCTGAGAATGTGTGTTAAGTTACTTATTTTTTCATGACGGCATTCCACAGCGCTTTGCGTAGAGTTCCCATAGTGTCATCGCCTTCATAATCCCAGAACATCATGCCTTTCATGCCATTTTTTAATATCCATTCACCTTTTGCGGCAATACTGCGGGGATTGTCGTAACCACAGTAGAAACTGCCGTTTTTGGTGACATAGGGGACATTGCCTTCTGTATCCCAATTTTCGATGACATAGCCGTCATCCTTACTCAGGTTGAGAATATCCCGATAATTGATGCTGCCGCCGGCATTGAAATCGGCTCTTCCGTAGAACGGAATTCCCAACACTAATTTGTCGGCAGATACCCCTGCATTCAGGTATTCGTCTACGGAACGCTGGCAGTCCCAGTAATTACTTGGCTTGTTCAATGCTGATTGATGCTGGGGGGCACCAACCAGATCATAGGCCATGATATTGACGAAATCTACATACGGGTCTACAGCCTTTACATCAATATATTTGTAGCCTTCGCCTTGGGGACGCTTGTCCATGCAATAACCTGCATAGGTCAATAGGGTGGACTGCCCCAACTCTGCACGCAAGTCTTTCATCAATAGGGTGAAGTTCTCCACATCTACCAACTCGTCATAGGCATTGCTGCTGAAAGTCATACCGGGAAATTCCCAGTCAATGTCAATACCGTCTATGCCCTCACTCAGAACAAAGGCTCTGCAGTCTTGTGCGAATTGCTTGCGCATTTCCGGACTCTTCGCCAGGGCGGAGAAGCCTCCGTCCTGGGAATTGTCAGAATTGGAAACGCTATTGGTAAAAGAGAGTAATATCTTCACATGTGGATACTGGCTCTTTATTTTCTTTACCTTATCAAAACGGGATTTATCACCTTGCAGGCCAAACTTTTCATAAATTCCGTTTTTAACATATAATTCTGCAAAAGCGTAGTTTATGTGGGTCAGGTATTTGGCATCGGGTATGGATGTGCCATAATAAGTGACGTAGCCCAATGCAACCCGGCCTGCAACCTGCTCGGCCATTTCGGTCTCGTTGTCTTCATTTCCCGGAGCTGGCAGTCCGGGAATGTAGTCGTCATTGTGACATGCGGCTACTAGAAAGACAGTAGCTATTATAAATAGCAGTTTCTTTTTCATAGAGAGTGCATATTATTCAGAATCGGTTCCTGCTTCAGTCTTGAAGTAAGCATACCAGCCGCTGTCGTCCCAATCCACACCACCGCTATACTTGCCGGGATGATAGATTGTGATATAGTTCTCATCCAGTGTCAGCAGCCAGAATTTGTTGCTGCCTACGCTTTGTCCGTTGTCGTCATAATTCCCTCCGATGGTGGGGATGCTCGTTATCAGTTCACCCAGTACTCCGTCTTCCGGTTTTTCGTGTGTGAAGGAGAAAGTACCTTCTGCCTTCAGGTTTCCGCTGGCATCATAGGTTTTCATCTTGTTTCCGTCGAATTCGAATACCATGGACTGGTCTCCCGCTTCGGCGGCAGTGACATTGGCCCACCAGGCAAAATTTGATTCGGGAGTATAGCCTGCACTGGTATATTTCCAGCCTCCATGAGCCCCCATATTGCAGACGGAACCCCAGCTGACTTCACGGAATTTCCAGGTCTTCTTGGCAGATTTGTCACTCTTGTCGGTTGCACCGGTGAAGTAAGTGGACCAATCGTCGAATACATTGGTCACAGTCACTACAACCGGATCTGTCTTGATAATCTGATTGGCGGAAATGCCCATATAGTAGATGGAATAGTCCGCATTGGACTCCATGATGACCGTAGCGTTGTCCGTGACCAGAGTCTTACTTTGTTTACTTCCTTCGCCCCCCCATTCTATGTGCCATGAACCGCCAATGTCCGGGCGGGAGTTTTTCAGGGCTATATACTGGTCGCCTTCCACTACTCCGTCTTGGTTGGGGAAGGGTTGGGTAATGGATATGGCGGCTTGTAATGCCTCTTTGGTTATGGGTGTACCGGCATCAGTCACATATTTGTCTCGCAAGTCTTCGTCTTCGATAGGATCGCATGCAGTAACGATGAAGGCTGAAGCAAGCATTGCTATCAATATTTTTGTTACTTTCATATTGTCTTTATTTATAGGTTAATACTCTTACATATTGTTCCAATCCGAGAACTGGGCAGATGCATCCCAGCCTGGATTCTGCTCAAGGACTCCATTGGAGATATCGATTTCGTCTTGCGGAATGGGCCAGTAGCCTTGGGTTGCTTGTAGGCGTTTCTTATAGTCGAATTTTACCATCGGTACCACCGTAGCGGCATTTATTATATTGAACCCGGTCTGTTTGTTGAGTATGTCACCGGCTTCCTCAAGCGAAGGACCCGACCAGCGAAGGATATCCCACCAGCGGATGGACTCGAATGCAAGTTCCCAGCGGCGTTCCTGCTTGATGGCTTCCAGGGAGTAGGCCACCGGAGCCAAGTGGGAGCGGGCACGTACCTTGTTCAGACCCGTAGCATCTTGCTTCAGCTCGGACTGCATGAGCAGAACGTCGGCAAAACGGATATGAATCAAGTCGGCAATTTGGAGTAGCTGTTGGGATGTCTGCGAAGATATTCCGGGGAACATCTGCTTGCCGAAAGGTTCGATTTTGCCTTCATTGTAGGAATTGATATTGATGTATTTTTTCTGGAAATAGCCGGTTTGTTCATAGTAACGATAGGATACGGTATATTCCGGTTCACCCTCGTCCATGGTGCAGTCCATCAGCACATTGCCGGCAACATTCGGATCAAGTGCTTTGTACGACCATATGGAACCGGTCAGACGGGGATCCTCCTTGTAACCGTCCGTATAGGTCTGCTTGGCGGCCCAGTCTTTCCATTCGTTGACCATAGCCGGAGATACAGGGCCAGCTCCCCAACCGGTGCCGAAGGGATAACTGTCTTTGTTGGAATAGTTGTCGGCAGACGGTGAATAGAATTGCGCGCATGTGTTGGAGAACCAGGTATAGGTCCAGTCGGATTTCAGGTTATGTTTGTTGGCGAATAAAGTTTCGTCGGAACTGTTTCCTTCCCATTTCAGGTTATGGTTGATAACGTATTGGTAACGGAGCCCTTCGGTATTGTCTTCGGTAGCATCGTTGGTGTAGGCCCAGATGTTGCGTTGGTCGGACACCAGTTTATGACCGGAGTTGTTTACACAGTCATCTATCCAAGAGATGACCTCCTCTTTGGTAGTTCCGTTGGGGAGTTCGTTTTTTTCGTAGCGTCCGGTATAGAAAAGGAATACACGTGCCATCATGGCTTCGGCAGCATATTTTGTAGCGTGTCCGGTCATGTCTGAGCCTTTCGGATAAATCTTTGCGGGCATCATTTCGATAGCATTTTTCAAGTCTGCTGCAATCTGGGTGTAGATTTCGTCTACGGATGCACGCGGCAGGTTGGTACTTTCCAGTGTGGTGCGTAAAGGAACTCCGCCAAAGACTTGTGCCAGCTCATAATAAGCCATGGCACGCAGGAAGTAGGACTCACCGAAAAGTCGGTTACGTTCGCTCTCGCTGGACCATGATTTCACATTCTCCATTGTGTTGATGGCATTGTTGGCACGGTTGATAAGGGTGTAGCAACGGTCCCAGATGCCGGCAAATGTATTCAGATTGCCACTGTACATAAGGAAGTTGGTGGCACAGTTGTTGGAGTAGGAGAGGTTGCCTCCCAGACAGTCGTCACCTGCCAACTGGGCAATGTAATACTGGGAAGAGGTTTCAGGACTTTCAAACAACAGATGGGCGTATATGGCCGTCACCATCTCTTGGGCATCCTTTTCTGTCTCCGGGAAGTTGGCGGTTGTCTTTTCGGTCAGAAGTTCCGAATCGAGGAAGTTTTCGCATCCTGAAAGAAGAATCAGTATTGCTGATGCTATGAATAATATCTTTTTCATAATTTCTTCGGTTAATTAGAATTTTACATTTAAGCCTATCATATAGGTACGTGCACTGGGGTAGTAGCCCAGGTCGATGCCTGATGCCCAACCATAATCGTCGCCGCCGTAACCGATTTCCGGGTCCATACCGGAATAGCCGGTGAAGGTAAAGAGGTTCTGTGCGGTCAGATATAGGCGCAGCTGTTGTACCGGTAACTTCTTGAATGCTTTCTTGAAGTCGAATCCCACAGTGATGTTCTTTATCTTGAGATAGTCTCCATCTTCGATATAAATGTCTGATACTCTGTTCCAGTTGGAGCTGGAAGCGCTGGACAGTCTCGGGAACTTGTCGGACGTACCTTCGCCGTGCCAGCGTTGGAATATCTCTGCTGTATAGTTATTCAAGGGTGAGGAGGAGAAGTCACGATAACACTTCAGAATCTGCTGGCCGAATGCGCCGTAAGTAGTGATTGAGAAGTCAATGGCCTTCCAGCTGGCATTCAGGGAAAGTCCCATTGTCAGGTCGGGATTCGGGTTACCTATCATAGTACGGTCATTGGCATCGAGCGTACCGCTATTGTCGGTGTCTGCCCAGATTACGTCACCCGGCTGTGTCTTGTCGCCGTTCAGTTTCGGACCTTTGTAGTTGTCTATCTGTTCCTGGTTCTGGAATATGCCGTTACTCTTGTAGCCGTAGAAGTAGCCGATGGGTTTGCCTACTTCAGCACGGAAGCACTCTTCGGCTCCTTCCCACAGAACGCTGCCGCTACCGTGGATGATTCCGTCTTTGTTGGCAATCTTGGTCACTTCATTCTTGTTGTGAGCAAGGGTCAGGTTGGCTCCATATTGGAAATCCTTTCCGATGTTGTCGTTCCAGTGGAGTCCTACTTCAATACCCGTGTTTTTTACATTACCGCCATTGACGGACACTGCATTGGCACCGAAGGAAGAGAGTACCGGAGCCGTAACCAGCCAGTCTCTGGTATTTTTGTTATACCAGTCGAATTCAAAGCCCAGGCGGTTGTTCAAGAAGCGTGCATCGATACCGAAATTCAATTGCTCCTGTGTTTCCCAGGTAAGGTCCGGGTTGGTCAGTCGGTAGGCGTATGAACCGGTACTGATGAGGTCCATGGAGTCGCCGAACGTATAACCGCCATATCCGTTGTTGGAAGTTATCAGTGAAAGATATTGGAAAGTAGATACATTACAGTTACCGTTTTGCCCCCAGGAAGCGCGTAGCTTTAAGAAGTCCAGCCATTTGATTCCTGACATGAAGGACTCGTTGCTGATAACCCATCCGGCGGATACTGAAGGGAAGTATCCCCAGCGGTGTCCGCGGGCAAAAGTGGAGGAACCGTCCGCACGCATGATGACAGAAGCCATGTATTTCTCCTGGTAGTTGTAGTTGACGCGTCCGAAGAAGGAAGCGATGGAACCTTCCCCGTTAGGCTTGCCAGTCAAGGAGGACACACTGTTGGCGGTCAATGGAACATTGGACAAATAAGCGTGCTTGAAGTCATAGAAGTTTGAGCCTATGGCTGAACCGCTCATTTCTTCTCCCATACCCCATTTTTCAATACTCTGACCTACCAGGACGTCGATGTTATGGTCATCGATATTGAAGATGTAGTTGGCTGTATTGTCCCATGACCAACGGTTATACATAGACATGGATTGGGTAACCTTGTCTTCTGCGTTGTTGAGTGACGCACTCAGATAATCGAATCTCGGCAAATAGGAACGATAACTGGAGGCTCCCATGATGTAACCGAACTGGCTCTTGATACGCAGGTTCTTGATGGGTTGCAGTTCTGCATAGAAGCTGCTCTGCATGTAATGGGACTTGCTTAGGTTCTGGTTCATATAGTAGTCCAGATAAGCTATCGGGTTTTTATTGGCTCCGTTGGAGATATCCCATTTGTAGTTGTCCTTTTCCTGGTCTGCGTAGAGGTAGTAGTCTCCGTCTGAATTGTAAGGGTGCATCAACGGGCTCATGATGAGCATATTGTGCACTCCGTTCCAATAAATGCCGCCGGTTCCGAATGAACCTTGTGTTTGCGAATATTTGTAGTTGATGGTTTCGCCCACTTTCAGGAAGTCAAGATTGCCTTTTTTCATGACTACGTGGTCCGAGTTGACGCGGAAGTTGTAGCGGTTCATTTCTGGAAATTCGCCGGGAACTCCCATGGTGGCTTCTTGGTTGGTGTATGAAATACCTATGGCATATCTGGAACGGTCTGTTCCTCCGGTGATGTTGACTGCGTGGTTCTGTACCAATGCATCTTCATTCAGTACTTCCTTCAGCCAGTTTGTCCCTTTCCATGTTCCGTTCTGTATGGCCTGCAAATCCCTTTCCGGAATATAGGTCGCCCAGTTGTACGGACTCAATCCGTCCATTACACGGCCTTCATCCTGCATCATCATGTACTCTTGGGCATTGAGGATAGTAGGGATTTTGTAGAGGTTCTGCACGCCGACATAGCCGTCGTAACTGACTTCGGCAACGCCGGTTTTACCTCGTTTGGTGGTAATCAGGATAACGCCGTTGGCAGCACGCGCACCATAGATGGCGGCAGAAGCGGCATCCTTCAAGACGTCCAAAGATTCAATGTCACTCGGGTTCAGCCCGTCGATGCTACCGTTGGCAACTCCATCTACCACATAAAGCGGGGAGAAGGTTCCGGTAGTACCGATACCGCGGATATTCACCTTAAAGCCCGAACCCAGGAAGCCGTTGTTCTGTGTGATGTTGACACCCGGTGACTGGCTCTGCAAAGCGCCCAGGGCATCCACAGTGTTCAGCTTGGCTATGTCTTCCCCTTTCACTTGTACAGTGGCGCCGGTGACAAGTTTCTTTTTCTGTACACCGTAACCGACAACAACTACTTCATCCAGTAGTTCGGAATCTTCTGTAAGGGTGATTTTCATGTTGGCATCTGCTTTGGCTTCCTGCGTCTTATAGCCGATGTAGGAAATGACCAGGGTGGCACCTCTTTTTACGTTTAGCGAGAATTTACCGTATAAGTCGGTAGTAACTCCATTGGTAGTACCTTTTTCCAAGATACTTGCTCCGATGATAGGCTCTCCATTCTGGTCGACAATGATACCGCGGGCTGTTTGTGCCTGCATCTGTTCTGTCACTCCGAATGAATTTTCCGAATAGGTCTCTATTGCCATGATTTTGCTGCTTCCTATAAATAGGGAGGCGATGGCAATTGCTGTGAGGATTTTGTTGTTCGATGTTCCTCGTTTACGATTTTCATTCATAATAGATGTTTTTTGTTTAAGCTAATGGATCTCAAAATAAATAGGTTGAATAGAAGATGACACTAATAGTGTCTTGGGGCTTTCGGGTAAATCATAGGCATTCATTGTTTTTCTAAGGTTACTATATATAATATGGTATATTCTTGGTTAATATCAATGTGCTTTCCAGAGCTTCCGGATTGTTGTTATCAAATATAATCCTAATTTTCATTATTTAAAATATAGAATCGTATGTATTAAAATATGTTGTCCATTATTTTATTTGCTTAAGAAATTTGCGTGAATGAAATCTTGTTTGAGAGCAAACTTGGTTGCATGTTTTTGATTTTGTGCTAAAATCAGTTAATATATTGATTTTTATGCTATTGGTTTATGTTTTTTAAAACTATTGTAAATAATATTCTTGGTTTGGGAAATCTTATTTAAGTCTCGTTAACTAAATATGCACTGTCTGTAATTACTTCGAATAAAAAAAAGGAGCTTTGTCTTGCTTGAGTTTTAGTTAAAATATATGTTGTTTGTTCATTTGCAAAACTTGTTGTACCTTTGCAACCGGATTTAAAATGTATGATGCCGTGAATAGCGGTCGTGTATTCTAGAACACCACGTAAAAAACAGGAGTATGAAACAAAAAGTATCTGTACCTTTTATGTTGCTGGGCATTCTGTTCAATGTATGCCTGATTGCAGCCAATCTTCTTGAGACTAAAGTTATCCAGGTTTTTGGTATTACCGTAACAGCCGGATTGCTGGTCTTCCCGATTTCTTATATTATCAACGATTGCATTGCCGAGGTTTGGGGCTTTCGTAAAGCCCGCCTGATTATCTGGAGCGGTTTTGCCATGAACTTTTTTGTGGTAATGCTGGGACTGATAGCCGTGGCGTTGCCTGCCGCCCCTTTCTGGGATGGTGCCGCGCATTTCAATTTTGTTTTTGGAATGGCGCCCCGTATTGTCATAGCCAGTCTGACGGCATTCTTGGTGGGCTCTTTTCTGAATGCCTACGTAATGAGCCGCATGAAACTGGCAAGCAACGGGCGTAATTTCTCCGCACGTGCCATTTGGTCGACGGTGGTTGGTGAGACGGCAGACTCGTTGATTTTCTTTCCGGTGGCGTTCGGAGGAATCATTGCATGGCGGGAGTTGCTGGTGATGATGTGTATCCAGATTCTGCTGAAGTCCATGTACGAGGTATTGATACTGCCTGTGACTATCCGTGTGGTAAAAGCTATTAAGCGGATAGACGGTAGTGATGTCTATGATGAAGGCATCTCCTATAAAGTATGGAAAATAGGCGATATTTAAAGCCCCTTACCCGTAGTGAGGGGAAATCAGTTATTATGTCAAACAAATAATTAGCAATGCCCTCTCTGTTTCCCTCCCTACGGGGGAGGGCAAGGGGAGAGGCTTTTAACAAGATGAATAGGGACACTGCTTTGGTGGTATTCAGTGGCGGGCAGGACTCGACCACTTGCCTCTTTTGGGCAAAACGTGAATTTAAGAAAGTGTATGCGCTGAGTTTTCTGTATGGACAGAAACATCAGAAGGAAGTGGACTTGGCGAGGGCCATTGCCCGTAAGGCAGGTGTGGAGTTCGAAGTAATGGATGTTTCCTTTATCGGCCGGCTGGGACATAACTCATTGACAGATGCCGGCATGGAGATGGACCAGGAGAAGCCGGCAGACAGCTTTCCGAATACTTTTGTGCCGGGACGCAATCTGTTTTTCCTGAGTATAGCCGCCGTCTACGCCCGCGAGCGGGGGATTAATCATATTGTGACGGGGGTGTCGCAGACCGATTTCAGCGGTTATCCCGATTGCCGGGATGCTTTCATCAAGTCGCTTAACGTGACGCTGAACCTGGCTATGGACGAGCAATTCGTACTGCACACACCACTGATGTGGATTGACAAAGCGGAGACCTGGGCGCTGGCAGACGAGCTTGGAGTGCTCGAACTTATACGTCACGAAACGCTGACTTGTTATAACGGTATCCCGGGAGATGGTTGTGGACACTGCCCGGCATGCACGTTGCGCAGAGAAGGATTGGAAAAGTTTTTGGCTTCTACTAAATGAGGCACACTTGTATCACTAAAAATATATGGCTATGACAGAATTGAAAGACCAACTTTCCCTTTTGGGGAGAAAGACAGAATACCGTCAGGACTATGCCCCCGAAGTATTGGAGGCATTTGATAACAAGCATCCCGGCAATGACTACTGGGTGCGTTTCAACTGCCCCGAATTCACCAGCCTCTGTCCCATCACGGGGCAACCGGACTTTGCGGAAATCCGTATTTGCTATATCCCCGATGTCAAGATGGTAGAGAGCAAGAGTTTGAAACTCTACTTGTTCAGCTTCCGCAATCATGGTGCTTTCCACGAGGATTGCGTGAACATCATAATGAAAGACCTCATTCATTTGATGAACCCTAAGTATATTGAGGTGACGGGTATCTTCACCCCGCGCGGAGGCATCTCCATTTATCCGTATGCCAATTACGGACGTCCCGGCACGAAGTTCGAGCAGATGGCAGAGCATCGTTTGATGAACCGTGAATGAGGACTGTTTTTGAAGGCCTCCGTAAATAATAAAGGGAGGCTTTGGGAGCAAATGATTGTTGCGCCGCTATATTTTATATTCTTGCTTACTAAAAACTATTCGTCCGACATATGTTTAATTATCGTCCAACAGCTATCGGACGATAATTAAACATATGTCGGACGATAATGTAACGACTGTCGGACGAATAGTCTTTAGTCAATGAAACATTAACCTGCTACCATCTTGGAAAGAATCTTTCCTATAGAGGATAGTAGGGGATGACTTTTGCAAAGATATAGACGATTCTTTAGTAAAAATAGCGCCTTTTCCCAAAGACGCTATTCCCTCTTTATGACTTATTCACTACAAAGGGTTATTTTATTCTTTTGTAGCCATAGACAGCAAGGTTACCCAGTTCTTCTTCGATGCGCAATAGTTGGTTGTACTTCGCCATGCGGTCGGAGCGGCTCAGAGAACCGGTCTTGATTTGTCCGCTGTTGGTGGCAACGGCAATGTCTGCAATGGTGGCGTCCTCGGTTTCGCCGGAACGGTGAGAAGTCACTGTGGTATAACCGTGGCGGTGTGCCATTTCGATAGCATCCAGCGTTTCACTGAGTGAACCGATTTGATTGACTTTGATAAGGATGGAATTGGCGCAGCCCATGGCAATACCTTTTTCAAGGAATTCCACGTTAGTCACGAACAGGTCGTCGCCAACCAGCTGGCAACGGTTGCCGATGCGTTCGGTCAACTTCTTCCAGCCTTCCCAGTCGTTTTCGCTCATGCCATCCTCGATGGAGTCAATCGGGTAGTTATTAATCAAATCTTCCAAGTAAGCTATTTGTTCGTCGGCAGTACGTTTTTTACCATTTTCGCCTTCAAAGATGGAGTAGTCATAGATACCGTTCTTAAAGAACTCGGATGAGGCACAGTCCATACCGATTTTCACATCCTTGCCCGGTTCGTAGCCGGCAGCCTTGATGGCGCTCATGATGGAGTCCAGCGCATCTTCTGTTCCTGCCAGTGCCGGTGCAAAACCGCCTTCGTCACCTACGGCAGTGCTGAGGCCGCGGTCGTGCAACACTTTTTTCAAGGCGTGGAATACTTCGGCTCCCATGCGCAGGCCTTCACGGAAGGAAGAGGCGCCTACCGGCCGAATCATAAATTCTTGGAAAGCGATAGGAGCGTCGCTGTGTGAACCTCCATTGATGATATTCATCATCGGGACCGGCATTACGTAGGTATTTACTCCACCGATATATCTGTATAAAGGTATATCGAGATAATTGGCAGCGGCTTTGGCTACTGCCAGTGAGACACCCAGAATGGCGTTGGCACCCAGCTTGGATTTGGTAGGCGTGCCGTCCAACTCAAGCATCTTGTGGTCGATGGTACGCTGTTCCAGTGACGACCAGCCAATCAGTGCCGGTGCGATTATCTTGTTGACGTTTTCTACTGCTTTTAGTGTACCTTTACCACCGTAGCGTTGCTTGTCGCCATCGCGAAGTTCCAGCGCTTCGTGCTCGCCGGTAGAAGCACCGGAAGGCACTGCTGCGCGTCCCATAACACCACATTCCAGAATAACGTCCACTTCTACTGTGGGATTGCCGCGTGAATCAAGGATTTCACGGGCTACAATCTTTTCAATTTTCATACTTAAACTTTAATAATTTATTGTCCGTTGTCTTGTTTTAATTTGCAGCAAAGGTCGTACAAAAAGGCATATTGGGCAATACCTATAAATAGGGGTTTTTCATTTCCCGGCTCCTCTTTTTTTAGATTTATTATTGATAATACCCATCAATGGTGATTGCGTAATATGATATATACGATAAATCCACTCCATATAATTACCTACAATAAGTGATTGCACAGCTGGCTGTTAATAATGACCTTTGCACCGGTTTACTAACAACATTATAATTATTATAAAATTGAAAGCATATACACTTAAATTCTCGCTGCTGTTTTTCCTTCTGTTGGCTTCTCTGTCTGTACATGCGCAGAGGAGAGGAGGGATGATTTCGGGTAGAATCATTTCTACGGAAAAAGAAACGGTGGATTTTGCGACTGTTTATCTGAAAGGGACGAGTTATGGAGGAACCACGAATCAGGAAGGCCTCTATCACATCAAGGCGCCTGCCGGCGACTATACGCTGGTGGTGTCTGCCGTAGGTTATACAAAGGTGGAGAAAAAGGTGAAACTGGTCAATGATGAGCGGATGAAGCTGAACATAACCATCGCTCCCGAAACGCAACAGCTGGACGAGGTGACTATCGTTTCTACCGGAGTAAGCCGGGTGAAGAGGTCGGCATTCAATGCTGTGGCAGTCGATACAAAGGAACTCCAGAACACCACGAAGAATCTGAGCGATGCCTTGACCAAGGCTCCGGGCATGAAACTCCGTGAGTCGGGTGGGGTAGGTTCGGATATGCAGTTGATGCTGGACGGTTTTAGCGGAAAGCACGTCAAGGTGTTCATTGACGGTGTGCCGCAGGAAGGTGTGGGAAGCTCCTTCAGCCTGAACAATATTCCGGTGAGCTTTGCCGACCGTATAGAGGTATATAAGGGTGTAGTTCCCGTGGGCTTCGGTACGGATGCCATTGGCGGTGTCATCAATATTGTTACCAACAAGAAACGCCGGAACTGGTTCCTGGATGCTTCTTATTCTTACGGCTCGTTCAATACCCACCGCTCATACGTTAACTTCGGACAGACTTTCAAGAACGGTTTCAGCTATGAAATCAATGCCTTTCAAAACTACTCGGACAACGATTATCATGTAGATGCGCCGGTAAAGGATTTTGAGACGGGCAGTTTCAACGAAAGTGAGAAGGTGTGCGTGAAGCGTTTCAATGATACTTACCACAACGAAGCCATTGTGGCTAAAGCGGGTATTGTGGACAAAAGTTGGGCAGACCGGCTGATGTTCGGTTTCACCTATTCGCACATGTACAAGGACATACAGACCGGCGTACGCCAGAAGACAGTCTTCGGGGAAAAGCACCGCTTTGGCCATTCACTGATGCCTTCGATGGAATACAGCAAACGCAACTTGATAATCAAGGGGCTGGATATGGTGTTGACAGCCAACTACAATCGCAATGCCACTACGAATGTGGATACTGCCCGCTATGAATACAACTGGCTTGGTGAGAAACATCCGCTGAACAGTCCCGGCGAACAGTCCCGCCAGTATTCCCGTGCCGATAATGACAATTGGAACGGTACATTGACCTTGAATTACCGCATTGCCAGAGTCCACATGCTGACTTTCAATCATGTGTTGAGTGCATTCCAGCGTGATAATACTTCACTGTTGGCGGTGGAAGAACAGACGGATGCCATTGCCAAGCAGACCCGCAAGAATATCTCCGGTTTGTCATACCGCCTGATGCCTTCCGAAAAGTGGAACTTCTCGGCATTCGGCAAATACTACCGCCAGTATGTGGCAGGACCTATGGCCGAGGATGATACCGGTAGTAATTATGTACGCACCAGCCGTACGGTAGACTCTTGGGGATATGGTGCTGCCGGAACCTACTTCATCCTGCCCGGCTTGCAGGCGAAGCTCTCTTATGAAAAAGCTTACCGCCTGCCCACTATCGAAGAGATGTTTGGTGACGAAGACCTGGAGAGTGGAGACATCGGCATCCGTCCCGAGAAAAGTGACAACATCAACTTGAACCTGAGTTATTCCCGGAGTTTTGGAAAACATTCTGTCTACGTGGAAGGCGGTGTGGTATACCGCAATACGAAGGATTATATCCAGCGCAATATCCAGGACTTGAGCGGAGGAAAAGAAGGGGCCACTTATACCAACTACGGCAAGGTGCTGACGAAGGGATACAATGTATCGGCACGCTATGGCTTCGGACGCTGGCTGAGTGTGGGCGGCAACTTCACGCAGATGAATGTGCGTGACAATGAGAAGATGCAAATCGGCAGTACCGGCAACTCTGTGGAAAATCTCGGTTACAAGGCACGCATTCCCAATGTGCCCTATCAGTTTGCTGATTTTGACGTAAACTTCTATTGGCGCGACCTCTGGAAGAAAGGGAATATGCTGTCCGTGACTTACGACAACCAGTACATGCACAGCTTCTCCTACTATTCGCAGGCCATCGGTAGCAAGAACAAGGATTTCATGGTACCCGACCAGTTCTCCCATAACCTGACATTGAGCTATAGTCTGAAGAATGGCCGCTATAATATCTCGTTTGAATGCCGCAACTTCACGAACGAGGATTTGTACGACAATTTCAGTCTTCAGAAAGCCGGGCGTGCGTTCTATGGCAAGGTACGTGTACATTTTGGTGATTAATAAATATAATGGTTTTAATAGGTGTAATTAATAAGAAGAACAAATGAAGAAGAATTATCTTTTGTCCGGCCTCTTGGCAATGGCAATGACCGGAATGGCTTTAATTTCTTGTACAGACACAGACGAACCGGGTTCCGGCTCCGGTTCCGGTTCAAAGGGTAACTATGTGATAGCTGCCACGGCTACAGTTTCAGGTAGCTCCGTTCCTGTCCTGCTGACAGCCGAGTCACTGGAAAGCGGTGAAATTACTGCTGCCGGCAATGGCCTTGTGAACGATGGGGCTACTTACTGGGTGTTCTACGGAAACAAATATCTGTATGCCTTGAACTATCACCAGGGAAATGCAGGCACTACCCAGTCGTTCATTATGAATACAAACGGTGAACTGGAAAAACGTAGCCAGGAGTATAACGTCAATCGTTTCACTACCTACGGCTATTATGACCAATTTATAATGACGACTTCTACCGGCGACGGCCCTACGGAACTGAATGATGCAAATGGATATACTCCCCAATCTTTTTTGATTTCCTATCTGGATGTCGAGAAACAGACTTATACAAAGAACTCGGTAACAAAGGATACTCCATTTCTTGCCGAAAATTTCCTTGAAAATGGTGAATACGTAACACTGGCCGGTATAGAACAAGTGGGCAGTAAGGTTTATGCAGCAGCCATTCCCATGGGGCTTAGCCAGTATGGTTGCATGCAGAAGAACGAAGACGGTAGCTACAAGTGGGTGCTTTCCGGTAATGAGGATTTAATAAAGACAGAATCCGGCGGGCAGGGTAGCGGTGCCTATGAGAAGGACGAATTGCAATGGACCCAGTATCCTAATGAATGCCATATCGCTATCTTTGGTGATCAGACACTGAATTCTCATAAGGTCATCACTACAGACAAAATCAGTTATGCTGCCGGACGTAACCGTTCACAGTACTACCAGATGAACTGGCTTGCCGACGACGGCTATGTATATGTATTTTCTCCGAGCTATGCCAAGACCATGAGTGATTCGCGTCAGCAGACTACATTGCCTGCTGGAGTTGTACGCATCGATACCAAAGCAGAAGAATTTGATGCCGCTTATTACTATAATCTTGAAGAGAAAGCCAATGGCGCCTCTTTCTTGCGGACTTGGTATATTTCAGGTAATTATTTCCTGCTGCTGATGTATGATAAGGCAATTACGGCATCAGACAAGGTTGCCAACCAACTTGCCGTCTTCAATGCCTCCACTGGAGCTTTGACTTATGTGAACGGCCTTCCAAGCGATGTCTCTGGCTTTGGTAATACCCCGTACATGGAAAATGGCAACGCATATGTGGCAGTCACTACCTCTTCCGGCTATCCTGCCATCTATAAGGTAGACCCTGCCAATGCAACAGCTACCAAAGGGCTGGTGGTCAATGCAACCCAACTGAACGGTGTAGGTAAACTGGAATAAAGGTTCTGATATGAAATGAATAAGAGAACATACTTATGAAGAAAATTTTCAGTAAGATACATTTATGGCTTTCAGTCCCCTTCGGACTGTTGATTACCCTTATCTGCTTCTCCGGTGCCATGCTGGTATTCGAGACGGAAGTGATGGAGCTTTGCCGCCGCGACCTCTACTATGTAGAAAAAGCCGGACCGGCACCGCTTCCCATGAGCCGGTTGGCCGAAAAAGTAGCCGCTACTTTGCCGGATAGTGTCTCTGTGACGGGTATCACTGCATCGTCCAATCCGGAACGTGCCTGGCAGGTGAATCTTTCCAAACCTCGTCGTGCCTCCGTCTATGTGGACCAGTACACGGGTGAGGTGAAGGGCCGGTATGAGCGTGCGCCGTTTTTCATGACCATGTTCCGCCTGCACCGCTGGCTGTTGGACAGCATGAAGCCCGATGGAAGTATCTTCTGGGGGAAAATGATTGTGGGCACTGCCACACTGATGCTTGTCTTTGTGCTGCTGTCAGGCGTTGTCATCTGGTGGCCCCGTACAAAAAAGGCTTTAAAGAACAGTCTGAAGATTGTTGCCGGTAAAGGTTGGCGCCGGTTCTGGTACGACCTGCATGTGGCAGGCGGCATGTACACGCTGATTTTTCTGTTGGCGATGGCACTTACGGGACTGACATGGTCTTTCTCCTGGTATCGCACCGGCTTCTACAAAGTTTTTGGAGTGGAAACCATGCAAGGGGGTGGAGGACATGGTGCTCAGGCACAAACTGCTGCCCACGGAGGAGATAGGGCTCAAGGCAGGTCTGGTGGCGAGAATCGTGAAAGAAAGCCTTTCTCTCCTTTTGCAAACTGGCAGAAGGTTTACGAAGAACTGAAGGAGCTTAGTCCTGATTATAAACAGATAACCGTATCGCGTGGCTCTGCTACAGTCTCCTTCAATCGGTTGGGCAACCGTCGTGCTGCCGACCGCTATACGTTCAATCCCCGTAATGGTGAAATCACCGGGACTACCTTATATAAGGATGCCGACACTTCCGGGAAAATCCGTGGCTGGATATACTCCGTCCATGTAGGCAGTTGGGGAGGATGGGCCACCCGCATCTTGAGCTTTCTGGCCGCTTTGATTGGCGCAAGCCTGCCGTTGACGGGCTATTATCTTTGGATTCGAAGATTGGTCCGGAAGAGTGGCAGAAAAGTGAATGTTCAATTAAAGAAAGCAGCTTAAAAAAAGCAGGCAGTTTTATAAAAGGATGAAGATGTCCACAAGATGCGCAGGCGTGCGTGTTTTGTGGACATCTTCATATAGGTATGCGTGAGAATGAATGCTTTATTAAAAATACCGAAAAATAAATGGAAAAATGTAATCATGATTACACTTTTTTAGATTGTAACTGCCTATTTTTGCTGAAAATATTCATTTTATGGCGAAGTTACCAATCATAAGTAAACTATTTCCATCCTACAGGTGGAAAGTAACGGCACTCATTGTTTGCGGTGTCCTCGTCGGCAGCGGAGGCTTGTTTATGTATCTTCTCCGGGCGCACACTTATCTGGGAGATGACCCTGCGGCATGTGTCAACTGCCACATCATGGCTCCCTATTATGCAACCTGGATGCACAGCTCCCACAGCCGGGATGCCACTTGCAACGATTGCCATGTCCCTCATGAGAATATGGTAAAGAAATGGATGTTTAAGGGAATGGACGGCATGAAGCACGTAGGTGCCTTTCTCACTAAAAGCGAACCGCAGGCCATCCAAGCCGAGGAAGCCAGTGCGCAGGTCATTATGAATAATTGCATCCGTTGCCATACGCAACTGACCAACGAGTTTGTGGATGTCGGCAGGATAGACTACATGATGACCCTCATCGGCGACGGAAAGGCATGCTGGGACTGCCACCGTGATGTGCCTCATGGTGGAATGAACAGCCTCTCGTCCACGCCCGCTGCACTGGTACCCTATCCGGAATCTCCCGTACCGGAGTGGTTGCAGAAACTGATAAAGGAATAATGACAACTCAAGTTTCGCAAGTTCAAGAACTTGCTTTCAGTGAACAAGTACACAAGGCTTTTCCTTGTAATCACTTTAAAAAGCAAGATATAGACAAAGGGCTGTTTATCCCTCCTTGTAGCCTTGTCAATTTGTTCACTGAAAGCAGGTCAAAGACATGAGAAACTTGAATAACAATAAATCTTCATATATATGGAAAAGAGATTAAAATCATGGCAAGGATGGCTGTTGTTCGGTGGTTCAATGGTCGTTGTATTTGTCTTGGGTCTATGCGTTTCTGCCTTGATGGAGCGCAGGGCCGAGCTGGCAAGTGTATTCAATAACCGCAAAACTGTGATTGAAGGAATTGAGGCACGCAACGAAGTCTTCAAGAGTGACTTTCCACGTGAGTATCAGACGTGGACTGAAACCGCCAAGACCGACTTCCAGAGTGAATTCAATGGAAATGTGGCTGTGGATGTATTGGAACAGCGTCCCGAAATGGTGATACTTTGGGCTGGATATGCCTTCTCCAAAGACTATTCCACTCCGCGCGGACACATGCATGCCATCGAGGATATTACGGCAACCCTGCGTACCGGTGCGCCTGCCACTGATGCAGATGGTCCGCAACCGTCCACTTGCTGGACTTGCAAGAGTCCCGATGTCCCCCGTATGATGGAAGCCATCGGTGTGGATGCTTTCTATAATAATAAGTGGGGCGCTTTGGGTGGTGAAATTGTAAATCCGATTGGTTGTGCGGACTGCCACGAACCGGAAAATATGAATCTGCATATCAGCCGTCCGGCTCTGATAGAAGCTTTTGAACGTCAGGGCAAGGATATTACCGAGGCCACTCCGCAGGAGATGCGCTCGCTGGTATGTGCACAGTGCCACGTGGAATATTACTTCAAGGGTGACGGCAAGTACCTGACTTTCCCCTGGGACAAAGGTTTTACGGTGGAAGACATGGAAGCCTATTATGATGAGGCCGGTTTCTACGACTATATACATAAGTTGAGCCGTACCCCCATCCTGAAAGCGCAACACCCCGATTTTGAAATAGCCCGGATGGGCATTCACGGTCAGCGTGGCGTATCGTGTGCGGACTGCCACATGCCCTATAAGAGTGAAGGTGGCGTGAAGTTCAGCGACCACCATATACAAAGTCCGTTGGCTATGATAGACCGTACCTGCCAAACCTGCCATCGCGAAAGTGAGGAGACTTTGCGCAACAATGTCTACGAACGCCAGCGCAAGGCCAATGAAATCCGCAACCGCCTTGAACAGGAACTTGCCAAAGCTCATATCGAAGCTAAATTTGCCTGGGACAAGGGAGCTACGGAAGAGCAGATGAAAGAAGTGCTGGCACTGATTCGCCAGGCGCAATGGCGTTGGGACTTCGGTGTGGCATCTCACGGAGGTGCTTTCCATGCACCACAGGAAATCCAGCGTGTCTTGTCTCACGGCTTGGATAGAGCTATGCAGGCGCGTTTGGCTGTCTCCAAAGTGCTGGCAAAGCATGGATATACGGACAATGTTCCCATGCCGGATATCTCTACCAAAGACAAGGCGCAGGAATATATCGGCCTCGATATGGATGCCGAAAGAGCTGCAAAGGACAAATTCTTGAAGACTACCGTACCGGCTTGGTTGGAAAAAGCCAAAGCCAACAACCGGTTAGCACTAAAATAAATTTATTTACGATTGGACGATTTACGATGTACGATTGGGATTACTCCCCGATATGTACATCTCGGATTGACTCTATCAACAATCTAACTCCAATCGTACATCGTACATCGTCAAATCGTAAATCAGAAGATGTGGAAGAAACCGTGGAGGTATAAGGAAGGTTTTATCTGTGGGGCAGGACTGTTCGTCACGGGCTTGCTGTTGCAGTGGAGCGTTGGAGATATTCGTTGGGGCTTGTTTGCGTGGCCGGTCAATGTCATCGTTCTGGTGTTGTTCCTGCTATTGTTGGCATGCATGCATGGATTTCGTAGACGGGTGTACTGTTTCGGATGGCTCAGTCATTATACGGCTGCAGTTTCTTCCCTGGTATGTGTGGCGGTTGTCACTGTCGTTATGGGATTGGTGCGGCAGGTTCCTTCTACCCAGCCTTCGGCAGATGTCATCGGCTTTTCGAAGATGCTTTCTTTCTGGCCGTTCGTGTTGCTTTATATCTGGCTGGTTACTGTCTTGGGACTGACCATTCTCCGTGTATGTATTCCTTTAAAATTGCGTAAGATTCCTTTTCTGCTGAATCATGTCGGCTTGTTTGTCGCCCTCTTGACGGCAACGCTGGGCAATGCAGATATGCAACGACTGAGAATGATTACCCAATTGGGCAAGACTGAATGGCGTGCCACGAATGAGGATGGCAAGCTGACGGAGCTTCCGCTTGCCATTGAACTGAAAGAATTCACCATACATGAATACCCTCCCAAGCTGATGCTGATAAATAATGAGACCGGGCAGGCACTGCCGAAGGATGTGCCGGAACATTTGCTGTTGGAAGAGAAGGTAGAACGGGGGAGGTTGCTGGATTGGGACATCTCTATCCTTCAATCCATTCCGATGGCTGCCTCTGTAGCTGCGGAAGATACCTTGAAGTTTACCGAATTCCATTCGATGGGAGCTACCTATGCTGTTTATCTGAAGGCGGTGAATGCTACCTCCGGACAGTCGAAGGAGGGATGGGTGAGTTGCGGTAGTTTCATGTTTCCTTATAAGGCATTGCGCTTGTCGGAACAGACCAGTCTGGTGATGCCCGAACGTGAGCCGCAGCGATTTGTTTCTGCTGTAACGGTTTATACGCAGTCAGGAGAGGTAGTGGAAGACACAATCGAAGTGAACCGTCCTTTGAAGATATTCGGATGGAACATTTATCAATTAAGCTATGACGAAACGAAAGGACGGTGGAGTGATGTCAGTGTTTTTGAACTGGTACGCGATCCCTGGCTTCCGGCTGTATATGCCGGCATCATAATGATGGTGCTGGGGGCAGTCTGCTTGTTTGTCAATGCACCGAAAGGAACAGAAGAAAGAAAGGAGGAGACGGTATGAGTTGGGATTATTTTGCTCTGTTTGCCATTGTCGCTTTACTTTTCTGGGGATTGGGAGCTTTCGCTGCATGGCGTGGTAAACGTCCGGTAGTGGTATACACTTTGACTTGTCTGGGCTTGGCTGTCTTTTTCAGCTTCATTGTCGGCATGTGGATTTCTTTGGAGCGTCCTCCGATGCGGACGATGGGGGAGACGCGTTTGTGGTATTCATTCTTTCTTCCATTGGCAGGAATCATCACTTACAGTCGTTGGAGGTACAAATGGATTCTCGGTTTCAGTTCCGTCTTGTCCTTGGTGTTTGTCTGCATCAATATTTTTAGGCCCGAAATACACAACAAGACGTTGATGCCCGCTTTGCAGAGTCCGTGGTTCACTCCTCATGTCATTGTCTATATGTTTGCCTATGCCATGCTGGGTGCCGCTACGGTGATGGCTGTCTACCTGCTGTGGTTCAAGAAAAAAGGAATTGAACGGCATGAGATGGCTTTGTGCGATAATCTGACTTATGTAGGACTTGCCTTCATGACACTGGGTATGCTGTCCGGTGCTGTCTGGGCGAAAGCTGCTTGGGGACACTATTGGGCATGGGATCCCAAGGAGACTTGGGCGGCGGCTACCTGGTTCTCCTATCTGGCATATATCCATTTCCGATTGGGATGCCCCGCGGCCTATCGTAAGGCACTGTTTGGCTTGCTTGTATCTTTTCTGTTGTTGCAAATGTGTTGGTATGGCATCAATTACTTGCCCTCGGCACAAGGAGTGAGTGTACATACGTATAACTTAAATTAAAATACTTATGAAAACAGTTTATTTGGCATTAGGCTTATTGCTGTTGCCCGGAATGTTGTGGGCACAAGGTTCGGAGAAAGAGAACGAATTCACCATGTCGATGCAAATCAGACCCCGTGCAGAATACCGTAACGGAGCACAGTTACCACGTTTCGAGGGAGACAAGGCTGCTTCATTTATCAACAACCGTGCACGTCTTTCCATGGAGTATAAACGTTCGGATTTGAGTATGAAGATTTCGGCCCAACATGTAGGCGTATGGGGGCAGGACCCGCAGATAGACACTAACGGGCGTTTCATTATGAACGAAGCATGGGCAAAACTCAACTTTGGTGCCGGTTTCTTTGCACAACTGGGGCGCCAGACCTTGTCTTATGACGACGAACGTATTTTGGGAGGGCTGGACTGGAATGTGGCCGGTCGCTATCACGATGCATTGAAGTTGGGCTATGCCAAGAATGCCCACCAACTGCATTTCATTCTTGCCTTCAACCAGAACAAGGAAAAGGCAAAAGGCGGTACCTATTATTATGACGGTGCACAACCTTATAAGAATATGCAGACCCTTTGGTATCATTATGCGGCGCAAACCCCCAACCTTGATGTCTCTTTGTTATTCATGAATCTGGGCCTGGAAACCGGTGATGCAGAAACAGAAACTTCCCATACCCGCTATTTGCAGACGTTCGGTACTTACGTGACTTATCAGCCGGAATCGGGAAATTGGCTACCTGTGCAGGCTGCTTTCTATTATCAGACCGGAAAGAACAAGAATGCGCAGAGTGTATCTGCCTTTATGGTAAACGTGAAGGCTGCCTATGCCATAGACAAGCAATGGAGTGTGAGCTTGGGTTATGATTATCTGAGTGGCAGTGACGGGAAAGGTGACAAGTTCAAAGCATTCGATCCTCTTTACGGAACACATCATAAGTTCTATGGAGCGATGGACTATTTCTATGCTTCTGCTTGGCAGGGAGTAGCTCCCGGTTTGCAGGATGCCCAGTTGGGTGTCAACTTCAAGACATCCAAGCAGGTGAGTATGCAACTGAATTATCACTATTTTGCTACTGCTGCCAAGCTGGATGATGTAAAAAAGGGATTGGGTTCGGAGATGGACTATCAGCTTGACTGGAATGTGATGAAGGACGTGAAGCTTTCTGCCGGTTACTCCATTATGCGGGGTACGAAGTCTATGGACGTGGTGAAAGGCGGCGACCATAAACGCTGGCAGGATTGGGGCTGGGTATCTGTCAACATCAATCCGAGAATCTTGTTTGTAAAATGGTAGTTTAGATATACTCTTTCAGAGCTGCTTCATTCAATACCTCAATTTTCTTACCCGTCATTAGGATAATACCTTCTTTGGTCATCTTATTGATTTCCTTTGAAAGTGCCGGGCGGGTTACATTGAGGTATTCTGCCAGCTCAGATTGGGTATGCGCAATGGTGATGCTGGTAGAGTTGGAAATTCTGTTTTCAAACAGATAGACGACAAACCTTTCGCGGACTGTTTTGCGGGAAAGGGTTTTTAATCGCGAAACCGTGCAGGCATTGCAATTTCCCGTTATGCAAAGGAAGTTGTGCAGCACTTTGGGATCCTGGCTGATAAGCTTGAAGGTGGATTCTTTGGTGGCAGTGAATAGGATACAGTCTTCAATGGCAGTAAAAGTTGCCGGCAGTGTGGTGTTGCTGCCGAAGAGATGGGGAGTGGCAAAGGCCCGGGGGGCAACGATGTATTCTACCATAACTTTATTGCCCAGACCGTCTATAATATCTACACGCAATTTACCTTCCAATAGTATATATAGCTTCTTGCAGGGGGTGCCTTGCCGGGCAACTATATCTTTCTTGTCTATAGAATAGACTGAATATTCCAGTTTCTCAAGCAGCGATTGCTTGATATTATGTGGCAAATCCCTTAGTAGAGGGATTTGGAACAACAACTGTTCGTACTTTTCATCCAGTAGAATCTTTTCCATAGCTTTTTATTCTTGGACAAAGGTAAGAATAATATATAAGTGCGAACGTTTTTTATAAATACTTTTGGGCGGAGACTGCATTTATCCGCATTTCCTTCTCTTCCATTCGGATGCACCCTTCGCTTGCCAGTTCCGATAAGGCACGTGCCAGCGAGGGACGCGCCACTCCCAGTATTTGTGCCACTTCCTGCTGGTTGAGTATCGTGCCATGCATGCGTAGATAGTTCAGTATACGCGATTTCAGACTTTGTAGGGCAAAGGCATTTAGCTTTTTGGAGAGAAATAGGGTTCTGTCCGATACCAGTTGCAGAAAGTTGCGCATCACAGCGGGGTGTTGATGCAGGAATTCCAGGAAAATGTTCTTGTTTATAACGAGTATCTCACATTTCTCTTTAGCTTCGATATTTACCGGGAAGCGGTTTTCGGAGGCAAAGACAAAAGCCGGGGCAAGCAGTTGCGGGGCTTTCAGCGTTTCGATGGTGAGTTGCTTCCCCTCCGCACTGACCATTTGGGTACGCACACTGCCGTTGCACAATATGAATAGAGAACGATATGCTTCTCCCTGCATGGCAATGAAGTCAGCAGGTTTGTATTGCCTGTGTGCATGTTCGGGTGCCAGGATGAGGGATAATAATTCTTCTTCTGTTATGTCTTGGAAAGGAGGCATTTCCAATAATGTATGGATTTCCATTCTTTTTTTACTTTTTTGTGATTCGATGTAACATTCGTGACAGTTTGTGCGTTGTAGAACTCTCATCTTTGCACAAAGATAATGCAAATCGAATGCAATAGAACATAAGCCTGCTTATTTTTATTGCTGAGGTGCTGCTTATCTTATCAAAAGATTATGCAAACTTTTAAATGAATAGGAATATGGAACCAAACATGTTTTGTTATCAATGTCAGGAGACAGCCAAAGGAACCGGCTGTATATTGAAAGGTGTATGTGGAAAAGAAAGTCATACGGCTCAAGCTATGGACTTGTTACTGTTTGTAGTCAGGGGTATCTCTGTTGTTGCCGATACATTACGCAAGGCAGATTCTCCAGTCTCTGAAGAAGTGAATATTTTTGTGACGGATGCTTTGTTTTGTACTATCACGAATGCGAATTTCGATGATGAAAGCATCTTGAAACGGGTGGATAGGGGACTTGCTTTGCGTAATGGATTGATTCAAGAGGCCAAGCACAACAAAGTGTTCCTACCCCAAGTAGATGAACTGACTTGGCAGGGAACGCGTGACGACTATGCCGAGAAAGCGAAGACAGTAGGTGTTCTGCGTGAACAGAATGAAGACCTCCGTTCGTTGAAAGAATTGCTTGTCTATGGTTTGAAAGGTATGGCAGCTTATCTGGAGCATGCTATGCGCTTGGGATTCAATGATGATACAGTTCATGTTTTCATGCAGCGTGCACTGGCTACCATTGCGGTTGAGTCTCTATCGGCAGAGGAATGGGTGAAGCTGGTTCTCGAAGCTGGTGAGTTCGGAGTAAAGACAATGGCTCTACTGGATGCTGCCAATACCGGTACTTACGGTAATCCCGAAATTACAAAGGTGAATATCGGTGTGAAGAATCGTCCGGGAATTTTGATTAGCGGCCATGACTTGAAGGATATGGAAGAATTATTGAGACAGACAGAAGGTACGGGGATAGACGTCTATACACATGGTGAAATGCTGCCTGCCCACTATTATCCTGCTTTCAAGAAATATTCTCATTTTGTAGGCAACTATGGCAATGCCTGGTGGAAACAGCGTGAAGAATTCACTTCCTTCAACGGACCGATTCTGTTTACCACCAACTGCATCGTTCCTCCTTTGGCTAATGCAGTGTATAAAGAGCGTATGTTCATCACCAACTCTACCGGTTATCCGGGTTGCAAGTATATCGATAAGGATGCGGAAGGCAGGAAAGACTTCTCTGAAATCATAGAGATTGCCAAACAATGCCAGCCGCCGGTGGAGATAGAGCATGGAGAGATTATCGGTGGTTTTGCCCATAACCAGGTACTGCAACTGGCAGACAAGGTGGTAGATGCCGTGAAGACCGGAGCCATACGCCGCTTTATCGTAATGGCAGGCTGTGACGGACGTATGAAGAGCCGCGATTACTATACGGAGTTTGCCAAAGCCTTGCCGCAAGATACCGTTATCCTGACCGCAGGTTGTGCCAAATACCGCTATAATAAACTTGGTTTGGGAGACATCAACGGCATTCCCCGTGTATTGGATGCCGGACAGTGCAATGACAGTTATTCACTGGCCGTGATAGCCATGAAGCTGAAAGAAGTATTCCGGCTGAATGACATCAACGAACTTCCCATTGTCTACAACATAGCATGGTACGAACAGAAGGCGGTTATTGTATTGTTGGCATTACTGAGTCTCGGGGTGAAGGATATTCACTTAGGCCCCACATTGCCCGCTTTCCTTTCTCCGAATGTTGTGAAGGTACTGGTTGATATGTTTCATATCGCAGGTATCGGTAGTGTGGAAGATGATTTGAAAAAATTCGGATTATAAATAAAGATGGTAGGGTGTTATATCACCCTATCACTTTATCCTTTTATCACGTTATTTATCGCTTCTTCCGTTCCGCAGAATGGCCCGTGTGATTGTAGTTTTATGGTGCACATGGCGGCAGCAAAGCATCCCGCTTCCCGGTGGGATGCACCTTTGTTGCGCATATACAGATACCCCACCATATAGGTGTCTCCACATCCTGTTGCATCTGTAATCTGAAGGGCAGGATAGGCGGGGATTTCGTGAAATTCTCCTTGGGCATATATCAGCGAACCTTTATCTCCCAGGGTCAGCAGCACTTCCTTGACGCCCCAGTCTGCAATCAGCAATGCGGCTTCGTGCGGTTCACTGCATCCGGTCAGTACTTCCATTTCAGCTTCGTTGGCTTTCAGAATATGGATATACTTCAATGCTTCTTTCTTTTCCGGCCAGTCTACTGCCAGCACTTTTTCATTATCCACTTTGCGGAGAAATCCCTGCACATCTACCGAGAGGAGTCCCTTTCCGGACAAGAACTTGATGACCTCCAAAGAGAAGTCGTCGGCAAGCAGACTGCCCAAGTGGATAATCCGTGCATCGGTATCTTTCAAACCTTCCACGGTGAAAGGGTCTGCTTTTGCCGTGACACGTTGTGTACGTTCGTTCTGGTTTTCTCCATAAATATTCTCGAAACAGACGGAATGTGTGCTGTGCAAGGCTTTGACGGAAATACCTTCTTTCCGAATGTCTTCCACAATGCCCATGTCAGTATCAGCCAAAGCTGTTACCAATAAAAAATCGTTAGCATTCAAGTGCTTGATGGCATGTGCGAAGTAGAAGGAGGTGCCTCCCGGCATATATATGGTATTTTTAGGGGTTACGACTTTATCTTGGGTAATATAACCGATGCAACATAGACTGTGTGTGTTCATTTCTTTGTTGGCTTTTTATTGCTTTATTGTATTGATTCCGTAAATTGGGCGCGAAGATAGTGATTTAATAACAATTCGACTATATTTGCAGCTGTAAATGTAGCCTCATTGAATATGAATTCATTAAAAACGAAAAGAGTACGTATGATAGTTGGCATTATAGTGGGTATTGTGGCTGTTGCGGTCATAGTGGGATTCGTTTTTGTCAATCAGCCGAGTTTCGGGAGGGCTCCTCAAGGAGAACGGTTGGAGAGGATTAAGAAGTCGCCTCATTACAAAGACGGAGAATTCCGGAATCTGCACAGTACGATGATGATGACTTCCCAAAAGGGACGTTTGGGAGCTTTCTGGGGATTCTTGTTTAAGCAAGAAACCGATTTACGTCCTGAAAAAGAGATTCCGGTTATAAAGACGGACCTCAGCAAGATAAGCAAGGACGAGAATGTATTGGTATGGTTCGGACATTCATCCTATTTTATCCAGATAGACGGAAAGCGTATACTGGTAGACCCCGTATTTTGTGGGGCTTCTCCGGTTTCGTTTGTAAACAAGCCGTTCAAGGGGGCGGATGCCTACAAGCCTGCCGATATGCCGGAGATTGACTATCTGGTGATATCACATGACCATTGGGATCATCTGGATTATGAAACGGTGATGCAGCTGAAAAATCGGGTAGATAAGGTGGTCTGTCCTTTGGGGGTAGGTGAACATTTCGAGTATTGGGGATTTGAGAAATCATCCCTGGTTGAGCTGGATTGGTTTGAAGATACTGTACTGGATAAGGGATTTCTGCTTCATTGCTTGCCCGCCCGGCATTTTTCGGGCCGCTCGTTGAAAGCGAATCAGGCACTATGGGCCTCTTTCCTTATCGAAACCCCTTCGCAGAAGATTTATATGGGCGGTGATAGTGGATATGATACGCATTTTGCCGAAATAGGCAAGCAATATCCTGGCATTGACCTTGCCATATTGGAGAATGGGCAGTATAACGAAGATTGGAAATATATCCATACCATGCCCCAATATTTGGGACAAGTGGCCAGGGACTTGAATGCGGAAAAGATTCTGACTGTCCATCATTCCAAATATGCTTTGGCTAGACACCGCTGGGACGAACCGTTGAAGAATGCCATGAATCTGAAAGAGAAAGACTCTTTGAACGTGTTGATGCCTATTATAGGGGAAGTGGTCCGGTTAAAATAATGAACGATATTGATTAGCTATTGACGAGTTATTAACGGAAATATATATCCCTATCGAAAATAAAAGTAAGATAATATGTTGGAATTACCCGAAGTTATCACCCTGAGCAAACAAGTGAACAACGCCTTGAGCGGTAAAACAATCACGCAGGTATTCAATGCCACCAAACCGCATAAGTTTACGTTCTATAACGGCAATCCGTCGGAGTATGGTAAACTGCTCGTAGGTAAAACCATCCTTTCATCCGAAGGATATGGCATGTTTGTCAATTTCAATCTTTCGGATAATGTGATCATGAATATAGGCGACGGAGTCAGTGTCCGTTATTACAATGCGGGAGATAAGATTCCTGCCAATTACCAGTTGTTGCTGACGTTTAATGATGATTCATTCCTTGTCTTCACGGTTGTAATGTATGGTTTTATCAATGTTTATCCTGATAGCTATATCGACAATAAGTACTATAAATTGAGTCGGGAAAGCATTTCGCCGTTGAGCGATAAATACACCGAAGCGGAATTTGAGAAACTCGTTGCCGAAGCAAAGAAGACCCTCTCTGCTAAAGCTCTATTAGCAACCAATCAGCGTATTCCTGGTGTAGGTAACGGCGTAACGCAGGATATTCTGTTCAATGCACGGATAAATCCCAAACAGAAAGTGCTACTTCTGTCGGATAATCAGAAAGACGTTCTTTTTAATGCTCTAAAAGAAACATTGGTGGATATGACGTTCGAGGGCGGACGCGATACGCAAACAGATCTTTATGGCAACGCCGGAGGTTACAAAACCATTCTTTCTGCCAAAACATGGAAGAATCCTTGTCTCCGTTGTGGCAGTACCATCATAAAAGAGGCTTATATGGGTGGTTCGGTATATTATTGCCCAACGTGTCAACAGATAAAAGAATAAATGTCCACATTCTGTTAGCTCCCTTTATGTACGATGCAAGGAATTAATATTCTGTATAACAGTTTATTAATTCCTTGTATCGCATTCTGTTAATATCGTGTCTACACGATATTCGTATCCTGCGAACACGATATGAATATCTTCTTTTCTTTATACTTTGTACGGACAAAAGGGGTGTTTTATAAAGCCCGCCCTTTGTAAACGTTTGACTGGGACAATGGAACCAGGACTCCGTTCAGCGTCAGGGTATTCGAATTGAAGTTCGGGCTGATTCTTGCCGATGCATTATTGCCGCCGTTGGTCAGTGTGATATACACTTGTGCGGATATTCCGATGCCTTGTACGCTGAAGCTGCAATTCACGTTTCCCTTTTTGTCGGTCGTGATTTTCATTTCCTTTCTGCTGCCGTCCACTGTGATGCCGCCTATTCCGTTGGGGCCTGCAAGGGCATTGTTGGCAGCTATTTGTACGGATGCGTGTTCACCGTCCATCAGAACGAAGTTTGTTGTCGATGAAACAAATGCGCTCCGTCCTCTCTTGAACACCAGCTGGTCTGCTTCCAATACAAACTTGCCCTCTTTCAATGCCTGGACGGCAATGGCATAGTTCCTTTCATTTTCTGCTTTTTCGCGTGCTTTCTGGGCTTCGCGTTGGGCTTTACGCTCTGCTTGGCGTGTTTCGCTGCTACTCTGTGCATACATCAGGGTCGATGCACTTACCAACACCAGTGTGATTAATGTAATGATTCGTTTCATAATTGTTCTTTGTTATTTAGTTAAGACCTTCTGGTTGATTAACAAATGAAAAGCCAAAAAGATGCAGCTTGAATCTTAAATAAGCGTAAGACTTAACACTTCTTTGGTTTTGTTGGAAGTTTGTATTAAATTTCTTCCAAGGCATAATACTGGTAATCCCGGAGAATGGTCTGAAGAAAGTTTTCCGGGTTACTGTCATGAGGAGTGATGGAGAGAAGTTCCTGCACTTTTTTCGCAAGGGAGGCAATGCGGCGTGTACGGTCTTTCTTACCCGATTGCAGGGTCCGAGTAATGACGTTGATTTGCTCCAATGACAAGTCGGAAGCTTGTGGATAGGTAGGCCGGTAGTCTTTGGTCAGGTAGTCGAACTCATCGAGGCTGACGTGTATCTTGCGGTAATTCTTTTCCTTGATTACCATGGTGCCGGCAGCAAGGTCGCCCATTCGCTGGCTGTTTTTGGTCAAAAGGACGACCAGAAGTCCCAGGCCACCGGTCACCGGTCCGTCGATAGGAAAGAGAAGCCATCGGAGCAGGTACGAGCCTATGCCGGGCGTGGAACCGTCTGCTTTTACGACACGGATGTTCATCAGCCGCTTGCCGAGACTTTGTCCCTGGTTGAACATTTCGCAGAGAAATGCGTAAAACAAGACCGGCAGGTAGACGATAGTGAGGAAGAAAAGCATCGTGAAATCAGAGGGCAGATGAATCCGTGAAAACAAGGCCAAAGTAGAAAATACATAGAATCCGAGCAGAATATAGTCTATGACCAGTGCAATGAGCCGTTCACCGATACTGGCAGGCGTTTGACTGATGCGGACAAACTGCCCGGTGATAATTGTAGATTCTGCCATTCCTGATAAAACATTTTTAGTATTTCATTGCAAATATATCATTATTCTCTTATTTTTGTTACCGATTTCAGACAAAACTTCTCTGAAATATTCATGGGGTATGAAAGAAGTGACGTTTATCCGGCGGAACATCGAAAAATGGAAACAAGCAGAAAAAATAGTGGAGCAGGCGGACAGTCTGTCTCCCGATGAGCTTGCCGACGCATATACGGAGCTTACGGCAGACCTGGCTTTTGCCCAAACGCATTTCCCCGCTTCCCGCATCACTATCTATCTGAACAATCTTGCCTCGGCATTGCACAACCACATTTATAGAAACAAGCGCGAGAAATGGTCAAGAATTATCACCTACTGGACCCGTGAAGTGCCTTCGGCCATGTACGATGCACGCCGTGAGTTAGTGGCTTCCTTCATTATATTTGTGGTCAGCGCATTGATAGGAGTGGTATCTGCTGCCGGAGACCCCGATTTTGTGCGTTTGATTTTAGGAAACTCTTATGTGGATATGACTTTGAACAATATCGCTAATGGTGAACCCATGGCTGTATATAATGGTTCCTCCGAGTTCCCCATGTTTCTGAGTATCACGCTGAACAATATCATGGTCTCCTTCAACTGCTTTGCCATGGGGTTGCTGACCAGTTTTGGCACCGGATACATGCTCCTTAACAATGGTATCATGATAGGGGCTTTCCAAACCTTCTTTTATCAGCACGACTTGCTTTGGGAGTCCTTCCTTGCCATTTGGCTGCACGGGACACTCGAAATCTGGGCGATTATTGTAGCCGGTGCCGCCGGTCTTGCCCTGGGCAACGGATGGCTCTTTCCCGGAACCTATTCAAGGCTGGAATCTTTCAAACGGGGAGCCAAAAAAGGACTGAAAATAGTGGTGGGTACGGTACCCGTATTCATCATGGCAGGATTTATAGAAGGATTCGTTACCCGCCATACCGAACTTCCGGATGCTTTGAGGTTCGGCTTTATTCTACTCTCTTTGTCGTTTATCTTTTTTTATTATATTTATTTACCTAACAGAAAGAAGCATGGAAGCACAGAAACCTAAAATCGCACTGTATGTACAACGTTCTTTTGGAGAGAAACTAACTGCTACCTTTGATTTTATCAAAGAGAATTGGAAGCCGTTGATGAAATTCACCACATATCTGATGTTGCCGCTTTGTCTGCTTCAGGGACTGAGCTTGAACGGGCTGATGAGCGGTACAATGGCTCTGGGTGATATGACCGGAGGCTCGTTCGACTCTTCTGTTGTCGGAGCGTCCATCATGGCACTGGTGACTTATTACAGTCTGTATGCCGTTCTCTATCTGCTAGGAACTGTCATGCTGACCTCTTTGGTCTACGCATTGGTCCGTACTTACAATGAACGGGAAGAACGCTTGGAGGGAGTGACGTTAGGGATGCTGAAGCCCTTGTTGTTCCGTAATGTCAGAAGGGTATTTCTGATAATGATTATCGGTGTGCTTTTGGTGCTGTTTGTAGGGCTTATTGTTGGTTTTATAGCCACCGTCATTCCGTTCATGGCGATTGCGTTCTTGTTCGTTCTGCTCGTTGTGGTGGTGTCTGTGCCACTTGCTATTTGGGCTCCAGTCTATCTGTTCGAAGATATCTATATCATAGATGCCTTGAAGAAGGCCTACCGACTGGGTTTCGCTACCTGGGGAGGTATCGTACTGATTTCCATTGTTATGGGATTCATCGCCGCCATCTTGCAGGGAGTGACGATGATTCCATGGTATATCGGGACTATTGTGAAATATATCTTTGCAATGACTGATGCAGGTGGCGGTGCCACTGTATCGGCAGCCTATAGCTTTGTGCTTTATCTGCTGGCGGTGGTCCAGGCATTCGGCGTTTATATGTCCATGATTTTCTCATTGCTGGGACTGGCTTATCAATACGGTCATGCTTCGGAAAAGATAGATTATGTGATGGTGGAGAGTGATATTGACAATTTTGATAAACTCTGATAACGGACTATGAATATGGCTCCGGCTGATACACTGGTTTGTGATACTGCACAGGTTGCCGCTTGGCAGTCTGACCCGGCGTTTGCTTACAGTCGTGAGTTGATAGCTCCCGAAATTAATGTACTTGAGTGGTTCAGCAGATGGTTCGGCAAGCTGCTGGACAAGATATTCGGGAATACGTTGGTGGCAGAATATTCGGAGGTCGTATTGATATGCATTGCCGTTCTTATCCTGGTATTGGTCATTTGGTTTGTGTACAAGAAGCGTCCGGAACTGTTCATGCGTTCGCGCAAGAGTACCCTGCCCTATACAGTGGGGGAGGACACCATCTATGGAGTGGATTTTGCGGAAAGAATTGCCGATGCGCTTGCCCGGACGGATTATCGGGAGGCGGTGCGTTTGCTCTATCTGCAGACGCTGAAACAGCTCAGCGATGGAAAACGTATAGACTGGCAGTTATATAAAACGCCAACACAATATATCTATGAAGTCCGTCTGCCAGCTTTCCGCCAAATGACCAACCATTTTCTACGAGTACGTTACGGAAATTTTGAAGCGACCGAAACTTTGTTCCATGCGATGCGGGATTTGCAGAAAGAAGTGGAGAAAGGAGGGGCGGCATGAAGGGGAACCATTGGTTTATAGCCGGTATCATTGTTTTTCTGGTGTTGATGTTTGCGATAGAGTGCCGTCTGCCAAAGAAGTTTGTCTGGAACCCTACGTTCAGCCATTATGACAAGCAACCGTTCGGCTGTGCCGTGTTCGATAGCCTGCTGTCTTCATCGTTGCCGAAGGGATATTCGTTGTCGAGAAAGACTTTTTATGAACTGGAGCAGGAAGATACGACGCTCCGCCGCGGAATACTGGTTGTTACCGATAACCTGCATTTGACGGATGTAGATGTGGAGGCGATGTTGAAGATGGCGGGACGGGGAGACCGGATTATGCTGGCGGGGAGCTCTTTCAGCCGTATTTTGAAAGATACGCTGGGATTTGAGTGCAGCTATTCCTATTTCAGTCCGTCGGCTTTGAAAAAATATGCCACTGCATTGCTTTCGAAAGACAGTTTGTGCTGGGTGGGGGATTCGGCGGTTTATCCGCAGCAGACTTTCTGTTTCTATCCCCAACTTTGTCAGTCTTATTTCTTTGCAGATTCCATTTCTAGTAAAGTGTTGGCGGAAAAAACTGTTACCGGAGAAGCTGCTCATCCGGTTGCCATGTCGGTTTCTTGGGGAAAGGGGGAAGTTATACTGGCTTCCACTCCCCTGCTTTTTACGAACTATGGTGTGCTGGATGGGAAGAATGCGGCTTATCTTTTTCGTATATTGTCCCAGATGGGTGGATTTCCCATTGTCCGTACCGAAGGCTATATGAAAGAAACAGCCCAGGTACAGATGTCTCCTTTTCGCTATTTCCTTTCGCAGCCGCCGCTTCGCTGGGCATTGTACTTGAGTATGGTTTCCATCCTGCTCTTTATGATATTTACAGCCCGCAGGAAGCAGCGCGCCATTCCGGTTATCCGCGAACCGGAAAATAAGTCTTTGGAGTTTGCAGAGTTGATAGGTACTCTTTATTATCAGAAGAAGGACCATGCTGACTTAGTCCGCAAGAAATATCTCTATTTTGCGGAGGAACTGAGGAGGGAAATACAAGTGGATGTGGAGGAAGTGGCAGAGGATGAGCGCTCTTTCGGCAGGATTGCCCGGAAGACGGGTATGGAAGCGGGGGAAATAGCCGCGTTCATCCGCGAGGTGAGGCCGGTGGTGTACGGAGGGCGCAGTATCTCTGAGGAAGAGATGAAACGGCTTATTGATAGAATGAATGAAATAATCAATCATATATAAAGAAGATATTTATGGAAGAGAACACAGAAAAACGGGTGGACTTGACTCTCTTTTCCGAGAAGATACAAGCGTTGAAGGACCGGATTGCTACGGTCATAGTGGGGCAGGAGCAGACGGTGGACCTGGTGCTGACGGTTGTCCTGGCAAACGGTCATGTGTTGCTGGAGGGAGTGCCGGGGGTGGCAAAGACACTGCTTGCCCGTCTGGTGGCACGCTTGATTAAGGCGGACTTCAGCCGCATTCAGTTTACTCCGGACTTGATGCCGAGTGACGTGTTGGGTACTACGGTCTTCAACATGAAAACCAATGACTTTGACTTTCATCAAGGACCGGTGTTTGCCGACCTCGTGCTGGTGGACGAGATAAACCGCGCTCCCGCCAAGACGCAGGCAGCCTTGTTCGAGGTTATGGAAGAACGGCAGGTCAGCATTGACGGTACCACGCATCAGATGGGAGAACTCTATACGATTCTGGCAACCCAGAATCCGGTGGAGCAGGAGGGGACTTATAAGTTGCCTGAAGCGCAACTGGACCGCTTCCTGATGAAAATAACCATGGGATATCCCTCATTGGAGGAGGAGGTGGACATCCTGGAGCGCCACCACGCCAATGCTTCGTTGGTGAAGTTGGAGAGCCTGGCGCCCGTGCTCACAAAAGAAGAACTGCTTTCGTTGCGCAGGCTGATGGAACACGTGTTTGTAGACCGCACGCTGCTTCAGTACATCGCGTTGATTGTACAGCAGACGCGTACCAGCAAGGCTGTATATTTAGGAGCTTCTCCGCGTGCGTCCGTGGCAATGATGCAGGCCTCCAAGGCATATGCACTGTTGCAGGGACGTGACTTTGTGACACCGGAGGATATTAAGTTCGTTGCTCCGTATGTGCTTCAGCATCGCTTGATATTGACAGCGGAAGCCGAGATGGAAGGCTATTCGCCGGTAAAGGTGACGCAACGTCTGATTGATAAGGTGGAAGTGCCGAAATGAGATTAGGCCGCCGATTCTATATTGCTCTTGTTCTGATAGTCCTGCTGATGGGTATCGGGTACGTCTTTGCTCCATTCTTTGCAATCGGGCAGTGGGCGCTTTTTGTTTTGGCGGTGTCGGCGCTGGTGGATGGGGTGATGCTCTATCGCATTCGCGGCATCCGGGCATTCCGCCAGTGTGCTACCCGCTTCTCCAACGGAGATGAAAACACCGTGAACATACGTGTGGAGAGCAGTTATCCGCATCCGGTGGCTGTGGAAGTGGTGGATGAGATTCCTTTTGCATTCCAGTTGCGGAATATTGATTTCCGGATGAGGCTCCAGGCGAATGAGGGCAGGACGATTACGTATCATCTGCGTCCTACGCGGCGGGGGATTTACTCTTTCGGACGGATTCGGGTGTTTGTGGCAGGCAGAATGGGATTGCTTTCCCGCAGATATACTTGCGATGCTCCGCTGGATGTCAAGGTATATCCGTCCTATCTGATGCTCCATCGGTATGAGTTGCTTGCTATCAGCGACAACTTGACGGAATTGGGCATCAAACGTATCCGCAGGGTGGGGCATCATACGGAGTTCGAACAGATAAAGGAGTATGTGAAAGGCGACGATTACCGCACGATAAACTGGAAAGCAAGCGCCCGGAGGCACGAACTTATGGTAAATGTCTATCAAGACGAGCGTTCCCAGCAAATCTATAACGTGATAGACAAGGGGCGGATTATGCAGCAGGCATTTCGCGGGATGACCTTGCTGGACTATGCTATTAATGCCTCCCTGGTTCTTTCGTACGTTGTCATGCGGAAGGAGGATAAAGCCGGACTGGTAACGTTTAATGAGCACTTTGATACATTTATCCCCGCCTCCCGACAGCCCGGACAAATGCAGGCGTTATTGGAGAACCTTTACAGCCAGCAGACTACTTTTGGGGAGACCGACTTTTCCTCATTGTGCGTACATTTGAACAAGCGCGTCAACAAACGCAGTCTTTTGGTGCTGTATACCAATTTTTCCGGCATCGGCAGCTTGAATCGCCAGTTGGCTTATTTGCAGCAGTTGAACCGCCAGCACCGGTTGCTGGTCATCTTCTTCGAAGATGCCGCTCTGAAAGAGTACGTCGCCACTCCTGCGAGGGATACGGAAGGGTATTACCGCCATGTCATTGCCGAGAAATTTGTATTCGAGAAACGGCTGATAGTCTCCACCTTGAAGCAGCACGGCATCAGTTCTGTACTGACTACACCGGAAAATCTTTCTGTGGACGTGATAAACAAGTATCTGGAGATGAAGTCACGTAGCCAGATATAAAAACAGTAACTAAGGTTATATAATCCGTAATAAGGGTAGTGAAGATGTCTGGATTTTCCTCTAATTTTGTAATTGGTATATTGTGAAGGTGTGGAAAACATATCCTTAAGATTTTATATATCTGAAGTTACAATAATGAGAATGACTTTATAGGTGATGAAAGACAATACATTGGACATAAAGACCGTATGTGAATGTAACCGGTGCCTGGGATGTAAAACGTTGCATCCTCAGGTAAGCATTATTAATCTGGAAAATCCTAGTGTGTATCAGGATGCTGTGAAGTTTGAATTCTATGCCATCCTACTGATTGAGGACTGTGAAGGGGATTGTGACTGCTGCGGACGGAAATATTATGATTATTCCAATGCTACGATGGTATTTCTTACTCCCGGCGAGATATTCCGGATGAACAAGAACAATACGCTTCCGGACAAAGGTTGGCTGCTGGCATTTCATCCCGATTTATTGCTTTGTACTACGTTAAAGAATCATATCGACAACTATACTTTCTTTTTCTACCGCAAGGAGGAGGCGTTGCATCTGTCACAGCGCGAAACGGCCAAAGTGACGTGTTGCCTTGAGAATATTGATGATGAACTTCATCATTCCATTGATATGCATAGCAATACCATCTTGTCCCGTCACATCGAATTGCTGCTGGATTATTGCTCACGTTACTATGAGCGGCAATTCATCACCCGTGAGAATAAGAACAAGATGATTCTGGGGAAAATGGAAGGGATATTGGACGAGTATATCACTTCCGGAAAGTTGCAGGAGGGGAAGCTGCCCACTTCCGGATGCTGTGCCGAAAAACTGAATCTTTCGACGGCTTACTTTGATGATTTGCTGAGGTTTGAGACGGGTAAGACATTGGCTGAATACTTCCAGTTCAAATGCTTGTACACGGCCAAGAAAATGTTATCGGAAGGTGGTAATACACCTGCTGCCGTAGCGCGTCGGCTGGGCTATCCGAGTGTGCAATATTTCAGTCTGGTGTTTAAGAAAGCAACGGGAGTTGCACCGAATGAATATAGATATTCACAAAATTGAGATGATGCAGATAGAATGAATTTATTAGACCAAAATATTTTATAATGGAGACCAAAGCTATATTTTTAGATGTAGACGGAACATTGGTGAGTTTCGACACTCACCGCGTTCCGCAGTCGGCTATCGAAGCGTTGCAGCAAGTTCATGAATCCGGTATAAAAATCATAATAGCAACTGGGAGGGCGTTTACCGATCTTCACGAACTTGAAGAGATTCCATACGATGCAGTGATAGCTTTGAATGGGTCCGATTGTGTACTGAGAGATGGCACTCCTATATCTCGTAAACAGATTCCCGAAAAGGATTTTCAGAGGGTACTGGTATTGGCTCAACATTATGGGTTTGCTCTGGCTATCGAAACGAATAAAGGTATTTTTGTCAACGAACTCAACCCGACCGTCATCGAATTGGCCAGGCTGGTCAATCACCCTACACCGCCGGTGGCAAACATCGAAAAAGAGTTTATGGGAGGCGAATGTTGTCAGTTATGCATATATTGTGATGAAGAAATGGAAAAAGAAGTAATGGCACAACTTCCCGGACTTTCTGTTTCCAGATGGAACCCTTTCTTTGCGGATGTCAATGTGGCGGGAGTAAACAAGGCTATGGGTATCAATGAGTTTGCTTCCTATTATGGATTTGATGTTTCAAGAACCATCGCTTTTGGTGATGGCGGGAATGATATTTCCATGATTCGTGCAGCCGGGATGGGAATAGCTATGGGAGGAGCTTCCGAGGCTGTGAAAAGCGTTGCCGATTATATAACGGAGACGGTGGATGAGCATGGTATCCGGAACGCTCTGGTTCATTTTGGTATTGTGGAATAAAAATCGGCTGTCAAAACTTATGAAAACTATAGTCAGTGAATATTATGCTTTTAGAAAAACTGCTTAAAGAATTTAATTTTAGCATCAATACTTTTAATTTGGAGGAATCTAAGTTATTTGACCGATATTTTGAGCGGATATTGATTGGTAAAGATACATTTTTGATTAAGGAAGGAGAAATAGAAAGATATAGTTATTTCGTTTATGATGGGATGTTACGTTGTTGGCTTTTGAATCATAAAGGGGAAGAGCAGATTTTTTGGTTTTGTAAAGAAGGTACGTTTTCAATGTCGAACATATCTTTTACCTTACAAACAAAATCTGCATTTAATGTGCAGACAATTGTAGATAGCGTTATTTACCGAATAGACAAGAAGCGAGTAGATGAACTGTATACTGCTATTCCTAAGGTGAAAACCGTATTTGAAGATTTGAATGCCATACTACTGAATAAGCTCTTGAAAAGAAATATCGACTTGATTAAATATTCTCCTGAACAGTATTATCTACAGATGATTGAAGAATATGGCATTACATTAAACTATATCCCACTCAAAGATATAGCTTCTTATTTGGGTATCACGCCGCAAGCACTAAGCAGAATCCGTAAACGTGTTTTTTAACCTGGGTTCAGTGTATTGAATGTATAAGTTCCGAACTTTGCGGCTTTAAATAGCAATTACAATTATGATTAGAAAAATTAAAGTTACGGATTATCCACGTTTGATAGAAATTTGGGAAAGTGCAGTATTGAGTACACATGATTTTCTTAAAGAGGAAGATTTTCTGTACTATAAGGAACAGCTTCCGGTATATTTTCAGTATGTCACTCTATTCGGATTTGAACAGGAGGGAATCTTAATCGGATTTATGGGAATTGCAGAAGGAAATCTTGAAATGTTGTTTATTGACAATAATTATCGAGGCACAGGAATTGGGAAAAAACTGGTTACTTATGCCATAAATCATTTGCAGGTAACGAAAGTCGATGTGAACGAGCAGAATATTCAAGCTGTCGGTTTTTATAAATATATAGGCTTTAACGTATACAAAAGGTCTGATTTGGACGGAGAAGGTAAAGAATATCCTATTTTACACATGCAGTTGTAGTTCGTAAGTCAGACCCCGATTTTAAAAATCATCATTTTTGCCAGCACTACTTTTTCTTCTCATATTCGGTTTTAACTATCTGACAGCAAGAATTTAACCACGTGTTTTTTTTCGTTTCTCGTTTATAATAAATAACATTTGTTAATGTCTATTTCGGGCTTATTTTCCGTTTTCTTTGTGCAAATATGGTGATTAAGGGGCGAACTCCGTTGTCTATAGTGCCGGAAGTATGGCTTTTGCTCCCCGTATATGGGCACTTTTTCCCTTCATGTCCTGTGTGTAATGCAGAGAAGCTTGGCGCATAATTCCCGAAACCTTATTACAAAACTTCGTCCCACGCATGTGTGCTCGCCGGTTTGCCTGCGTGAACCGTTGAGCCCACGTGCGTGGGACGAGGGTTTACATGAACCTTCATAATAAAAAGCATGGGACATACGTGGATTCTGCCTATACCTTCTTCCAGTTTTGTCCCTATCCGGAGGACGGTCTGCCCATTCATTGCTGCTCAGTTTCTTATTCTTGTGATGTAAGTCTGAGAAAGCTGAAACTCGAAAATTGCTTATGCACCGGATATTTCGGGTCCCCATTTTTGCCGGAGCGAGAAAAAGAAAAAGCTCTGAAATCCTTGAATTTCAGAGCTTTGCTTTAATTTGCTATTTGCTTTCGCGGTGCGTACGGGACTCGAACCCGTGACCCCATGCGTGACAGGCATGTATTCTAACCAACTCAACTAACGCACCATTATTTCATTCTTTCGTTGCTATCTCTCTTGATTGCGGTTGCAAAGGTAGGCATTTCTTTGATATCTGCAATAGCTATGGCGAACTTTTTTCCAAGCGTTTTGTGCTGTATTTGCTTTATATCCTCATATTGAGAAGATTGGAAAAATAAGAGAAAAGTAAATTTAACAACTGTTTAGAAATACGTTTATGCACTGTTTTATTCTTGATATGAAAACCTTTCCTGGAGAAAACGAAACATTTCGGAGCTTGTTTTAAACTTCTTGCTCGAAAAGTTCGTTGTTTTGCAATAAATCGTTATTTTTGCGAACTCAAAACGAGAATGTTGTAATTTGAAAAATGATAAAAAACATTTTAGGATGATGAAAACAGCCAAACTGTTGCTACACTGCCCTGACAAACCAGGCATATTGGCAGAAGTAACAGACTTTATAACGGTGAATAAAGGTAATATTATCTATTTGGATCAGTATGTAGACCATGTAGAGAATATCTTTTTTATGCGTATTGAATGGGAATTGAAAGATTTTCTGGTGCCTCAGGAAAAGATTGAGGATTATTTTGCCACTTTGTATGCACAGAAATATGAGATGAATTTCCGTCTCTATTTCTCCGATACAAAACCGCGTATGGCTATCTTTGTTTCAAAGATGTCCCATTGCTTGTTCGACTTGTTGGCGCGTTACACCGCTGGTGAGTGGAATGTGGAGATACCTCTTATTATAAGCAATCATCCCGATTTGCAGCACGTGGCCGAGCGTTTCGGTATTCCTTTCCATCTTTTCCCCATTACCAAAGAGACAAAGGAGGAACAAGAGAAGAAGGAAATGGAGTTACTGGCAAAGCATAAGATAACTTTCATAGTGCTGGCGCGCTACATGCAGGTCATTTCCGAGCAAATGATAAACGCTTATCCCAATAGGATAATCAACATTCATCACTCTTTCCTTCCGGCATTTGTGGGAGCGAAGCCCTATCATGCTGCGTTTGAACGTGGAGTGAAGATTATTGGAGCTACCAGCCACTATGTTACCACAGAGTTGGATGCCGGTCCCATCATAGAGCAGGATGTGGTGCGTATTACACACAAGGACACTGTGCAGGATTTGGTGAACAAGGGTAAGGACTTGGAAAAGATTGTGCTTTCTCGTGCTGTTCAGAAGCATATTGAACGCAAGGTGTTGGCATATAAGAACAAAACGGTAATATTTAATTAGTTGATAGTTGATAATTGATAGTTGATGGTGGGGAACTTGTCATTACCTTTCAATTATTACCTTTCAATGGTCAATTCTCAATTAAAAAAATGAAAGTTGCAGTTATCAAATATAATGCAGGCAATATCCGCTCGGTGGATTATGCTTTGAAGCGCTTGGGGATAGAGGCGGTGATTACGGCGGATGAGGCTGTGCTGCGTGCTGCCGATAAGGTTATCTTTCCCGGTGTGGGAGAGGCGGAAACTACGATGAGCTTTTTGCGTGCCGGTGGTATGGATCGGCTGATAAAAGAGTTGCGTCAGCCGGTGCTGGGCATTTGCCTGGGCATGCAGTTGATGTGCCGCCACTCTGAAGAGGGAGACGTGGATTGCCTGGGGATTTTTGATACTGACGTAAAACGTTTCATTTCGCAGAGGCACGAGGATAAAGTACCTCATATGGGATGGAATACCATTGCCCGGACGAATAGCGGACTTTTTAAAGGCTTTACTAAAGAAGAGTTTGTCTATTTCGTACATAGTTTCTATGTGCCAGTCAATGATTGTACGGCAGCCGTGACGGATTACATTCATCCGTTCAGTGCCGCTTTGCATAAAGACAATTACTACGCCACACAGTTCCATCCGGAAAAGAGTGGAAGTGTGGGAGAGCGTATTTTGCGGAATTTCCTGGAACTGTAAATCGTCAAATCGTAAATAAAATGATAGAACTGATTCCCGCTATTGACATTATTGACGGAAAATGTGTACGCCTTTCCCAAGGCGATTATGACAGCAAGAAGGTGTACAACGAAAATCCTGTGGAAGTGGCCCTGGAGCTGGAGGCTCATGGTATCCGTAGACTTCATGTGGTCGATTTGGACGGTGCGGCTTCCCATCATGTGGTAAACTACCGCACGTTGGAACAGATAGCTGTGCGTACGTCTCTTATTATTGATTTTGGAGGTGGGGTGAAGAGTGATGAAGATTTGGTGATAGCTTTTGAGAACGGTGCGCAGATGGTGACCGGCGGCAGCATTGCTGTGAAGAATCCCGAATTGTTCTGTAAGTGGCTTCAAATGTATGGCTCCGAGAAGATTATTCTTGGTGCTGATGTGAAAGAGCATAAAATAGCCGTCAATGGTTGGAAGGATGAGAGTGGCTGCGAACTGTTTCCGTTCTTGAAAGACTATGTAGAGAAGGGGGTCCGTAAGGTTATCTGTACTGATATCAGTTGTGACGGAATGCTGCAAGGACCATCGATAGCGTTGTATAAGGAGATACTGGAGCACCATCCTGAACTCTATCTGATAGCCAGTGGAGGCGTAAGCTGTGCCGATGATATACGCCATTTGGAAGTTGTCGGCATACCTGCCGTTATTTTCGGTAAGGCTCTGTACGAAGGCCGCATCACCTTCAAAGAGTTGGAAAACTTTGTTAGTTGAAAGTTGAAAATTAATCACTTATAACTTATAACTCAAACCGCCGTGTTAGCAAAAAGAATCATTCCTTGCCTCGACATTAAAGATGGGCAGACCGTGAAAGGTACCAATTTCGTGAACCTCCGCCAGGCGGGCGACCCGGTAGAACTGGCGCGTGTTTATAGTGAGCAGGGTGCCGACGAACTGGTTTTTCTCGACATCACAGCTAGTTTTGAAGGCCGTAAGACTTTCACTGAATTGGTGAAACGTATAGCTGCGAATATCAGCATTCCTTTTACAGTAGGTGGAGGCATTCATGAACTGGGTGACGTGGATAGGCTACTGCATGCAGGTGCCGATAAAATCTCCATCAATTCCTCTGCTATCCGCCGTCCCGGATTGATAGACGAGATTGCGAAGAACTTCGGTTCTCAGGTTTGCGTACTGGCCGTTGATGCCAAACAGACAGAGAAGGGATGGTGGTGCTACTTGAACGGTGGCCGTGTGGAAACGGATAAGGAACTGTTTGCGTGGACAAAAGAAGCCCAGGAACGTGGCGCGGGCGAGATATTGTTCACCAGCATGAATCACGACGGTGTCAAGACCGGTTATGCCAATGAAGCGCTTTCCAGCCTTGCCGACGGATTGTCCATCCCCATCATTGCATCGGGAGGGGCAGGTGCCAAAGAGCATTTTCGTGACGTCTTTTTGCAGGGAAAAGCAGATGCTGCCTTGGCAGCCAGTGTTTTTCATTTCGGAGAAATCAAAATTCCCGAATTAAAATCGTATCTTTGTGCCCAAGGAATTGCGATGAGAAGATGAAGGTGAGTTTACGATTGGACGATTTACGATTTACGATTGGGATTACTCAAGCAAATCATAAGTCTCCAGTCACTTAAAGTAATATCAATCGTAAATAGTAAATAGCTAAATCGTAAATAGAATGGATTTTGACAAGATGAACGGACTCGTTCCGGCGATTATACAAGATGCAGATACCGCTAAGGTGCTGATGCTTGGTTTCATGAACAAGGAGGCTTATGACAAGACGGTGGAAACAGGAAAGGTGACTTTCTTCAGCCGTACCAAGAACCGTCTTTGGACGAAAGGCGAGGAGAGTGGCAACTTCCTGAATGTGGTTTCCATGAAGGAAGACTGTGACCGGGATACGTTACTGGTGCAGGTACATCCCGTAGGCCCGGTTTGCCATACCGGTACAGATACTTGCTGGGGTGAGAAGAACGAACAGCCGGTTATGTTTCTAAAGCTTCTTCAGGATTTCATCTGTAAGCGTTATGATGAAATGCCCGAAGGTTCCTATACGACCAGTCTTTTCCAGTCCGGTATCAACAAAATGGCACAGAAGGTAGGCGAAGAGGCTGTGGAAACCGTCATTGAGGCTTGCAACGGTACGGACGAACGCCTGATTTATGAAGGAGCTGATTTGTTGTATCACCTCATCGTGCTGCTCACATCCAAAGGATACCGCATTGAAGACCTTGCGCGTGAATTGGAGGAACGTCACAGTGCGACGTGGAAGAAACATTAAGTAATTAAAAATTAATAATTAAAATGGGGGTGGGCGAGGCGCTGATAAGATATACGGACGTAGAGATACACCAGCAGGAGTTGTGCGTACTGAACGATGTGAATTTGGAACTTCACAAAGGGGAGTTCGTGTACCTGGTAGGTAAAGTGGGCTCCGGCAAGACGAGCCTGCTCAAGACTTTCTATGGCGAACTGGATATTGCATCGGGCGAGGCTGAAGTATTGGGGTATGACATGCTCCATATTAAGCGTAAGCACATCCCGCAGTTGCGCCGCAAGCTGGGAATCGTATTCCAGGACTTCCAGTTGCTGACAGACCGTACGGTGTACGACAACCTTGAATTTGTTCTCCGTGCTACCGGTTGGAAGAGCAAAGGGGAGATTAAGGACAAAATAGAAGAGGTGTTGAACCTGGTGGGGATGAGCAACAAAGGATATAAGCTGCCTAATGAACTGTCGGGTGGTGAGCAACAGCGCATTGTGATTGCGCGTGCAGTGCTCAACTCTCCGGAGATAATCCTTGCGGATGAGCCTACCGGAAACCTGGATTCGGAAACCGGACATGCCATTGCAGAACTTCTGCACGGCATCAGTGAAGCCGGCGCACTGGTGGTGATGACCACGCACAACCTGCAGCTGCTGCGAGAGTGTCCCGGCAAGGTGTACCGGTGCGCAGACCATCTGATGACTGATGTTACAGCAGAATACGCCCCTGCAATAACCAATGATTAGTAGTTAAGTAGTTATCTCTAACTACTGATTCTTATAAAGAACAGAAATTAACGATAAAGCTCCGCAGCTGCCTACTTGTAGCTCGTAGCTTGTAACTATAAACTAATTAATACAGGAACGAAAATGAAAGTTTTAAAGTTTGGAGGTACTTCAGTAGGTTCGGCTCAGCGAATGAAGGAAGTGGCCAAATTGATTACCGATGGTGAACGTAAGATTGTGGTTCTCTCTGCCATGTCGGGTACCACAAACACATTGGTTGAGATTTCGGACTATCTGTACAAGAAGAATCCGGAAGGTGCCAACGAGATTATCAACAAGCTGGAAAGTAAATATCGCCAGCACATTGATGAACTCTTTGCTACTCCGGAGTATAAACAGAAAGGCCTGGAACTCATCAAATCACATTTTGACTATATCCGTTCTTATACCAAAGACCTCTTCACTCTGTTTGAGGAGAAAGTGGTGTTGGCTCAGGGCGAGTTGATTTCCACCGCCATGATGAACTACTATCTGCAGGAATGCGGCGTGAAGTCTGTGTTGCTTCCGGCTTTAGAATACATGCGTACGGACAAGAATGCCGAGCCCGATCCGGTCTATATCAAGGACAAGCTCCAGGTTCAGCTGGAACTGCATCCGGATGCTGAGATTTATATCACTCAGGGGTACATCTGCCGCAACGCCTACGGCGAGATAGACAATCTGCAGCGTGGCGGAAGCGACTATACGGCTTCGCTGATTGGTGCTGCCATCAACGCTTCCGAAATCCAGATTTGGACGGATATCGACGGCATGCACAACAACGACCCCCGTATTGTGGACAAGACTGCGCCGGTGCGTCATCTGCATTTCGAAGAGGCCGCCGAGCTGGCATACTTCGGTGCCAAGATTCTGCACCCTACCTGCATCCAGCCTGCCAAGTATGCCAATATCCCCGTCCGTCTGCTCAATACGATGGACCCCACTGCTCCGGGTACGCTGATTTCCAATGATACGGAGAAGGGTAAGATTAAGGCGGTGGCTGCCAAGGACAACATTACGGCCATCAAGATAAAATCCAGCCGCATGTTGCTTGCTCACGGATTCTTGCGTAAGGTTTTCGAGATATTCGAGAGCTACCAGACTTCCATCGATATGATTTGTACTTCAGAAGTGGGTGTGTCCGTATCTATCGATAATGTGAAGCATCTCAATGAAATTCTGGATGACTTGAAGAAGTATGGCACAGTGACGGTGGACAAGGACATGTGCATCATCTGCGTGGTGGGCGACCTCGAATGGGAAAACGTCGGTTTCGAAGCCAAGGCATTGGATGCCATGCGCGACATACCGGTACGTATGATTTCTTTCGGTGGTAGCAACTATAATATTTCTTTCCTCATCCGCGAGTGCGACAAGAAGGCAGCGTTGCAGTCACTCAGTGATGCGCTGTTCAATGAGGAATAACTCTTGATATTTTTCAGACGCAGATTACACAGATGACGCAGATTCTTTTTGCTTCCTATTTGTGTAATCTGCGTCATCTGCGTCTGAAAAATTATTTGTAGACACCTCTTTCATCTTCCTTTTTTAAACTAAACAAAGATTACGATTATTATATGAAAGGAACATTCCCTATCCATAAATTCCGCGAATTGCGTACTCCCTTCTATTACTACGACACAAAGGTCTTGCGCGACACACTTTCGTGCATCCGTACGGAAGCTGCCCGATATGGCAACTATTCGGTGCATTATGCTGTGAAGGCCAATGCCAATCCCAAGGTGCTTGCCATTATCCGCGAGAACGGCTTGGGTGCCGACTGTGTAAGTGGCGGTGAAATCCGTGCAGCCATCAAGGCAGGTTTTCCCACTGGCAAGATTGTTTTTGCAGGGGTGGGCAAGGCTGATTGGGAAATCAATCTGGGGCTGGATTATGACATTTTCTGCTTTAATGTGGAGTCTGTCCCCGAGCTGGAGATTATCAACGAGCTGGCTGCCGCTAAAGGTAAGGTGGCCAATGTGGCTTTCCGTATCAATCCCAATGTAGGTGCCCATACCCATGCCAATATTACCACTGGGCTGGCCGAAAACAAGTTTGGTATCAGCATGCAGGATATGGACCATGTGATAGACATTGCGCAGAATATGAAGAACCTGAGATTCATCGGACTGCATTTCCACATCGGTTCCCAAATATTGGATATGGGCGATTTCGTGGCTTTGTGTAACCGCGTCAACGAATTGCAGGATAAGCTGGAAGCTCGCCATATCCGCATCGAGCACGTCAATGTGGGGGGCGGACTCGGCATTGACTACGGTCACCCCAACCGTCAGCCGATACCCGACTTCAAAAGCTACTTCGAGACTTACAACAGCCATCTGAAACTCCGTCCCCACCAGACGCTCCACTTCGAGCTGGGACGTGCGGTAGTGGGACAATGCGGTTCATTGATTTCGCAGGTGCTTTATGTGAAGCAGGGCACCAACAAGCAGTTTGCCATTCTGGATGCCGGCATGACGGATTTGATTCGTCCGGCACTCTACCAAGCGTTCCATAAGATAGAGAATATCACTTCGGATGCGCCGGTTCAGGCTTATGATGTCGTAGGGCCCATCTGCGAGTCTTCTGATGTATTCGGTAAGGCTATTGATTTGAATGGGGTGAAGCGTGGCGACCTTATCGCCCTCCGTTCGGCAGGGGCTTATGGCGAAATTATGGCTTCGGGCTATAACTGCCGTGAGCTGCCTCAAGGATATACGTCGGACGAGCTGGTATAGAGAGGCTGGAGATGCGTTGCATGAATGGCGAAGCATTTATTATACCAAGGCTTCTGTTTTTATATAAAAAATGTTATTGCGTGAACAACTTTTAAGGTTTCTTGTTACTTTTGTAATGATTTCAATTTAAATAAATACGATTATGATTACAGAAAAATTACAGAATGCAATTAATGAGCAGATTACGGCTGAGATGTGGTCTTCCAACCTTTATCTGGCAATGTCTTTCTATATGGAGAAAGAAGGTTATAACGGCATGGCTTCCTGGTTGAAGAAGCAGGCTTCTGAAGAAAAAGCTCATGCTTGTGAAATGGCTTCTTATATCATCAAGCGTGGCGGTAAGGCCAAACTGGACAAGATTGATGTTGTTCCCAATGACTTCGGTACTCCACTGGAAGTGTTCGAGCAGGTAGCCCAGCACGAACGCCGTGTTTCCAAAATGATTGATGAATTGGTAGATGTTGCCTCTGCCGAAAAAGATAAGGCTACACAAGACTTCCTTTGGGGATTCGTGCGCGAGCAGGTAGAAGAAGAAGCTACTGCTGACGGCATTGTAGATATGATAAAGAAAGCCGGTGATGCCGGAATCTTCTTCGTTGACTCAAAACTGGGAGAACGTAGATAAGAGAGAAACTAAAAAAAATCCCGCGGCTAATTTTAGTCGCGGGATTTTTTTTAGTTATGAGTTATAAGTTGTGAGTTATTTGTTGATGAAGGGCTTATATCCGCAAGGGAAAGCACAAGCAAATAACTTATAACTCATCACTCATTTCAGCACTCCCAGCTCTTTCCCCACCTTAATAAATGCAGCGATACATTTGTCCAGATGCTCCTTTTCGTGTCCGGCAGAGATTTGTACGCGGATGCGTGCCTGGTCTTTGGGCACTACGGGGTAGTAGAAGCCGGTGACGTAGATGCCTTCTTCCTGCATGCGGGTGGCATAAATCTGGGAGAGTTTGGCATCATACAGCATGACGGCGCAGATGGCGCTTTGTGTCGGCTTGATGTCGAAACCGGCGGCGGTCATCTTGTTGCGGAAGTAGTTCACGTTTTCCAGCAGTTTGTCATGCAGGGCATTGCTCTCTTTGAGCATCTTGAATACCTCGAGGCTGGCGCCGATGATGCCCGGAGCCAATGAGTTGGAGAAGAGGTACGGACGGCTGCGTTGGCGCAGCAGGTCGATGATTTCCTTGCGTCCGGTAGTGAATCCTCCCAAAGCGCCGCCAAAGGCTTTGCCCAAGGTTCCGGTATAGATGTCCACGCGTCCGTAGGTGCCGTATTGTTCGCTTACGCCGTGTCCCGTAGGGCCTACCACGCCGGCGGAGTGTGATTCGTCCACCATGACCAGCGCGTCGTATTTCTCGGCAAGGTCGCAAATCCGGTCCATCGGGGCAACGTTGCCGTCCATGGAAAATACCCCGTCTGTAACCACGATACGGAAACGCTGTGCCTGGGCTTCCTGCAGGCATCTTTCCAGGTCGGCCATGTCGGCATTGGCGTAGCGATAGCGTTTGGCTTTGCAGAGGCGTACGCCGTCAATGATGGAAGCATGGTTCAGGGAGTCCGAGATGATGGCGTCTTCCTCGGTGAAGAGGGGCTCGAACACACCGCCATTGGCGTCGAAACAAGCGGCGTAGAGAATGGTGTCTTCAGTCTTGAAGTAGTCGGAGATGGCTGCTTCCAGTTCCTTGTGGATGTCCTGCGTTCCGCAGATGAAGCGTACGGACGACATGCCGTATCCGCGGCGTTCCATAATCTGCTGGGCGGCGGCAATCAGCCGCGGGTGGTTGGACAGTCCCAGGTAATTGTTGGCACAGAAGTTCAGCACCTCTTTGCCTTTTACGCTGATGGCAGCTTGTTGTGCACTCTCAATCAGTCGCTCTTCCTTGTAGAGTCCGGCTTCTTTTATTTCAGCAAGTGTCTTGCTGAGATGGTCTTTCATTTTACCGTACATAGCATTTTATTTTTTAGGTAATACGTTGTCATTACATTTCCCACAAAGAACATCATTTTTCTTGGAATAAACAATATCAATATGGCAGAAATATGAAAAAAAAGTATGTATATTTGCACCATATATAATAACGAAACCTTATAAATAACTCGTATGAAGAATATTTTGGTAATTGGAGCTACCGGACAGATTGGGTCGGAACTCACGCTGGAGTTGCGCAAACGTTATGGCGATGACCATGTTGTGGCAGGATACATTCCGAGTGCTATGCCCAAGGGAGAATTGAAAGCATCCGGCCCTTCGGCCATTGCCGACGTGACAGACCGTCAGTCCATCGAGGTGGTGGCACGTCAGTTCAAGATTGATACTATCTACAACCTGGCTGCCTTGCTCTCGGTAGTTGCCGAAAGCCGTCCGGCCATGGCTTGGAAAATCGGTATCGACGGGTTGTGGAATGTACTGGAAGTGGCACGTGAGTACAATTGTGCCGTGTTTACTCCGAGTTCCATCGGTTCGTTCGGCGAAGCTACGCCTCATGTGAAGACACCGCAGGACACTATCCAGCGTCCGCGTACCATGTATGGGGTGACAAAAGTGACGACTGAATTGTTGAGTGACTATTACTATACAAAATATGGTGTGGATACACGCTCGGTACGTTTTCCGGGAATCATTTCGAACGTGACCCCTCCGGGTGGCGGCACTACGGACTATGCGGTGGATATTTTCTACTCTGCCGTGAAGGGAGAAAAATTCGTATGTCCGGTGAAGGCCGGCACGTATATGGATATGATGTATATGCCCGACGCACTGAACGCGGCCATCTCGCTGATGGAAGCGGCACCGGCAAGGCTGAAGCACCGCAACGCCTTCAACATCGCCTCCATGAGTTTTGACCCGGAACAGATTTATCAGGAAATTAAGAAGCATATGCCTGATTTTGAGATGGCATACGAGATTGATCCGCTGAAGCAGGCCATTGCCGACAGCTGGCCCGACTCTCTGGATGACTCTTGTGCACGCGAGGAATGGGACTGGATGCCGCAGTACGACCTGGAGTCCATGACCGTAGACATGCTTGAGAAATTAAGGGCTAAATTAAACAAGTGACCGTAAGCGGTCCGTAAAGAATGAAAAAACTTTTATTGGGATTTTTGTTGTTCGCCTTTTTGATTTCGTGTGGAAACAAAAAGGCGAAAATGGATCCCTTTGCTACCATTACGGAAATGGTGGATTCGGCCGGTCACAAGGCCGATACGCTGCTAGAAGCAGAAGTGAAGGAAGAACCGAAGCCGATGGAGGCAGACGAGCTGTTTGATGATTTTATCTTCAATTATGCTTCGGATGATGCTCTGCAAAGGCAGAGGACGGTATTTCCTTTGCCCTATTATGACCGTGACACTCCGCTGAAGATAGAGGCGGACTTCTGGAAGCACGATTATCTGTTTACCAAGCAGAACTATTACACCTTGCTTTTTGATAAGGAAGAGGATATGGACATGGTGGGCGATACTACGCTGACATCGGTACAAGTGGAGTGGATTTTCTTGAAAACGCGTATGATGAAGCGTTATTATTTTGAGAAGAAGCGGGGAATGTGGATGCTCGAAGCCATCAACCTGCGCGAGATGGAGAAAGGCGAAAATGAGGACTTCGTGGAATTCTATACCCGTTTTGTGACGGACAGTGTCTATCAGAGCAAGCATATCAGCCATCCGCTACAATTCATCACCATAGACCCTGACGACGAGTTCTCTATCCTGGAAACCACTTTGGATGTGGACCAGTGGTATGCCTTCCGTCCGGTAATGCCTGCCGACAGACTGTCTAATATCAATTACGGACAGAAGAATGAGGACTTGTCGGACACCAAAATACTGAAGGTAAATGGCATAGGCAACGGATACTCCAATATCTTCTATTTCCGCAAACGCAGTAAGGGATGGGAGCTGTACAAATATGAAGACACGAGCATTTAAAATAAAGGAGGAAAGGTTTGAGGAAGATACCCAATACATTTGGAATTGACGTTACTGCTGCAAGATTTCTGGAATACGGTTCGGAGGATGAACTGCGGGAGCTGATTGCGGCAGGACAGGTCGTTGCGCCCTGGCTGCATATCGGTGGAGGGAGCAACCTGCTCTTTATCAAGGATTATGAAGGCACGGTGCTGCATTCACGTATCGGTGGCCTGGAGGTGACGTCAGAGGATGAGGAGCACGTGTGGGTGCGTGTGGGTGCTGGTGTGGTATGGGACGATTTTGTGGCTTGGTGTGTGAAACGACATTGGTATGGTGCCGAGAACCTTTCGCTGATACCGGGTGAGGTCGGGGCAAGTGCAGTACAGAATATCGGTGCTTATGGTGTGGAAGTAAAGGACCTGATAACATCCGTGGAAACCATAAATATGGCAAGGGAGAAGCGTATCTACGGGGTGGATGAATGCGGCTACTCCTACAGAAAGAGCTTGTTTAAGCAACCGGAGATGAAGGCCGTGTTTGTGACTTACGTGAACTTCTGCTTGAGTAAACGGGAACATTATACATTGGATTACGGTACTATCCGGCAGGAGCTGGAGAAATATCCGGTGCTGAATCTGGAAACTTTGCGCCGCGTGATTATAGACATCCGTCAAAGCAAGTTGCCCGACCCGAAGGTGCTGGGCAATGCGGGTAGTTTTTTTATGAACCCCATCGTGCCGCGTCGGCAGTTCGAGTCTTTGCAACGGGAATATCCGGATATGCCCCACTATGATGTGGATGCCGGCCGGGTAAAGATACCGGCTGCCTGGATGATAGACCGGTGTGGCTGGAAAGGGAAGGCGCTGGGGCCTGCTGCGGTGCACGGCCGGCAGGCGTTGGTACTGGTGAACTCGGGTGGTGCCACGGGAGCGGATATTGTTGCTCTTTCGGATGCCGTGCGGGCTTCTGTCCGCGAGAAATTCGGCATTGACATTCACCCGGAAGTTTGTTTGATAAAATAGTAAGAGAGTTTTGACGCACCCAAACATCGTTGTATATAACCTGATTTTAGAAATTTATTTGATTTAGTCAATGGGAAAACTCAGAATACTAGGAAGCGGAACTTCGACCGGAGTGCCTGAGATAGGCTGTACTTGTCCGGTCTGCACTTCCACTGACCCGCGGGACAACCGCTTGCGTGCGTCATCCCTGCTGCATACGGATGATGCGGTGATATTGATAGATTGTGGCCCTGACTTCAGGGAACAGATGCTGCGCGCCTCTTCTTTTGAGAAGATAGACGGCGTACTGGTGACACACGAACACTATGACCATGTGGGCGGTCTGGATGATTTGCGCCCGTTCGGCCGTTTTGCCGATATCCCTATCTATTCCGATGCCTACACTGCTGCCCATCTGCGGGCAAGGATGCCTTACTGCTTTGTCGATAAAGTATATCCGGGAGTTCCGCGTATCTATCTGCAGGAAGTGGAGGCGGGGCAGGCGTTCCACATCAACCGGACGGAGGTGCTGCCTTTACGGGTGATGCACGGTAGGCTTCCCATCCTGGGCTACCGCATTGGCGGCCGGCTGGGATATATCACGGATATGCACATGATGCCTGAGGAATCTTATGAACAATTGAAGGGCTTGGACGTTTTGGTAATGAATGCTTTACGGCCAAAGCCGCATCCTACGCACCAGAGTATTTCGGAGGCGTTGGAGGCTGCCGGACGTATTGGTGCCAAAGAGACCTATTTCATCCATATGAGCCATCATGCAGGGCTTCATGCCGACATCGAAAAGCAGCTGCCACCCCATGTACACTTTGCCTACGATGGACTTGAAATAGATTTCTAAACTTTTTGAAACATTTGTTTTGTTTTATTAGTAGAAAATGCTATTTTTGCCAAAAGTTGATGAATAAATGCCATGAAACTCCGACTCCTCATACAGATAGCTGTCGTTGTGTCCATAGTGCTGCTATGTACCGGTTTTGGCGTGTATTCCTTCCTGCGGTTGAATTCGGTGGAGAACCGGCAGGATTTCAATCTTTATACTTTGGTGCCGCAAGATGCCACAGCCATACTCGAAACCGACCGTATGGCAGACCTCGTGGAAGATATCAATGAACTGAATTGCAGCAAAGACAATCATTTTCTATACGTATCGGAGCTTTTTGTTTACTTGAAGAAGTATTTGTATACTTTGGTGGAGGATACTCCGCATGGACTGAGTAAACAGATGAACAAGATGCTGATTAGCTTTCACGAGCCGGATACACCGATGAACCAAGTATTGTATTGTAGTTTGGGTTCGGGTGATTATGAGTTGGTGGAGTCTTTTGTGGAGAAGTACTGCTCCAGTTCGTTTCCTTCCAAGTATTTCGATTACAAGGGAGAGGAGATACGTATCTATCCCATGGCAGACGGTCGTTTCCTGGCTGCCTACTTCACTCCCGATTTTCTGGTTGTAAGTTTCCAGAAGCGTTTGATAGAACATGTGATTGATGCGCGGCGCAGCAAAAAGTCCCTGATGAACCTCCCTTCTTTCCGCACTATGTACGCGGGCAAGCAGAGTAACGTGGCTGCCACGGTCTATGTGCGTATGAAAGGAGTGGATATGGGGAAGCCTACGGACGGTATCCGTTCGCAGACGCAGCTGGGCAGTTGGGCGGAGTTTGACATGAAGTTCAATGAAGATGCCATTTATTGCTCCGGCATCAGCCATGGGTCGGATTCCACACAGACGTTTATCAATGCCTTGCGGGTGCAGCAGCCGGTAGAGGACGGATTTTCCGGGGCTCTGCTTCCGTCTTCCACTTTCTTTTACGATCGCTGGGCAATGTCTGACAGAAATTCCTGGTTTGGCTTTACTGCCAGTCAGGAGTATGCCAAGGCCACCTATTCAGACTATATCAAGCAGCGCGACGAGGAGTGGATTGCTTACTTGAATGAGCATGCGGGCGAGAGCGTGATGTCTTGCTTGTTCCAGTCTAAAGACACGTTGGACAAGCTGCCTTGCGCCGTGATGTGTATCCCTCTCAAGGATGAACTGGCAGCGGAACGCCGCTTGCAGTCTCTGCTTTACAGTACCCCCAAGGAAGAGGATGCTCCGCTTATGCCGAAGGTGGTTTCAAATAATTCGTTGTATCCCAAAGCAAGGAAGTTCCCTAAATATGTGTTGCCCCGTAACACGCTGCTCACCCAGCTGACGGGCATCACGGAGTCTGCCCTTTATACCTTTGCCTGTTTCTATCGGGGTAGTCTGTTGCTGGCTCCCGATGCACTGAGCCTTTCGGCCTATATTGAGGCGGTGGAGAGTGGAGATGTGTTAGACGGAACACCGGTGTACGAAGAGGGTATAGGCAGTCTTTCACCCATATATAATTTTGTGATGATGGTGGATATGGAGATGATGCTGAGCCAGCCTGAAACGTATGTGCGTCTGATACCGAACTTCTTCTTCCGTCAATCCAACTTCTTCCGTCATTTCATGCTTGCAGTACAGTTTACTTGTACAGAAGGGGTGGTTTATCCGAATATCGTATTGCTTTATAAAGGGTGATTAATCGGTCATTCTGTAGAGTGCTGAGGGAAAATAAGCACGAGGAAAGTCAAAATACACACTCACCACAGATTGCACAGATTAACACAGCTAAAAATTCTTGATTATCAAAATTCTAGAATAAACTGTGTTAATCTGTGCAATCTGTGGTGAATTATAACATATTCTTAGAACGGCAGGTCATCCTTTGCATCCCCTGCGAGGAATTCCGGTGCGGCAGTGGGAGCCGGCGGTGGAACGGGAGCGCCCGGAGCGGGTGCGGCAGTGCTTACGCGTTCTACCTTCCATGCGCGAATACTGTTGAACCAACGGTCTTGCCATTGGCGTGCGTCTACATCAAAAGATACTGTCAGCTCTTCGCCCATCTGAATATTGAACTGTTCGATTTTGTCCGCTCCAAATACGTCAAAACACATTTTGCGCGGATATTGGCCATGGTCTTCAATCACATATTCTTGTGATTTCCATTCGTTACCTGACTTGGAAACTCCGCCTCTGGGCTGGAGTATAGCGATGATTTTTCCTGTAAATTCCATTGTTTTCTTTTTAAATGATGCGGCGAAGTTACAATTTTTTAGGAATATGAGACGAATATTCGGCTGTTTTTTCTTGCTATTTCTTTGTCGTAGGGAATTCTTTTTTTAACTTTGTCCGTCAGTTTGAAAAATATAAAAACGGTTTCTAAGACGTTAGCAAAATAAAAAACTTAAATATACAGAAGATATGAAATTTATCGTTTCGAGTACTGCGCTCTCCAGTCATTTGCAGGCTATTAGCCGTGTGATTAATTCGAAGAATGCGTTGCCTATTTTGGATTGTTTCCTCTTTGAACTGCAAGACGGAACCTTGTCTGCAACTGTTTCCGACAGTGAAACGACGATGGTCACTACAGTCGAAGTGAATGAAAGTGATATGGACGGTCGTTTTGCCGTCACAGCCAAAACCCTTTTGGACGCTTTGAAGGAAATTCCCGAACAACCGTTGACTTTTGAAATCAATACGGATTCCCTTGAAATCACGGTACAGTATCAGAACGGTAAATACAGCCTGATGGGGCAGAATGCGGACGAGTTCCCGCAGTCCGCCATGTTGGGTGACAATGCCGTACGTGTGGAAATGGATGCACAAGTGTTGCTGGGTGGCATCAACCGTGCCGTGTTTGCTACGGCTGATGACGAACTTCGTCCCGTGATGAACGGTATCTATTTCGATATCACAACGGAGGATATCACGATGGTGGCATCGGACGGTCATAAACTGGTGCGCTGCAAGACACTGGCCGCCAAGGGCAACGAACGTGCTGCCTTTATCCTGCCCAAGAAGCCGGCTTCCCTGATGAAGAACCTGCTACCGAAAGAGCAAGGCATGGTGACTATCGAGTTCGACGAACGCAACGCTGTGTTCACATTGGAAAGCTACCGCATGGTATGCCGCCTTATTGAAGGGCGCTATCCCAACTACAACTCTGTGATTCCGCAGAACAACCCTTATAAAGTGACGGTAGACCGCCTGCAACTGCTCGGTGCTTTGCGCCGCGTGTCCATCTTCTCCTCGCAGGCAAGCAGCCTTATCAAGCTCCGTATGCAGGAGAATCTGATTGTCATCTCCGCACAGGACATCGACTTCTCTACATCGGCCGAAGAAACACTGGTTTGCCAATATGCGGGCAATCCGATGAGCATCGGTTTCAAGTCCACTTTCCTGATTGACATTCTGAATAACATTTCTGCCGATGAAATCGTTATCGAACTGGCAGATCCTTCACGTGCAGGTGTCATTATTCCGGTAGAGCAGGAAGAGAACGAAGACTTGCTGATGTTGCTGATGCCGATGATGCTGAATGACTGATGAATATTAGCAATCGGATTATGAGCTACGAGCTACAAGTGGCTGCGCAATTATGCCGCACGGTACTTGTAGCTCGTGGCTTGTAAGTTAAACTTATAATTTATAGCTCATAGCCAGAGCTTATAAAACGAAAAAACAATGAAATTGAATCTGAAAAATCCGATAGTCTTTTTTGATTTGGAGACTACGGGTACCAATATCAACTCAGACCGAATTGTCGAAATCTGTTACCTCAAGGTATATCCCAACGGGAATGAGGAGTCCAAAACCATGCGTATCAACCCCGAAATGCCCATTCCTGCCGAAGCATCTGCCGTTCATGGCATCTACGATGCCGATATAGCCGACTGCCCCACATTCAAGGAAGTGGCGCGCAACATTGCCAATGACATTGAAGGATGCGACTTGGCGGGCTTCAACTCCAACCGTTTTGATATCCCCGTCCTGGCGGAAGAGTTCCTTCGTGCCGGTGTGGACATTGACATGAGCCGCCGCAAGTTTGTGGACGTGCAGGTCATTTTCCACAAGATGGAGCAACGCACGCTATCTGCTGCCTATAAATTCTATTGCGGCAAGAATTTGGAAGACGCCCATACGGCAGAGGCTGATACACGTGCCACCTACGAAGTGCTGATGTCGCAGTTGGACCGCTATCCGGAGTTGCAGAATGACGTGGCTTTCCTTGCCGACTATTCCAGCTTCAACAAGAATGTGGACTTTGCCGGTCGTATGGTCTACGATGACAAAGGTGTGGAAGTATTCAACTTCGGCAAGTACAAGGGCATGTCGGTATCCGATGTCCTGAAGCGCGATCCCGGCTATTACAGCTGGATTCTGAACAGTGATTTTACCCTGAATACCAAAGCCACGCTGACCAAGATACGTCTGCGTGAAATGACTCAGAAATAAATGGCAAATATACTGAAAGGGAAGAAAATAGTATTGGGCATTACGGGCAGCATTGCCGCCTATAAAGCATGCTATATTATTCGCGGACTGATTAAGCGTGGTGCAGAGGTGCAGGTGGTCATTACGCCTGCCGGAAAAGAATTTATTACCCCTATCACGCTCTCTGCCCTGACCAGCAAACCGGTTATCAGTGAGTTCTTTGCCCAACGCGATGGTACCTGGAACAGCCATGTGGACCTCGGTCTGTGGGCAGATGCCATGCTGATAGCCCCGGCTACGGCTTCCACCATCGGCAAGATGGCGAATGGCGTGGCAGACAATATGCTGATTACCACCTATCTTTCCGCCAAAGCTCCGGTGTTTGTGGCGCCTGCCATGGACCTGGACATGTATGCCCATCCTTCCACCCAAAAGAATCTGGATACACTCCGCTCTTATGGAAACCACATCATAGAACCTGCTACGGGAGAACTCGCCAGCCATCTGGTGGGGAAAGGCCGTATGGAGGAGCCGGAGAATATCATCCGCCACCTGGAAATGTACTTTGCTGCCAAAGATGGCGACCTGGTGGGCAAGACAGTGATGATAACCGCAGGACCTACTTATGAGAAGATAGACCCGGTGCGCTTCATCGGCAACTATTCTTCCGGCAAGATGGGACTTGCCCTGGCAGATGAATGTACCGCCAGAGGGGCCAAGGTGATACTGATTGCCGGTCCGGTGCAGCAAGGCACTTACTTCCCGATGCACCAGTACCATGCGGTAGAGTCGGCGCAGGAGATGTTCGAGGCTGCATCCGCCGCCTTTGTCCATGCCGATGCCGCCATCTTGACGGCTGCCGTGGCAGACTACACCCCCGAACAAGTGGCGGATGAGAAAATCAAGCGTGAAAAGACCGGGGAGATGAGTTTGAACTTGAAACCTACTCGCGACATAGCCGCTTTCTTAGGCAATCTGAAGAACGATACAGAGCACCAACGGCGCCTCCTCGTAGGCTTTGCCCTTGAGACTCATAACGAGCAGATGAATGCGGAAGACAAGCTCAACCGCAAGAATCTGGACTTCATCGTGCTGAACTCCCTGAACGACAAGGGAGCCGGTTTTCGTTGCGATACCAATAAAATCAGTATCATAGACCACCAGGGAAAGACGGACTACCCCTTGAAGTCCAAAGCCGAAGTGGCTGCCGACATCGTAGACCGTCTGGTGAAAGATTTAAATAGTAAATAGTAAATCGTCAAATCGTCAATATCCTTATGTTGCGTTCGCTTTACATACAGAATTATGCGCTTATTGAAAAGCTCGATATCAGCTTCAGCAGCGGTTTCTCGGTGATAACGGGTGAGACCGGTGCTGGAAAATCCATTATTCTGGGTGCCATCGGTCTGCTGCTGGGACAGCGTGCCGATGTGAAAGCCATTCGTGTAGGAGCTTCGAAGTGCATTATCGAGGCCCGTTTTGATATTTCCGCTTACGGTATGCAGCCTTTCTTTGAGGAGAATGAGTTGGAGTACGAGGAAGAATGCATCCTGCGCCGCGAGGTGTCCGCTTCGGGCAAGAGCCGGGCATTCATCAATGACACGCCTGCTTCATTGGTTCAGATGAAGGAGTTGGGAGAACAGCTGATTGACGTGCATTCCCAGCATCAGAACCTATTGCTGAACAAGGAAGGATTTCAGTTGAATGTACTGGACATCTTGTCGCATAACGAAGAGGCCTTGTCTGCTTACCAGCATATCTTCGGAGCATGGAAGCAGGCACAGCAGGATTTGGAGGCCCTTGTTGCCCGTGCCAATCAGGATAAGTCGGACGAAGACTATATCCGTTTCCAACTGGAACAGTTGGAAGAGGCACACTTGTCTGCCGGTGAGCAGGAGGAGCTGGAGCAAGAGGCAGATACGCTGAGCCATGCGGAAGAGATAAAGGCCGGACTCTATCGGGTAGGGCAGACGCTCTACTCGGACGAAGGAGGCTTGTTGTCCGGGCTGAAGGAATGCCTGAATACGATGCTCGGCCTGCAGAGGGTTTATCCGGTTGCCGGGGAACTTGCCGAACGCATGGAAAGCACTTATATCGAGTTGAAGGATATTTCGCAGGAAGTGTCGGGTAAGGAGGATGAAATAGAGTTCAACCCCGAACGTCTGGATGAAGTGAACGAACGTCTGAACTTGATTTATACGCTCCAACAGAAGCACCGCGTTTCCACTGTCGGTGAACTTCTGGCGCTGACGGATGAATACGCCGCCAAACTCTCAGCCATCACTTCGTCCGACGAGCACATCGAGGAACTGAAAGCGCGTTGCGACGCTTTATATAATAAGGTGAAAAAGCAGGCTGCCGTCCTCACCAAGGCGCGTACTGCCGCTGCCCGTGAAGTGGAGAAGCAGATGGCTGCGCGGCTGGTTCCGTTGGGCATGCCCAATGTCCGTTTCCAGGTAGAGATAGGTGCCCGCAAAGAGCCGGGCATACACGGGGCGGATACTGTGAACTTCTTGTTTTCCGCGAATAAGAACGGGGCATTGCAAAGCGTCTCCTCCGTAGCTTCGGGTGGTGAAATAGCCCGCGTCATGCTCTCCATCAAAGCAATGATAGCCGGTGCCGTCAAGCTTCCTACCATTGTATTCGACGAAATAGATACCGGAGTCTCCGGCGAGATAGCCGACCGCATGGCGGATATCATGCAGGAGATGGGCGAGCAGGACCGCCAGGTAATCAGTATCACCCATCTGCCCCAGATTGCTGCCCGCGGACGCGCCCATTATAAGGTGTACAAGCAGGACAACGAGACGGAAACAAACAGTCACATCCGTCGTCTGACCGACGATGAACGTGTGGAAGAAATAGCCCATATGCTGAGTGGCGCTAAGCTGACCGAAGCCGCACTGAACAATGCCAGAGCATTGCTGGAAGTATCAAATAGTAAATAGTAAATCGTCAAATAGTAAATACCCATATATGGTTGATAACAGTGAAATGATTTTCGGCGTCCGTGCCGTGATAGAAGCCATTCAGGCAGGAAAAGAGATAGACAAGATATTGGTAAAGAAGGACATTCAGAGTGATTTGTCAAAAGAGCTGTTCGCTGTCTTGAAAGGGACTTTGATACCGGTACAGCGCGTTCCGGTGGAACGCATCAACCGCGTGACGCGTAAGAATCACCAGGGAGTGATTGCCTTCATCTCTTCAGTCACTTACCAGAAGACGGAGGACTTGGTACCTTTCCTTTTCGAGCAGGGCAAGAATCCTCTGTTTGTGATGCTCGACGGCATCACGGATGTCCGCAATTTCGGCGCCATTGCCCGTACTTGCGAGTGTGCGGCGGTAGATGCCGTGATTATCCCTGCACGGAACAGTGTATCAGTCAACGCAGATGCCATGAAAACTTCGGCAGGAGCCTTGCACACTTTGCCCGTTTGCCGCGAACACAGCCTGAAAGAGACCCTGCAATTCCTCAAGAATAGTGGTTTCCATATCGTGGCAGCCACGGAGAAAGGCGATTACGACTATACCAAAGCCGACTATACCGGTCCGATGTGCATCATTATGGGTGCCGAAGACAAGGGGGTGTCCTATGACAACCTGGCGTTGTGTGACGAGTGGGTGAAGATTCCCATGTTGGGAACCATCGAGTCCCTCAATGTTTCCGTTGCAGCCGGCATTTTGATTTATGAAGCGGTAAAACAAAGAACCAACTAAGATATGAAAAAGAAATTGCTGTTGATGCTCACTCTCTGTTTATTGGCTCAGTGGAGTGTGGCACAAGCCCCGAAGTGGGTAGACAAAGCCAAACGTGCCGTTTTTTCGGTGGTGACCTACGACCAGAACGATAAGATACTGAATACTGGAAACGGCTTTTTTGTCACTGAAGATGGCGTTGCGCTTTCTGACTACACCTTGTTCAAAGGTGCCCGGCGCGCCGTTGTGATGAGCTCGGACGGGGCACAGATGCCGGTGGAGGCCATTATGGGGGCCGATGACATGTACGATGTTGTCAAGTTCCGTGTCGGCATCCCCGGAAAGAAAGTCACGGCACTCACTTTGGCTGCTGTGGCTCCGGCTGCCGGTGCGGATGTATATCTGCTGCCTTATTCCACCCAGAAGGACCGTTCCTTCACTGCCGGGAAAGTAAAGGAAGCTGATAAGATTTCCGGTAACTATTCCTATTATACACTTGATATGCGTTTGAAGGACAAGATGGTGAGTTGTCCGCTGATGACTGTGGACGGGCAGGTCTTCGGCCTTGCGCAGAAGTCCTCCGGACAAGACACGGCTACCATCTGCTATGCCATTGATGCCAATTTCGCCATGTCGCAGAATATCTCCGCATTGTCTTATGGAGATATGTCATTGAAGGGCATCGGTATTAAGAAGGCATTGCCCGATACCGAAGAGCAGGCTTTGGTGTTCCTCTACATGGCTTCTTCCCAACTGTCTCCGGAGAAGTATATGGAGACTCTGAACGATTTCATTGCACAATATCCTGCCAGTGCCGACGGTTATCTGCGCCGCGCTTCCCAGCATCTGTTCATGTCCCGTGAAGATGCTTCCATGGATAAGGTCGCCGCAGATATGGATAAGGCTTTGGAGGTTGCCGCAAAGAAAGATGATGTGTATTACAATCGGGCCAAGATAATCTATAATTATGCATTGGGCAAGCCCGAGAAAGTTTATAAGGACTGGTCGCTCGACAAGGCTTTGGACGAGGTACGGAAAGCGATAGCCATTGACGAGCTTCCGGTTTATGTCCAGTTGGAGGGTGACATCCAGTTTGCCAAGCAGGACTATCCGTCGGCATTTACCAGCTATGATAAAGTGAATAAGACCATTCTGGCCTCTCCGGCTACCTTCTTCAGTGCCGCCAAGACCAAGGAATTGATGCAGGCGCCTGCCGAGGAGGTACTGGCTCTGATGGACAGTTGTGTGGCCCGCTTTACCCAGCCCTATACGGAGGAAGCCGCCCCTTACTTGCTGGAGCGTGCCCAAGCCCGTATGAATGCAGACCAGGCGCGTAATGCCATGCTGGATTATGACGCCTATTACAATGCCGTGAACGGTAAAGTGAACGACATGTTCTACTATTACCGTGAGCAGGCTGCTTTGAAGGCCAAGCAGTACCAGTGTGCGCTGGACGATATGGCGAAAGCCATCGAACTGAATCCGGAGGATTTGACTTACCGTGCCGAACTGGCAGTGGTGAATCTTCGCGTGGGACGTTACGAAGAGGCGTTGAATGTGCTGAAGGCTGCTCTGGAGAAAGACCCTAAGTATGCCGAGGCCTACCGTCTGATGGGTATCGCCCAGCTGCAGATGAAGAAGGACAAGGAAGCTTGTGCCAGCTTTGCCAAGGCAAAGGAATTGGGTGACCCCAATGTGGATGCTTTGATTGAGAAGCATTGCAAGTAAAGGGATGGGATAGAATAAAGGCTCTGCTTTCGCAAGCAGAGCCTCTGTTTTGGGGAACTCCCCCGTGTTAAATGAGTTAAGTCTAGGTATAACAGGTTATGAGTGAAATTACGTTGTTTTATTTATAAAATGCGTGGATTTCCGGAATACTGCATATACTTCGGATTTTTTTTATTTCAAAAAAGAAAATAGACTCGATTATTAATAAAAACAAACTTTGACAATCATGAAGAAAGTGATTTGCAGCCAGAAGGCACCGGGCGCCATAGGCCCTTATAGCCAGGCTATCGAAGCCAGTGGAATGGTATTTGTATCAGGTCAGTTGCCTATTGACGCAGCTACCGGAGTGATGGCTGAAGGTGCGGAAGCGCAAGCTCGCCAGTCCTTGGAGAATATAAAGCATATCCTGGAAGAGGCAGGGCTGGGTATGGCGAATATTGTGAAGACAACTGTTTTCCTGGCAGACATGTCCTTGTTCGCTGATATGAACAAGGTATATGCCACTTATTTTGACGGTGCTTTCCCGGCACGTTCGGCTGTGGCAGTGAAGGCGTTGCCCAAAGATGCCTTAGTAGAGATTGAGTGCATCGCGGTTCGCTAACAAGTCGGCCACAATGAAACTGCTGCCTCCCACGAAGATGAAATCTTCCGGGAGGCTTTTTTCTTGTGCGGCCCGCACGGCGGCAGGTACATCAGGATAGCAATGTCCTTCCAGACCTGCTGCTTCGGCAAGCTCCTGTAGTTCGCTTTCGGGCAATGCTCGCTTCACGCTGGCTTTGGTGAAGTAGTAGGTCGCTTCCCGGGGCAGCAGGGCCAGTACCCCCCGTATATCCTTGTCATTCACCATGCCTATGATGATGTGTAGCTGGCGGTAAGCCTGCTGTTTCAGTTGTTCTGTAATGTAGGTGATGCCTCCCACATTGTGGCCGGTGTCACAAATCAGGGTGGGCGACTCCTGCAGTTTTTGCCAGCGTCCCATCAAGCCTGTCAGTTCCACCACACGGGCAAAGCCACTGCGCACTGCTTGTCCGTCCAGCCGGTAGCCGGCTTCTTTCAGTAGCGGGAGGGCGGTGAGGATGGTCCGGGCATTTTTCTGCTGGTAGAGCCCTTTCAGTTCGTATTCTATTCCGGGATAGTCTTCACGGTCATTCTCCTCGGCAAAGTAGATGGGAGCACCCGTTGTCTGTGCTTTTTCCAGAAATACCGGTTTCGTTTCGGGAGTGGTCTCGCCGATTACAACGGGGATACCGCTTTTAATGATTCCTGCCTTCTCTCCTGCGATTTTTGCCAAGGTGTCCCCCAGGAATTGGGTATGGTCAAAACTGATGTTGGTGATGATGCATACATCCGGACGGATGATATTGGTACAGTCCAGGCGTCCGCCTAGTCCCACCTCGATTACGGCTACATCCACCTTTTCATCGGCAAAGTAGCGGAAGGCCATGGCGGTGGTCAGCTCAAAGAAAGAGGGATGGAGGGGTTCGAAGAAGCCACGTTCCTGCTCTACAAAACGGATGACGTATTCCTCGGGTATAGGCTGTCCGTTAATCCGGATGCGCTCCCGGAAATCCACCAGATGGGGCGAGGTATAGAGCCCGACCCTGTATCCTGCCTCTTGCAGTATGGCGGCAAGCGTATGCGAGCAGGAACCCTTTCCATTGGTACCGGCCACATGAATGCTGCGGAAACTGCGGTGGGGATGTTCGAAGTGTGCGTCCAGGGTCAGAGTGTTTTCCAATCCTTCCTTGTATGCTGAGCCGCCCACTTGCTGAAACATGGGCACACTGTTATATAAGTAAGTTAAAGTGTCCTGATAATCCATCTTTTATAATATTTAACGGAGAAGCAATCCTTTCTCCCTATTAATTTGTTATCTTTAAAAGCGACAAAGATAATGCAGACCGAACGCAATCAAGCTTGCTTGAAATTGCTTGCAGTGTAGCTTATCTTAAGCTTATGCAAAGGTATTAACAATTTAAATCTAACGTGTATGGGAGCTAAGAAAAATTTTGTGATTGATACGAATGTGATTCTTCACGATTATAACTGTTTGAAGAATTTTCAAGAGAATGACATTTATCTTCCCATCGTAGTCCTTGAAGAACTGGACAAATTCAAGAAAGGTAATGAGCAGATTAATTTCAATGCGCGTGAGTTTGTCCGTGAGCTAGATTTGATTACCGATGACAATCTGTTCACCAAAGGGGCGCCATTGGGAGAGGGCTTGGGCCGTCTGTTTGTGGTGGCAGGCATGGTGGACTCTCCCCGGGTACGTGATTCCTTTCCCGAACGCATCCCCGACCATCAGATTCTGTCGGTAGTGGACTGGCTTTCCACCAAAAAGCCTAAAATGAAAACCATCCTTGTCACGAAAGACGTGAATCTGCGCATGAAGGCGCGTTCCATCGGTCTGCTGTGCGAAGACTACATCAATGATAAGGTAATCAATGTGGATATATTCGAAAAGTCGAATGAAGTGTTCGAGGGTATTGACCCTGCGCTGATAGATCGCATTTATTCTTCCAAAGAAGGACTGGACATCAACGAGTTCGATTTTAAGGACATCATTCGTCCCAACGAATGTTTTGTGCTGAAGAGTGACCGCAGCAGTGTGCTTGCGCGTTATAATCCCTTTGCCCATTCGATTTGCCGGGTCCACAAGACAAAGAATTATGGCATTGAGCCGCGCAATGCCGAGCAGAGCTTTGCTTTTGAGGTGCTGAACGACCCGAACATCAAGTTGGTTGCCCTGACCGGCAAGGCGGGAACCGGCAAGACCCTGCTGGCATTGGCCGCCGCATTGGGAAAACTTACCGACTACAAGCAGATTCTCCTGGCACGTCCCATCGTGGCCCTATCCAATAAAGACCTTGGATTCCTTCCCGGTGATGCCAATGAGAAAGTGGCTCCTTACATGCAGCCTTTGTTCGATAATTTGAATGTAATCAAGCATCAGTTCGCTGCCAATTCCTCTGAAGTGAAACGCTTGGAGGATATGCAAAAAAGTGAACAATTGGTCATCGAGGCATTAGCCTTTATCCGCGGGCGCAGTTTGAGCGAGACCTACTGTATTATTGATGAAGCCCAAAACCTGACTCCGCATGAGATTAAGACCATCATCACCCGTGCCGGTGAAGGCACAAAAATGGTGTTTACCGGTGATATTCAGCAGATAGACCAACCCTATCTGGACAGTCAGTCCAATGGGCTTGTTTATATGATAGACCGCATGAGGGACCAGAATTTGTTTGCCCATGTCAATCTGGTGAAAGGGGAGCGTAGCCAGTTGAGCGAGTTGGCAAGTAATCTGATGTAGCGGATACCGCATTTTCTGGGGTAAAATTATTTCCATCCCGCTTTCCAACTGTTAAAACGAGGGAGGCGGGATAGTTTCTTTATAGACGATAAATAATTATTATAACATTTTTTTATCGATTTCTTGTCCGTTTTGACTAAAATAGTGTATCTTTGCCTCGCCTAAAACAAAACTGTCAAGCGAAATGAAGCGAAATTTTTTTCATCGGTATCTTTCCGCGAAAGTGCTTCCGATATGGACTATTCTATTAATTGACGTATTTATCATCGTCATATCCAGTCTGTTGGCCTATGCTCTCCGATATGATTTCAGAAGCATTTTTTTGGAATCCTCTACCATTGACAAGACCATTTTATGGACGGTTGTTGTCAACTTGATTTTCTTCCGTGTTTTCCGTACGTATTCCAATGTGTTGCGCTTTTCCTCCTTTGTGGATATCATGCGCATTTTTGTGTCATTGACGGTGTCGTATGCACTGCTGATGATAACGAGCGTCCTGACGGAAAGCTATTTGGAGTTCAACCTGGCTCCGGTCAGCGTGCTGTTCATGTCCTATATCATCAGCTTTGCCATGATGGCATGCTCCCGTGTGATTGTCAAGACTTTCTTCGAGGCGCTGAACTTCGACGGCACCCATAGTGCCAATGTGTTCATTTACGGTGCCAAGGAAGCCGGGGTCAACATTGCCAAGGCATTGCGTGTCAATCTGCGCAACCACTACCGTCTGCGCGGATTCATTGCGGACGAACCTGAGCTTATCAACAAGGTGATGATGGGTGTCAGGGTGTTCCCCAACGATGATACGCTGATTGATGTGCTGAACGACCGCGATGTGCAGACCATCATCATTTCTCCTGCCAAGATGGAGGAACTGAAGAAGTCCGACATGGCTGACCGCCTGCTGGTGCACAACATCAAACTGATGACCGCGCCTCCTTTGAGCGAGTGGAACGGTCAGGCGCTGAGCCGCACACAGTTGAAGGAAATTCAGATTGAGGACTTGCTTCAGCGCAATCCCATCGAGATAGATATCCATAAGGTTGCCTCTCATCTGGAGGGCAAGCGTGTGATGATTACGGGCGCCGCCGGCTCCATCGGTAGCGAAATCATGCGCCAGGTGGCTTCGTTCAATCCCTATAAACTTATTTTAGTGGACCAGGCCGAGACCCCTCTGCACGACATCCGTCTGGAACTTCAGGACCGTTGGCGCGACATCGATGCCGAGACCATCATAGCCGACATCTCCAATGCCACGCGCATGGAGGACATCTTCAAGGAGTTCAAGCCCCAGTATATTTTCCATGCGGCTGCCTACAAGCATGTACCGATGATGGAGGACAACGTTTCCGAGTCCATCCAGGTGAACGTATTCGGTACGCGCACCGTTGCCGATCTTGCCGTGAAATACGGTGCCGAGAAGTTTGTGATGATTTCTACGGACAAGGCTGTTAACCCTACAAACGTGATGGGCTGTTCCAAGCGTATTTGCGAGATTTATGTGCAGTCTCTTGCGAAGAAGTTGCAGAAGGAGGGAGGCCATGCCACTCAGTTCATCACTACGCGTTTCGGCAATGTGCTGGGTTCCAACGGTTCTGTCATTCCCCGTTTCCGCGACCAGATTCAGCGTGGCGGCCCGGTGACAGTGACCCATCCTGAGATAATCCGTTACTTCATGACCATTCCCGAAGCTTGCCGCCTTGTTCTTGAGGCCGGCAGTATGGGCAACGGCGGTGAAATCTACATCTTCGACATGGGTAAGCCGGTGAAGATTGTGGACCTTGCCAAGCGTATGATCAGCCTTTCCGGACGTACGGATGTGAAGATTGAATTTACCGGTCTCCGTCATGGCGAGAAGCTCTACGAAGAACTCTTGAATGTGAAGGAGCTTACAAAGCCCACCTATCATGAGAAGATTATGATTGCTACGGTGCGTGAGTATGACTATGACGAGGTGAAGGAGCGTATTCAGAAACTGATTGATGTAAGTTACACCTATGACCAGATGAAAATTGTTGCTGCCATGAAGGATATTGTTCCGGAGTTCGTGAGCAAGAATTCCTGCTTTGAGGCGCTGGATAAGAAGAAATAAAAAGATAGCGGTATAGTATAAAATGAAAGGGTGATAACGTCATTGTAGTGTTATCACCCTTTCAATTTTATTGTCTTCTTGTCAGTCTTTTGTCTCATTCATGTGAAGAGAAGTATTTCAAGAACTGTGTACGTTCGAAGGTATTGACTCCCTTCGGGTCGTTTACGTTCAGAATACCTTTGAACTGGCTGATGGTTTCCATACCTTTGCGGTCCATCCACAAGTTGAGGAAGCGGATGTATTCTTCAATGATGGTAGCTGAATTCTGATAAAGCACACTGCATATCTCTACGGCCGAAGCACCTGCTAATATTGCCTTGACAACGCCTTCGGGCGAGTGGATACCACCGGAAGCGGCATAGTCCAGCTTGTTTACGGCTGCCGAAGCGATGCCTATCCAGCGCAGGGCTTTAGACAAATCGGCTTCGTTGCTGAATACGTTGCCGGATACTTGTATCATTTTCTCAATGTTGATGTCCGGCTGGTAGAAGCGGTTGAACAGCACTACTGCGGCGGCGCCGTTGGCGTACAGTTGGTCTATCAGAGCTATCGGATTGGTCAGGTTGTCGCCCAGCTTCATGATGACGGGTATCTTGACCGTCTTCTTGATGTGGCTCAGAATGTCGATGTGGCGTTGCTCGAAGGTTCCATATGTATACTGTACATCCGTCTGCAGTGCAAGGATATTGATTTCCAGTGCGTCTGCGCCGGCTTCTTCTATTTTGGCGGCAAATTCCACCCAGTCGGCATTCTGATAGCAGTTGATGCTGGCTATGATGGGGATGTTGCAAACCTTTTTGCTTTCCTTAATCAAGTTCAGATATTCGCCTAACTTATGTTCACGGATATATCCTACAAGATAGTCACTGCCTTCGGGATACATATTCGGGTCTCCCATCCAGTCAGCCTCCATCATGATTTGCTCTTCAAAGAGTGATTTTAGCACAATGGCACCTGCACCGGCCTCAGATAGTTTCTGGTTCTTGGCGGCACTGTCTGTCAGTCCGGAGCTGCTGACGATAATGGGGTTTCTGAGTTTCAGCCCTGCAAAAGTAGTTTCTAATGTTGCCATGATAATGATTTTTTATGGTTAATAGTTTCTTTCTCCAAAAATCTTGCTTCCTACACGTATCAAGGTGCTCCCGGCTGCAATGGCTTCGTGGTAATCGTGAGACATTCCCATGGACAGTTCCCGGAATGACTCTGCATCGGCAAACCACTTGGCTTTCACTTCATTGAAGAAGCTACTTAAAGAACAAAACTCTGTTTTGATTTGTTCGTCATTGTCCGTATTTGTGGCCATGCCCATCAATCCGCATATCCGGATATGCTTGAGCTCTCTCCATTCACCGGCTGCCAGCATTTCCCGGCATTCGTCAAAGCTGAATCCAAACTTGGTCTCTTCCCGGGCAATGTGCAGCTGTAGCAGGCAGTTGACGGTTTTTCCGGCTTTGGCAGCCTGCTTGTCCACCTCGGCCAACAGCTTGTAGGAGTCTATGCCATGAATCAGCGCTACGTAAGGAACGATATATTTTATTTTGTTTGTTTGCAGATGCCCGATGAAATGCCATTCTATGTCTTTGGGCAGACTTTCGTATTTGGCGGTCATTTCCTGCACCTTACTTTCTCCGAACACACGCTGGCCGGCACGATACGCTTCTTCTATCGCCTCGTTGGGGTGAAATTTGGAAACAGCCACCAGCCGTACCTTTTCAGGCAGTTCGCTCAGTACTTGTTTTAAATTCTCTGCAATCATCTTTTTTTTGAGTTATGAGTTATGAGTTATAAGTTATGGGTCGCAATAATAACTCATAACTTATAACTCATAACTTAAATTAAACTTCCGGTTTGTCGTCAGGCTCTGCACTGTACGGATATACATCCATGATTGCTGTTTCCGCTACAGATGCTATCTGGTAGTCAGCCATTGTGCCTTTCATGCCCTCATCCAGTTTCTTCACTGCATCACGCAGGTCGGCAGCCTGCACCAATACCTGGGTAGAGGTTTTCTTTTCCGCACCGCTTTTCTCGTCCAGTGTGATGAAGACCAGCTTACATTTAAACCAGCGGTCGGCAGCTTCCTCTTCGCTGGGGAACAATTCGCTATAGTTGGCACGTTTGATGTCCGATACGGTGAACTCTCCCGAAATGAACGGCGTCATCTCTTCGATGATGCGTGCTTCCGCTTCCGTAAAACTGAGGGCATCCACCAAATACGGTTCGGTCACCTTCTTGTTCATTCCATTTTCCATTGTTTTCTCGTAACGGATCTTACATTCAAACCATGTATGCATTGCCATAATTTTCTGTTTTTAATTATTGATTTATTGTTAGTTAAGCTGCTTTATGCGTGCCTATGCCCACCAAAAGCAGTGCAAAGATAGCCAAAAACTAAATGGATATAAAAAGTTGCCTTGCATTTTACGTGAAAATTTTATTGGAGAACCGGGACGGTACGTATGGGCATAAAAAAAGGAGTACCGCTGTACTCCAACCTTTGTTAACCTTAAATCTAATACTATGAAAAACACATTGCAAAGGTACGGACTTTTTCGACATTTGCAAGAGTATCGGGGCATAAAGTGTGTATTTGTAACACTTATTATATTTTATGCCTTTGTACTACATCTTTTTTAAAACTTAAGGCGTGTTGCTGAAACATAAATTTGCATCTGCTTTGCTTCCACACTTCCACCCATCTCCTGTATCTCCCTATCCATCGGCATTTACCCTGCGGTGGAAGCAACTTGAAAAGGTGGAAGCAAAATTTGCTTCCACCTGCCAAAAACGCCTGAGTTTTGTCGTAACTTATTATCCTTTAACATAATACCGCGCGTGGGTTACATAAATCGGTCAGTGTAGTTTTCCTGCATTTTCGAGTTTGCCCGACTATGAATAGTGGAGTCTGATGTCTTTTAAGTTGCTGTACAATACGTTTGCACCTTGTGCGCAATAGGCGCGGGCTACGTACTTCATCTGTAAAAGCCTTGGAGTTAGTGACGCCTAACGGCCATGAACAACCCTGCTTATGGTCGTTAAACGATTGCTTCATGGCCATTAGCAGAGCTGTTCATGGCCGTTAGGCGTTATTAATTCCCTATGCAACAGTGGACAAACAAAGGGCGAAAAGTAAAGTAATGCTTTTGTTTTAGATAGAAATCCATGGGCTTTCACTCTCTCCATAGGTTATGGAAGTGGGCTTTTATTTCACTTGCGTTCTGTGCGATAAATTCCCATTTATCAGTAGGTATATTTACGAAACTTCAATAATGCATTTATGAGGGTAAGATGTTGGAATGTAGAATGATATATTGGAAATGATGAGGTGTTTTTTAAACGTTCGTTTAATAAACGTCTATTTTTAAGAAAATAAGTAGAGGCATAAAAGTTAAAAAGGAACAGAACTTTAATATGTTAAATGTTAGACGTACACTGCTGCAATTCAATATATTAATATGAAACAGAAATCACTTTGGGAATATTTTTATTAAACATTTTGTTAGTTCAAAAAATACAGCTTATCTTTGCGTTCATTAAACGAACGTTTATTGGACACTTTTATGAGTCTAATATCTTCTTTAATAGCTTATTATCATTGCAAAAGTGTACAATACGGTTTGGGTGGGAAAATGTCTCGTTCAAACCGCGAAGCGCACCCGGAACTGAGCTAATTCATTCGAAAGAAAATTTCTAAGTGACTGAACAACAGAAATATTGGTTTGCGGCTCGCACCCGTGACAAGCAGGAATTCACAGTCCGGAAATCTTTGGACCGACTTAAATCGGAAGAGCATTTGGAGCTTGACTATTATCTCCCCACGCGCTTTGTCATTTCTCAATTGAAGTATCGGCGTAAGCGTAGCGAAGTTCCGGTAATCCGCAATTTGGTATTTGTTCATTCCACCAAGCAGACAGCCTGCGATATATCCAACATCTATAATGTCCCCCTTTTTTATATGAAAGACCTTGCTACACATTCCATGCTAGTGGTACCGGATAAGCAAATGGAGGACTTTATGTTCGTAATGGATTTGAATCCTGACGGTGTCAGTCTTGATAGCGAAATTCTTACTGTTGGGCATAAAGTAAAAGTTATCAAAGGCGAACTCAGTGGTATTGAAGGTGAGGTTGCCGTCGAAGCCAATAAAACATATGTTGTTATCCGCATTAAAGACCTTTTGACTGCAAGTGTCAAAGTCCCCAAATCCTATCTGAAAATAATCGGGTGACTTCTAAATAAGTATAATCTTATATTTTAATCATATATCATAATAATGAATGATTTAACTTCCCGTGCTCTTGAGCTTCAGCATGCAGCTCATGAGCTGATGTATCTTGGTATGGACGGTAATCCGGTCTATTCCGACACTTTTTGCCGGTTGAATAAGGAAGTGCTTGTTAAGTCCGATTCTCTTTTTTCTGCTCAAAGTTCCGATGTTGCAGAGGAGGCGAATATATGTCTGGCTCTTTTGATGGGGTATAATGCTACCATCTATGATGATGGGGATAAGGAGCAAAAGAAACAGACTGCCTTGAATCGTGCTTGTGAGGTTTTGGGTCGGCTTCCGGCTTCTTTGCTCAAAGTCCGCTTGTTGGCTTATACGTATGGCGAGGTTTATGAGGAATCTTTGCTTCAGGAAGCTCATGCTATTATAGATGGTTGGGGTAAGGAAGTCATGACGGCAGAGCAAGTGGAGTTGGTGAAGGAGTTGAGGAATATTGAGGAGAATCCTTATCCGTTTGAGGAAGTTGAAGATTGATTTTGAATAATATAGATATATGCAAACAGTTTTAGTAACAGGTGGAGCCGGCTTTATCGGTTCCAACCTTTGTGAGCATTTGCTTGCTCACGATTATCACGTTGTCTGTCTGGACAATTTTGCTACCGGAAAAATAGAAAATCTTCTTCCTTTATTAAATCAGTATCCGCAAACTTTTAGACTGATAGTTGGAGATATACGTAATATATCCGATTGTCAAAAGGCAGTGGAAGGAGTGGATTATGTATTACATGAGGCTGCTCTTGGATCAGTTCCACGTTCTATTAAGGATCCGTTAACGACGAATGAAGTCAATATCGGTGGTTTCCTGAATATGCTGGTTGCTGCCCGTGATGCCGGAGTGAAACGCTTTATGTATGCGGCCAGTTCATCTACTTATGGTGATAGCAAATCTCTACCTAAAGTGGAAGATGTAATCGGTAAGCCTTTGTCACCTTATGCCATTACTAAATATGTGGATGAACTGTATGCGGATGTGTTTGCTCGCACATACGGTATGGAGTGCATAGGCTTGCGCTATTTCAATGTTTTCGGCCGTCGTCAAGACCCGTTTGGGGCTTATGCTGCTGTTATTCCTCTATTTGTAAAGAAATTGATGGCTCATGAGAGTCCGATTATTAATGGGGATGGTGAGTACAGCCGTGATTTCACTTACATAGATAATGTCATCCAAATGAATATGCTTGCCATGACTACTACTAATCCTGAAGCAGTCAACCAAGTTTATAATACTGCTTATGGTGAGCGTACAACTCTGAATCAATTAGTAGATTATTTGAAAGAATTTTTGAGTGAGTTCGATTCAGAAATTGCAAATATTGAAATACTGCATGGCCCTAACCGTTTAGGAGATATTCCTCATTCATTGGCTTGCATTGATAAGGCTAAAAAATTATTGGGATATAATCCTAAATTCAATATGCGCGAAGGGTTGAAAGGGGCTGTGCTGTGGTATTGGAATAATATTTAATCTTCTATTAACTAAACAAAATTATTCATAGGTATGAATGAAGTAAAAATTGCCGTAATCGGACTCGGTTATGTAGGGCTTCCTTTGGCCCGTTTGTTCTCTACAAAATACAAAACAGTAGGGTTTGATATGAATCAGGCACGGGTAGATGCGTTAATGAAAGGGCATGATGCTACGCTGGAAGTATCGGATGAATTATTGCAGTCAGCCATAGCCAACGGATTTATTTGTACAGCTGATATTGAAGATATTCGTGATTGTAATTTTTATGTGGTGGCCGTTCCTACTCCTGTAGACAAGAACCACAATCCTGACTTGACTCCTCTTTATGGGGCAAGTACTACCGTGGGTAAGGTGATTTCAAAAGGGGACATCGTAGTTTACGAATCAACGGTATATCCAGGCGTAACTGAAGATGAATGTATTCCGGTGGTAGAGAAAGTGTCCGGTTTGAGATTTAATATTGATTTTTTTGCAGGTTATTCACCTGAACGCATTAATCCGGGAGACAAATTGCATACAGTGGAGAAGATTAAGAAAGTAACTTCCGGCTCTACTCCTGAGATAGGTAAGAAAGTGAATGAGATATATGCCTCGGTTATTACGGCAGGTACTCATTTGGCTCCTACGATGAAAGTGGCAGAAGCTGCAAAGGTTATTGAGAATTCTCAACGCGATATTAATATTGCCTTCGTTAATGAACTTTCTAAAATATTTACCCGTATGGGTATTGACACGCAGGATGTGCTTGAAGCTGCAAGTACAAAATGGAATTTCTTGCCGTTTAAGCCGGGTTTGGTAGGTGGTCATTGTATAGGTGTTGATCCTTATTATTTGGCTCAGTGTGCACAAACCTTTGGATATAATCCGGAAATTATTCTTGCCGGTCGTCGTATGAATGACGGCATGGGAGAATATGTAGCCAATCAAGTAGTGAAGTTGATGCTGAAGAAAGGTATCCAGGTATTAAATTCTAACATATTGATACTTGGCTTTACATTCAAAGAGAATTGTCCGGATGTTCGCAATACGAAAGTGATTGATATCTATAATTCACTGAAAGAATATAATGTGAATATCACAGTATATGATCCATGGGCTAATCCTAAAGTGGTGAAGAATGAGTATAGCATTGAGGCTGTAAATGAATTGCCGAAAGAGAAGTTTGATGCTGTAATTTTGGCTGTGGCACATAAAGAATTTCTCCATCTGCAGTTGGATCATCTTCTAAAAGAACCATTTATTTTGTTTGATGTGAAAGGTGTGTTTGATAAGACGGCTGTTGATGGAAGGTTATAAAGACAACTGTTTATGAAAATTGCAATACATCATAGAATAGGCTCTTTTTCGGATGCTTGGATTGAATATTGTCGGGATAATCATATTCCATATAAGGTGGTTGATGCCTATAAATATGATATTATTGACCAGTTGACTGATTGTGACATTTTTATGTGGCATCATCATCATGCTATTTATAAAGATACGTTGTTTGCTAAACAGCTTTTGTGTACATTGCAAATAGCTGGAAAGAAAGTCTTTCCTGATGTGAACACTGGCTTTACTTTCGATGATAAGGTCGCCCAGAAGTATTTGTTGGAGGCTGTTAATGTTCCTCTGGTTCTTTTTTGAGTATTGATTGTAGCCTGTTTTATGAAAGTTGGAAAGTTATATAGCATTGGAACTTCAAACTTTTTTTGAGGAAAAAAAAGAATCTTTTAGAATTTGCGGATGAATGCTTTGTTATGAAATCTAATATAAAGTTTCTTTTTGCTTAACTGTGTTTGGTTTCTGACAAGTGAAATTAATATATCAAAGTTTGATATTTGATATATATATATTCAGTCATTAGTGTCCCATTAAAATTGGGACGAATTAAAAATTAAACAAACTTGGCCCATTTGGTCCGAATAGTTCTTTGTCATTTTGAAATTTAGTTTTATTAAAGAGGTCTCTCAGATAAGTCTTATCAGTCAATGAGATGCTCAGTATTTGTAACACTTCATATGTACTTCTGTTCAGTTGCATATCGTGTTGAATGATTGCCACCAAACAGTAAGCGCATATAGCAGCATATATCTGTATTCGAACAGCATTCTCTGTAGTTCCCCAAAATCTTTTGATTTTAAGGTGCTGCTTGAGCCATTTGAAAAACAGCTCTACCTGCCAGCGATTTTTATAAAGTTCAGCAACTTGAAGCGCAGATATATGCATCGCATTGGTTATGAATATAAATTCTCGTTCTTGTTCTTCATCCCAATATTTAACCAGCCTAAGTGGCTCTGGGTAATATTGTTTAGGATAGAATCCTGTCAGAAGTACACTCGCGTCTGAAAGCACATTCTTAGGCAGCCTACGTTTCCATTG